>CAYLZW010000004.1:0-70409 GCA_964388085.1 uncultured Myxococcales bacterium | reverse complement strand
CGAGCTTCGTGACGCTGATGGCGTTCATCAGCGTGAACCTCGGCATCGTGAACCTGCTGCCGGTGCCCGTGCTCGACGGTGGGCATCTGTTGATGTTCGGCATCGAGGCGGTCAGCCGGCAGCGCATCAGCGCCAGAACGCGCGAGCGCGCCGTGAAGGTCGGCTTCGCGATGCTGATGTGCCTCGTCGTGGTGGCGCTGTTCAACGACGTCTTGCGACTGCTGCCGCTCTGAGGCGTGTTGGCGAGCTCCGCGACCTCCGGAAGAGTTTCACGCAACGCCGCGACGCCGGACACAAACATTGTGTTTCCCGTTGCGGCGTTGCGGCGTTGCGTGAGATTTGTCCCTCTGGAGCGATACCCATGAGAGCGATGGCGCAGCGAACGTGGACGAAGGGCGAGCCCCTCGTGGAGCTGGAGCTGCCCACCCCCGCGCCAAGGCGCCGTGAGGTGCGCGTGTCCGTCCGCGCCGCGGGCGTGAACCCGGTGGATTGGAAGATGCGCTCGCTCGGTCCGCTGCGAGCCGCGGCGCGCGTCATTGGACCGCCGCCGCCGGTGGTCGTCGGGGTCGATTTCGCCGGCGTCATCGACGCGGTGGGCAGCGGCGTAACGGCGTTCGCGGTGGGCGATCGGGTGGCGGGCGGCACCGACTTCTCTCGTGGCCAAAGGGGGTCGTATGCGGACACCGTCGTCGTGCGCGAGGACCAGATCTGCCGCGTCCCCGACGAGGTCGAGCTCGAGGTCGCCGGCGCGCTTCCGGTCGCAGGCGTCACGGCGCGGATGTCGATTACGACGATCGGCAAGCTCCCCCGCGTCCCGGCGTCGCAGCGGCGCGTCCTCGTGCTCGGTGCCTCGGGCGGCGTAGGCCAGCTCGTCGTGCAGCTCGCCAAGATCGAGGGCGCGTTCGTCGCTGGGGTCTGCTCCGGTAGGAACGCGGAGCTCGTGCGCTCCCTCGGCGGCGACGTGGTGCTCGACTACACCGAAGGCGATCCGCTCTTGCAGGCCGAGGGGCACGGGCCGTTCTCTCTCGTCGTCGATTGCGTCGGCGGCTATTCCGGCGCCCAATGCCGCGCTCTCCTCGCCAAGGGCGGCCGGCACGTGATCGTGTCGGGCGAAGACGTCGGCGCGCTCTTGCAGATGTTCGTGCCGCCGTTCACGTCGAAGCTCCTGCTTGGCGCGCCGAAGGGCGACCGGCTCGCGCCCGTGCTCGACGCCGTCGCGCGCGGCGACGTGAAGGTGAACATCGCGGAGCGCCTGCCGTTCGCCGAAGCCGAGCGCGCGCACGAGCTCAGCCGCACGGGGCGGCTCACCGGGAAGATCGTCCTCGTGCCTTGATGCTGGGCTGCGCTTGCACGCACCTCGCTCCGCCAGCGACCGAGCGCGTGAAACGGGGCGCATCATGGCGCCAGCCGGGCGCTATGCCAGAGTGAAGCATGTCGTCGGGTGAAGCCGCGTCGCCACCGCCTCCAGCGAGCTCCGCTCACGCGCTCCTCGTCTTCGCGTGGGCGGCCTGGGGCATCACGCGCGCCGGGGCGCTCTTCGTCACGCCGGGAGCGGACGCGCATCGCTTCTACCCGCTCGCCGCCGCCGTCCTCGACGGCAGCCGCCCGTACACGGACCTCGGCTTCGAGTATCCGCCGCTCGCGCTCGCGACGTTCATGCTCCCCGCCGCGTGCACCCGCGCGCTCAGCTCCTTCGCCGTCGCCTTCGCCCTCGAGATGGTGCTCGTCGACCTCGTGGTGCTGACGACGCTGTCGCGGCTCGCGTCGCGTCTCGGCGGGCGGGCGGCGCGCGGCCGGGTGCTGCTCGCGTGGGTGCTCCCCTCGGCCCTGCTCGGCACCCTCGTGTGGCAGCGCTTCGACGTCGTCGTGGTGGCGCTCTCGCTGCTGGCCATCGAGGCCGCGCTTGCCGAGCGTCCATGGTGCGCGGCCGCGTGGCTCGGGCTCGGCTTCAGCGTCAAGCTGGTGCCCGCGCTGCTCTTGCCGCTCCTGCTCGCCCGCCTGGCGCAGCGACGAGGGGCCTCGCCCTCTGTGTTGGTGCCGCCGCTGCTGGTGTTCGTCGTCGTCGTGGCCGCGACCTTCGTGCCCGCCGCGCTCGTCGACGGCCGCGCGGTCTTGTCGTTCCTCACGCTCCAGGACAGCCGTCCGCTACAGCTCGAGAGCAGCTGGGCCTTGGCGGCGCTCGCGTGGAGCGGCGACGCGAGCACCATCGCCTACACGCAGGACGCCTGGCACGTCCTCGGCGCCGCGGCAGAGTCGCTCCGCGGCGCCGCACGCTTCGTCTTCCCCGTCGTCATCACGCTCGCGCTCGCGTGCGGCGTTCGTCGTCTGTCCTCGCGCGACGACGGGCTCGGCCTGGCGCGCGGGGCGACCGGCGTGCTCGCCGCCTTCGCGCTCAGCGCGCCCACCTTGAGCCCGCAATTCCTCCTCTGGGTGCTCGGCCCCGCCTGCCTCCTCGTCGTGGGCGCCGACAAGGACAGGCGCCTGGTGCTGCTGATCGCGCTCCTGTGCGCGCTGACCTGGGTGCTGTTCCCCACCTGGTACGGCGCGCTGGTCGCCGCCGAGCCCGTCGCGCTCGCGTTGCTGGCGCTGCGAAACGCGCTGCTCGCCGTCGTCGTGCTGGTGGCCTTCGGCGTCGCCCTCCCGAAGCTGCCGGCCCTGCCGCCGCGCGCGCTCGAAGGGGCCGTGGTGGCGTCGCTGCTCATGCTGCTGGTCGCGCAGAACCTCTATCCCGTCGTCGACACCGACATCTGGTTCCACCTGCGAATCGGCGCCGACGTGCTCGCGACGGGCGCGGTGCCGACCGTCGACGCCTATTCGGCCACCGCCCAAGGCCACCCGTTCGTGGCGCACTCGTGGGGCAGCGAGGTGCTCCTCTCGTGGGTGCACGAGGGAGGGGCGCCGAGCGCGCTGCCCGTCCTACGCGCGCTGCTGCTGTTCGTGCTCGCGGTGCTGCTCGTCGCTACCGTGCCGCGGCCGTCCTGGCGCGGACCCGCGCTGCTGCCGATCGCCCTCGTCGGCGTGCTCGCGCTCTCGGGCCTCGTCGAGATGCGCCCCTATCTATTCTCCCTCGTCTGCGCGGCGGCGCTCTTCCTGCTGCTGGCGCGTTGGCGCGCGGGACACCCGAGGTGGCTCTGGCTGGCGCTGCCGCTGACGACATTGTGGGCAAACCTACACGGCTCGGTGCTGCTCGTGCCGGCCGCGCTCGTGCTCTCGTCGGTGGCCGCGCTGCTCTCGCCGGGCACAGGCGGCAGGAGCGTGCACAGGCCGCTCCTGCCGCTCGGCGTCGCGCCGCTCAGCGTCTTCGCGGCAGCCATCAATCCCTATGGCTTCGGCCTGCTGACGCACGCGCTCGAGCTCTCGCTCCTGCGCGGCGACATCAAGCAGTGGGTGCTCGAATGGCGCCCCTTCTTCGAGCCCGCGCACAGGAGCTACGCGCCCTTCTTCCAGTCCGGCGCGCTCGTGCTCGCCGCCTTCGCCAGCCTCTTGCTGCGCCGCCGCCGCCCCGTCGTCGAGCTCACGTTGCTGGCGGCGTTGACGACGCTGGCGCTCATCTCGTGGCGCTTCATGCCCTACGCGCTCTGCTTCGCCTTCCCGCTCGCGGTCGCCGGCCTCGGCGCGCTGCTGCGACGGAGCGGCGTTCGGCGCGCGCCTCTCGCTGCCTTGCTCGCGTTGCTGCTGGCCCTCGTCACGAGCACGCTCGCCTTCGGCGTGACCCACGCGAGCACGCGCCACGTACCGCTCGGCCTCGGGGTCTCGCGTGCGGCGGCATCGGGGGCCGTGAGCCTGCTCGGATCGAGCGGCTACCGGGGCGCCGTCTTCAATGAGTACACCGACGGTTCGTACCTCGTGTACGCGGGCA
The DNA here is from genome assembly GCA_964388085.1 of uncultured Myxococcales bacterium. GTDB lineage: Bacteria > Myxococcota > UBA727 > UBA727 > CAYLZW01 > CAYLZW01. The sequence goes on along the minus strand of CAYLZW010000004.1, from coordinate 66,550 downwards.
CCCCGGCGCTCCGGCCGGTCATCGATCCGCGCATCGATCTCTATTCGCCGGCCTTCGTCGCTGCCTATTTTGCTTCGTATGAAAGCGGCGGCGAGCGACTGCTGCGCTTCCTCCGCGAGCACGATGTGGGTGCCGCGATCTTCACCTCGGTGCGAGGGCACGCGCTCGCGCAGGAGCTCGAGCAGAGCGGCGAGTTTCGGCGGCTTGGCGTGCGCGGGGATGGCGTCGTGCTCGTGCGGGTGCGGTAGTCGCGGCGCGCGCGCCCGTGTTTGGCCAGGCGGGTCCCACGAGTGCAGTCAGGCCGCTTGCCATTCGGGCGTACTCCTTCCGCCCCGTATGCCTGGCCTCTGCCGCAGCGCGTTCAGGCACTCGCCCCCTGCTGCCCGTCGCCGCCGGGCTTACCCTTGCCGAACATCTCCTTCGCGCGCCGCTCGACCTCCTCGCGGCTCACCTCCTCGTGCGGGCTCAACACCGCCCAGACGAGGCCAAAGGGGTCCTTCAGCTGCCCGTAGCGGTCGCCCCAGAAGGCGTCCTCGAGCGGCATGTCCTCCTGGCAGCCGGCGTCGATCGCCTTCTGGAAGGTCGCGTCGGCGTCGGGCACCTGCAGCGTCGGCGTGCAGGCCGCGGCGTAGCCTGCCTCGACGGTGCGGCCGCGGCCCATCATGTCGTCGCCGAGATAGAGCGTGCCTCCGCCGATGCGGATGGCCGCGTGCATGACGCTGTTGTCGTGCGGGTTGCGCATGACGCTGTCGACCTCGGCGCCAAAGGCCTTCTGGTAGAAGTCGATGGCCTTGCTGGCGTCCGCGAACGTGAGCGAGGGAACGAGAGAGAGCTCGGGCGCGGGCATGTCGCGCCTCCTTCCATCCTCCGTCGCTGTGCCTCTTTGGCGACGTCACATCCGCTGCGGCGGGGAGCAAGCGGTGGCGGCGCGTGGCGGGTCACCACCGCGCGGAGCGCCGGCGCTACGGCTCGTCCTTGGCCCGGTACCCGTTCGAGCCTCAGCCCGCCGCGTCGATGATCCCGAGCAGCTCCTTCGTCTTCTGCCGCATCAGCTCCGCGTCTCCGCGCGACTCCACGTTCAAGCGCAGGAGCGGCTCCGTGTTGCTCATGCGCACGTTGAAGCGCCAGCCGTCGAGCTCCATCGAGAGCCCGTCCGTGCGGTCGATGCTGGTCGCGTCCTCCTCGTAGCTCTCGAACACGCGCTGCATGGCGAGCGACGGGTGCTTGTGCGCTCGATTGATCTCGCCGCTGACCGGGAAGCGCGCCGCGCGATCGGCGACGAGCTCCGAGAGCTTCTTGCCCGTACGCGAGAGCACGCCGGCCACGAGCAGCCAGGGGATCATGCCGCTGTCGCAATAGGCGAAGTCGCGAAAGTAATGGTGCGCGCTCATCTCGCCGCCGTAGAGCGCGTCCTCTTTGCGCATGCGCTCCTTGATGAACGCGTGCCCCGTCTTCGACATGATCGGACGGCCCCTTCGCTCTTGCACCATCTCGAGCGTGTTCCAGGTCAGGCGCGGGTCGTAGATGATCGCGGCGCCGGGCTCTCGCTCGAGCATCTCGGCGGCGAACAGGCCGACCATGTAGTAGCCCTCGACGAAGGCGCCGGTCTCGTCGAAGAAGAAGCAGCGATCGAAGTCTCCGTCCCAGGCGATGCCGAGATCGGCCCGTTCCTTGCGCACCACGTCGGCGGTGGCGGCGCGGTTCTCCTCGAGCAGCGGGTTCGGGATGCCGTTTGGGAAGGTGCCGTCGGGCGTGTGGTGCACCTTCACGAAGGTGAACGGCAGCTGCTCCTCGAGCGCGTCGATGACGGGACCCGCGCAGCCGTTGCCGGCGTTGACGACGATCTTCAGCGGCGCAAGCGCGCTCGGGTCGACGTAACCGAGCAGATGCTCGAGGTAGGCGGGCATCAGATCGCGCTGGTCGATGCTGCCGCTGTTGGCCGCGCCGGAATAGTCGCCGCGCGCGACGAGCCGCTCGATCTCGCGCAGGCCGCTGTCGCCGCTGATGGGCACGGCGCCGGTGCTGACGAGCTTCATGCCGTTGTAGTCGGCCGGGTTGTGGCTGGCGGTCACCATGACGCCGCCGTGTACGCCCTCGCCTTCGAGGTGCTTGGCCGCGAAGTAGACGTTCTCGGTGCCGCAGACGCCGATGTCGATGACGTCGACGCCGGCGGACATGAAGCCGTTACAGAGCGCGTGCGCGATGCTCTGGCTCGAGAGGCGCACGTCGAAGCCGACCACGACCTTCTTCGGCTTGAAGAGGGCGGCGAAGGCGTGCCCCACGGCGCCCGCGATGGTCTCGTTGAGCTCGTCGGGCACGCGCCCGCGGATGTCATAGGCCTTGAAGCAGGGGACGCGGTCGGTGCTCAACGCTCTTCCTCCGGCAGGGTGTTCACGAGCTGCTTGATCTGTTCGGCGCGCGCGCGCGGCATCACCAGCGTGCGGCGCCCGGCGCGCACCACGACGAGGTCGCTGACGCCGAGCAGGGCGACGCGCTCGTGCGGGTCCTCGCAGAAGACGAGGTTGTGGTCGGCGTCGAGCGCGGACACGCGGCCGCGGTGAGCGTTGTCGTGCTCGTCCCGCTCGAGGTGGGCGGCGAGCGCGCCGAAGCCCCCGACGTCGCTCCACGAGAAGCGGCCGCGCACGCAGCGCACCTCGCGGGCGTGCTCCATGACGCCGTAGTCGACGCTCGTGCGCGTGAGCGGCTCGAAGGCTTCCGAGAGCGCGCGCTGCCAGTCGGGCGTCTGATCGTAGGCGAGGGCGGGGCGCAGGTGACGCAGGTGCTCGGGGAGCTGGCGCTCGAGCTCGGCGAGGATCGACGACGCGCGCCACACGAACATGCCGCTGTTCCAGAGGTGCTTGGCGCCGGCGAGGAACGTCTGCGCGCGCGCCGCGTCGGGCTTCTCCACCACGCGCTCGAGCGCGAGGTGACTGACGCCGTCGTCGTTGAGCAGCTCGCGGCCTGTCTCGAGATAGCCGTACTCGGTGGCGGCACGCTCCGGCTCGATGCCGAAGGTGTAGAGCGCGTGACCTGCCTTCGCGCCCTTCGCCGCCGAGGTCAGCGCGGCGCGGAAGTCCTCGGCGGGGGTGATGAGGTGATCGGACGTCAGGGTCGCGATGACCACGTCGCCGAAGCGCTTCTGGACGACGAGCGCGCTCAAGGCGACGGCCGCGGCGGTGTCGCGGCGCAGCGGCTCCCCGATGATGTTGGCGGCCGGCAGCTGCGGGAGCTGCTCGCGCACGAGGTCCGTGAAGCGCTCGCTCGTGAGCACCAGGACGCGCTCGCTCCCGACCAGCGGCGCGATGCGGTCGTAGCTCAACTGCAGCAGCGAGCGCTCGCCGAAGAAGGTCAGGAACTGTTTTGGGCGCGCCTCCGTCGACGCGGGCCAAAAGCGCGTGCCGGCGCCGCCTGCCATGATGACGGCGACGAGGTCCTTGTCGGCAGAGAGCGGTGCGAGCAGGTCCTCTGACATCAGGGTGTTCCTCTCGGTGGGGCGGCTCGTGTGGCGGCCGGAGACGGCGGTGCCGCGCGCGGCGCGGCGGGCGCTCGGGGCTCGCCGAGCGCCCGCCACGGGAAGCGTTCACCGGTCTTCATCGCTCATGCCAGCCTCTGCAACTCCCTCGCGTCCGGCCAGCGTCTGCGCGCAGCTTCGTCGAGGAGGGGGGGCGCAGCGAGTGGTTGTGCTCGTCGGCGTCGTGTGGATGAATGCGCTGCATGCGCAGGAACTGCCCCCACTCGCGCGCCCCCTCGGCGCTCTTGCTCGCCTCGGTCGTCGCGCTCGCGGCCTGTGCTGACGACGACGCGAAGCCGGCGCCCGAGCCCGTCGCCGCGGCGGCGAGAGAGACCGCCCAGAAGCAGCCGCCGAAGCGGCCGCCGTTCCCCAACATGGCGACGGCGGCGTGGGGCTCCACCGTGATGGAGCGACGCCTCGTGAGCGTGACCCCGGACGGCGCGCTCTCGACGCACATCGCGTCCGCGCTGGCCGCGCTGCACTCGCTCGACGAGGGGGCCGCCGCGGCGCTGGCCGCGAGCGCGACGTCGGTGTTTGCCTCCGCGGAGTCGGACGGTGATCGCGCGCTCGGCGCGGCGCTCGTCGCGGCGGGGCTCGTGCTCGAGCCGACGGCGATGGGCTACAAGGAGCGCCTCACCGACGCGCACGGGCTCGCCGCGTTCGCGGCCACCTTCGAGGGAGGCACGTCGGTGGCGCAGGCGGCGCGCGCCTTCGTCGCCGTGGCCGCCGGGCGCGTGTTCGAGGGCGAGAAGCTCGTCGACGTCATGTCGACCTCGACGCGGCTCGACGCCGACACCGCGCTGCTCCTCTCGCTCGCGCGCCACGCTCTCGGCCAGCGCGGCGACGAGCTGTTCCATCAAGCGCGCATCGCCCTCGACGGCAAGCCCGAGAGCGCGCGCGCGCGCGGGCTGTTGGCGCGCGTCTCGCTCGACCTCGGGCTCGCCCACGAGGCCCTCGGCGTCCTCGACGAAGGCAGGGCGGCGCTCGGCGAGGCGCGGGTGCCGGCGCCGCTCGTCGCGCTGCGCGGGCGCGCGCTCATGAGCGCGGGTGACGTCGACGAAGGGGCGCGCGTGCTCGAAGGCGTGCTGCCCTCGCTGCCCGAGACCGAGCGCGGCGAGGTGCGCTACTGGCTCGCGCGCGAGCTGTTGGCGGCGGGGAGGCTCGACGACACGGCGCCGCTGGTCGCGGAGCTGAAGAAGCAGCCGGGCTTCGCGGCGGAGGCCGCCCTCCTCGACGCCGAGCTCGCCGCGGGACACGGCAAGGTGAGCGAGGCCAAGGCGAAGGCGCTGAAGGTCTGCACGACGCGCGGCCTGCCCTTCGGCGTGGCGCTCGACTGCCTGTGGACCGCGACCGAGACCTGCGCGCTCGCGGGTGACGCCGCGTGCGTGAGCGAGTGGGGCGCGAAGGCGGTCGGCAGCGACGATGACTTCGCGCGCCTCGCGCGCGCGCGGGCGACGCTCGCGCAGGCCAAGGCCGCGTCCGCCGCCGTGGCGGGGGCGAGCGAGGGGACGGCAGAGGCTCCGGAGCCGGCCGCCACGGAGGAGACGCGGGCGCTCCTCTCGGAGGCGCACCTGCTCTCACCCTTCGACGCGGCGCTCGGCCGTCGCCTCGATCTCGGCGTGAGCGCGGGGGGCGACGGCGCCGCGCGCACGCTGCGAGGGGCTCGGCGCGCGCTGGCGTTCGACGCGCGCAAGGTCGCCGAGGAGGTGCTCACGGAGCTGACGAAGCAGCAGCCGAGCTGTCGCGTCTGCCGCGCGGTGCTCGCGCAGGCCCCCGCCGCCCCCGAGCCGGCCGCCGTGCACGCGGTGGCCGCGCTCTCGGGCAAAGGTCCGCCGCTCGCCGAGCGCGATCTCCTCGAGGTCATCGACGTGCTCGGCGGCAGCAGCACCGACGCGGCGAGAGACGCGCTCGCGAGGCTGGCGGGCGACGCCCGACCGGAGGTGCAGAGCGCCTTGCGCGTCGCGCAGAAGGAGCAAGCGAACCCCGAGGCGCGCGCGGCGCGCAAGGCGAAGGAAGCCAAAGAGCCGGCGACGCCGGGGACGGTGCCCGTGCCCGGGCTGACGCCGCACGATCACGAGTAACGTCACGAGTAACGTCACGACGACACGTCACAAGGACACGTCATGCACCTCGCACAGAGCGCGCTCATCAGCCTCCTGGCCGTCGTGACCGCGAGCCCCTCGCTCGCGGGGGAGCGCGACGTGCCCTTTGGTCCCTGGGACGCCGGGGAGGTCCGTTCGGTGCAGCGCGCGGGCAAGGAAGGGCGGCAGCGCTTCGCGCACCCCGTCGTCGGAGACCCGGCGAAGGTGCCCGCCTCCGGGCCGCCGCCGCCGCCCTTGCGCGTCGATCCCGATCTGCCCGAGCTCGCCCACAAGCGCGGCAACGAGGTCGGCAGCTCGCTGTCGGCGAACCCGCTCTATCTCGCGGCGCTGGTGTACTCGAGCTTCATCACGAAGGTCGACGGCCCGCGCTGCCAGCACTACCCGACGTGCTCGCGCTTCGCGAACCAGGCGGTGGCGCGCCACGGCGTGGTCGGCGTCTTCCTCGGCCTCGAGCGCGTCATCACCGACGAGAGCTCGTCGTCGGTGCGGCGCCTGCCCGAGCTCGACATGCCCGGCTCGCCGCAGCCGCGCTTTTACGATCCCGTCGACAACTACGAGTTCTGGATCCCCGGACGGATCAGCGCCTTCCCGCCGCCGGTGCCCGAGGAGCCGCTCGAGCTGTCCGCCGCAAACGAGCGCGTAGGTGTCGTCGACGCTGCCGACGTCGAGGACACCGAGGCGCGGTTGGGCACGAAACCCTTGCCAAAGTGCAAGAACGGCAACACTCTCCGCGCGCCCGACGACGGGGACGACGTGGAGGAACGATGCTCGCCCGAAAGGTCCTGATCGCCGCGCTGCCGCTCCTCACCTGCGTGGGAGGCGCCGTCGCGGCGAACGCGCAGACGCCACGAGAGCCAGCGACGACGACGGCCGCGCCCGAGGCGTCCGCCCCCGCGGCGGAGCCGAACGCCGAGCCCGCCGAGGCCGAGCCGAGCGCGCCGGAGCCTGCCGCGGCCGCGCCCTCGACGACGAGCGCCAGCGAGCTCCCCGCCGCGCCCGCCGGCGCCGCGGAGACCCTCGGCTTCGCCGATCACCTGTTCCTCGACGGTGACTGGTATCGCTCGATCACCGAGTACCGTCGCTTCCTGTTCGAGGTGAAGGGCCGCCATGAGGAGGCCCCGCGCGCGGCGCTCGCCATCGGGGAGGCGCTCCTGCGCGGCGAGCAGTGGGACGCCGCCGGCCGCCAGCTCGACGGCGTCGCCCAGCGCACCACGGTCTCGGAGCAGCGCTGGACCGCGCTCTTCGGCGCCGGCAAGGCCTATCTGCAGGACCAGCGCCCAGAGCTCGCCAAGCCGCGCCTGCGCGTCATCGTCGAAGACGCCGTGGCGCCAGCCGCCCTGCGCACGGAGGCCAAGTGGCTGCTCGCCTGGGGGCACTTCGACGCGGGCGAATTCGAGCCCGCGCACCAGTACTTCACCGAGATCGCGCAGGCGGGCGGCGCACACGCCGAAGCCGCCGCCGGCGCCGCGCAAGCCCTCGTCGATCGGGAGTCCCTCGAGGAGAAGAACGCCATCCTCGCCGGCGCGCTCTCGCTCATCCCGGGCCTCGGACACTTCTACCTCGGCCGCTACGGCGTCGGCCTCACCTCGCTCGTGTGGAACGGCCTGTTCATCTTCGCGACCGTGAGCGCCTGGATCAGCGGCCAGTGGGGGCTCGCCCTCGTGCTGACGCTGTTCGAGGTCGGCTGGTACGCGGGCGGCGTGTTCGGCGCCGTGTCGGGCGCCGTGCGGCACAACCGTGACGTCGTGCGCAACTGGCGTGACGACACGCTCGCCCGCTTCGGCGAAGGCAGAGAGCTGCCCGAGATGCACGTCTTCGATCACCGCACGGACGCGTTACCCGGCACCCTCGTCAGGTTCGGTGCGCCGCAATAGCTCGAGCGCTGGACGGAAGTCCTCACGCAAAACCGCAAAGCCGCCCAGCGAGAACACAAACGCGGTTCCTTTGCGGCTCTGCGGCTCTGTGGCTCTGTGCCGAGGGCAGCAATCGAGCGGGGTGTGCTGGCGCCATGCTCAAGGATCGGTTGCAGCTTCGCCGTCATCGTTCGCACCCACCGGCGCCGACGACGACGGACAGCCCATGGCCTCGAGCACCGTCTCCCCCGGCACCGCGATGTCGATGCCGAAGCGTCCGTTCTCCTGTTTGAGCACGCGCGCCTTGTCGAGCAGGGCGGCGAGCTCCTCGTCGCCGGCGATCTCGGCCCGCTGGCGTGCGCCCGCGAGCGCGCCGCCGACGGCCTTCGCGAGGTCCTCGCCGGCCTGCTCGTCGCGGGTCTCGAGATCGAGGCTCATGCTGACCGCGTCGTCGACGAGCACGCGCACGGTGCCGTCGGTGACGATCTCGGTCACGCGCTGCACGAGGGGGTTTGGCGGCGCGCCTTCGGGGCCGCCGAGGAGCTCGGCGAGCAGCTCGGGACCGAAGCGGCCGTAGATCTCCGTGCCGGTGACGTCGGGCGGTAGGGCCTTGACGTCGTCGCCCCCGCGCCCTTCGGCGCGATCGACGGCGGCCTTCACCTGCGCCTCGTCCTCGCCGAGCAGCAAGAGCCCGTCGCCCACGCGCGCGACCACGGCGGCGGGCTGGCTCGGGTCGTCGACGTTCGGCAGGCGGTAGATGCGTGTCTCGTCGCCGTAGGCCTCGGGGGCGGCGACCTCGCCGGGTAGCTTCAGCTCCTCGAAGAAGCCGCTGGCGGCGAACACGTCGTTGTGCAGCGCCATGCGGTCGACGTCCTCGAGCGGATCGATGCCGAGCTCGTCCTGGAAGCGGCGCATGGCGTCGGCCGCGTCCCCCTGCCGGCAGGCGAGGAGCCGCTCGACCAGCTCCGAGTGGCGGATGGCGTTCACCTCGATGAACACCGCGCCCCCGTCGGGGAACGCCATGGCCCGCTGGATCGGATCGGCGCTCGGCTCGCGACGTCGCTCGCTCCGCCCGGCCGGCGCCGCTGCCGGCGGCGGACGTCGTCGGGCGCGCGCGTCACGCGGGAACACCACACGCTCGGCCCGCTGCTGCGCCTCCGCGCGCGCCTCTTTGTCGGCGGGCGCCTTGGCCTCATCCGCGCAGCGCGACGAGAGCACGCCGGCGGCGATGAGCAGCGCCGCGACGATGAGGAGCACGATGCGGTTGCGTTTCATGCAGGGCCCCTGGCCGTGGACATCAATAGTCCTTCCCTGAGACGAGGAAGCAAGCGAGCGCGACGGTGGCGCCGGTGAAGGCGAGCGCGCCGCCGAGGACGGGGAACAACACGGCCCAGCTCACGCCGTCCCCCGAGGCCGCCGCGGCGCCGGCGTCCGCGAGCGCCCCGAGGCGGGGCAGCGGGGCGATGACGACGCCGAGCAGCTCGCGCGCGAGCCCATCGCGGAAGAAGCCGAGGAACTGCTCGCGGTCGCTCGTCACGAGGCCCGCTAGGTAGAGGAAGATGCCGGCGCCGGCGGCGAGCGCGCTCGAGCGTACCAGCGACGTCGCCAGCAGCATGGCGCCGTAGAGGGGCAGGAAGCCGGCGACGGCCATGAGCGCGCCGAGCGCGGGCGCCGAGGTGACCAGCTCGGCCTTGTAGAAGAGCACCAGCGACACCCCGCCGACCGCGAACGCCGTCGTCAGGGACGCGATGACGCCGACGCCGAGGTACGTGCCGAGGACGAGCTCGGTCCGGCGCACGGGCAGGGAGAGCAAGAGCTCCACGCGGCCGGGCGCGAGCATCTTCGGCGCGATGTCGGCGGAGGCGACGACGCCGAACAATAAGCCCACGTAGAAGGTGAACAGCGCCACCACCTGAAAGATGGAGCGCAAGACGACGTCGACGGGGACGATGGCGTTGGTCAGGTTGGTGCCGAACAGCCGGCCGGCCGCGAGCGCGCCCTCGACGATCTCGAGGTCCACCGCCAGCGTGAGGCCGATGAGGAAGAGCACGATGAAGCCGAACAGCGCGATCATATAGCGCCGGGCGAAGGCCTCGCGCACGACGTCGGCGGCGATGAGCAGCACCGTCATGAGCCCGTCTCCGAGCGGCTCGCTCCGGCGCCCTCGCGCATGACCTCTGCGAGCACGCTCTCGAGATCGCGCAGCGCCTTCACGACCTCCACGACGACGAGGCCGTCCGCCAGCGCTCCCTGCAGCGCGGCGCTGAGCGCCTCGGCCGACGCGGCCTCGAGGCGGAAGGCCGCCGCCGGTCCTGCCTTGCGCGCCTCCACGTCGGGGACGAAGCCGTGCCGCGCGGCTTTGTCCTCGAGCCCGTCCAGAGCCTGGAAGGTGACGCGAAAGGCGCTCTCGGCGCGCAGGGACTCGAGGCTGCCCGCCCGCACCACGCGGCCCTTCGACACGATGGCGACGTGGTCACAGATGCGCTCGGTCTCGGCGAGCAGGTGGCTGTTCAAAAACACCGTGGTGCCGTCCTGCTTGGCCTGCTTTATCACCTGGCGGATGTGCGCGCGCCCGACGGGATCGATGCCGTCCGTGGGCTCGTCGAGCACGAGCAGGTCGGGCTTGCCGAGCAGCGCCGCCGCGAGCCCCGTGCGCTGGCGCATGCCCTTCGAGAAGCCGCGCGTGCGCCGTTGCCAAGCGCTCTCGGCGAGGCCCACCTGCGAGAGCACGCGCGGCACCTGGTCGTCGAGCTCGCGCTTCTTGAGCCCCTTGAGCTTGCCGACGCTGGTCAAAAAGCGCACCGGTGTGTACGCGGGCGGCAGCTCGAGCCGCTCGGGCAGGTAGCCGATGCGGCGGCGCACAGCGACGTCCCTCGGCTGACCGCCGAGCACAGAGACCTCGCCCCTCGAGGGGTGCGCGATGCCGAGCAGCAGCTTGATGAAGGTGGTCTTGCCGGCGCCGTTCTCGCCGATGAGCCCGAAGGCCGAGCCGCGCGGCACGACGACGTCGAGGCCCGTGAGCGCCTGCACGTTGCCGTAGCGCTTCTCGAGTCCGCGAGCGTGGATGGCGGGCGCCAGCTCCTGCACGATGTCCTTCGGGTCCGCGCGCGAGCGCGGATACAGGTGTGCGGAAAGCGTGCTTGCCCCCGGCGCGAGAAGCAATAACAAGAAGAGCGACAGAGAGCTTCCCTCCGCGCTCCAGGCACAGGTCCCCATGAAGACGTCCCCCGAGTTCAACGCCAAGGACATCCACGTCGACAACGACGCCCGCGCGGTGCTCATCCGCTGGGGCGATGGGCACGAGAGCAAGCTGCCCATCTCCCGCCTGCGCGGCTTCTGCCCGTGCGCGGAGTGCCAAGGGCACGGCGGCGCCATCCGCTACGTCGAGAACCAGGTCCAGGGCATCAGCGGCGCCGAGCCCGTCGGCCGCTACGCGATCCTGTTCCACTTCAGCGACGGTCACTCGACCGGCATCTTCCGCTTCGAGACGCTGCGCAAGCTCGACCCGACCGAAGAGGCGCGTTGGGGAGACCCCGCGGAGTTCATCCGCCAGGGTTGAAGGGCCTCGTGACGTCGCGTGAGCTTCCCGCAATATCGGGCCCGCCGACTGCCGACAGTTCTGATCCCGGAACACCGGGAGCGGCGACGGCGGCGTAGAGCGACGGTCAATAGGCCATCAGGGCGTCATCAAGCTACGACGGTACTTGACGTAACATCATAGCGGAACTAAGATTGGTCATGGACCCGCGCGGGGCCCTGAGGACAGTCGCCGCGGCCGCTGAAGGCGGTCGTGTGGCCTTCACCTACCACGCGGAGATGGAGTCGCTTCCTGCGCGTGGTCTCACGGTTGAGGACATCGAGCACGCCCTCGCACATGCGAGCCACGCCGAGCCACGCCGAGCCACAAAGCGACGACGGCGTGAAGTGGAAGATCTACGGCCCCATCACGAACGGCGAGGCGTATGCCGTTGTCGTGCTTCTCATCGGCCGCGTCGTCGTTGTAACCGCCCATCCGCCCCCATGAGGTCAGCCATGCAAGAGCATCCGAAGACGCTCCCGCTCACCCGAAAGGTCGCTGGCCGCACCTTCTCTGCCGAGGTCCCCGTCACCTGGGAGCCGGGAGCCGATGACTACGTCATCGAGGGCGAGGACGCGAAGCGCTTCGAGCGCGCCGTCGCGCAGGCACTCGCCGTGGAAGGCCCCATCGACGGCGAGACGTTCTCTTTCATGCGGCGCGCGTTCGGCATTCCCCAGACGCGCCTCGCGTCGCTGCTCGACGTCGCGCAGGAGACCGTCTCTCGTTGGGAGACCGGCGCCCTGCCAATGAGCCGTGCCGCGTGGCTCGCGCTTCGTGCTGTCGTCATGGAACAGGCCGCCGAAAGCTCCCCCGCGCTCGAGCGCCTCGAGCGCCTCGCGTCGGGTGAGACGCCTGCTTCCGACGTGCGGATCACGCTCTGAGCGATGGCCGACCCGCACGCCCCTTCAAGGCTTCAGCGTCTTGATGCTCGCGCGCACCTCGTCGAGCGCGGCCTCGAACGGCTCCTTCTCGCCGACGAGCTCGACCACGCGGATGCGGTTGTCGAACGCGCCGGGGAAGACGAACAGCGCCAGCAGCTCGCGTACGGCGCGTCCCTGAATCGTCGCCTCGAGCACGAGCTCCGTGCCGACGTTGCCGCCCGCGTCCTCGATCTTGCCTTCGGAGAGCAGCGTGTAGCCGCGGTTCTCGACGAGGTCACGGCGCAAGGCCTCGGACCAGAAGGCGAGATCGCCCCGATCGGGATCGTTGAATTCTCGCAGCCAGAGCTTGGTCTCTTCGGGCGTGATGGCCTTCAGCTCGTCCGCGCCGCGCGTGGTGACGAGGAAGCGCTCGGGCACTTGCATGCTCACGCACGACGACAACAGGCCGAGAGAGGCGCTCAGCAGGGCCACGCGTATGACGACACGCAGCGAGGCGCGGCGGTCAGAAGTCATAGAGCACCCGCTCGATGCCGACGGCGTTGATCCAGGGGAAGCGGCTCATCTTGCGCTGCGGATACGGGCTCGGCGGCGGCGCGTTGGCGTAAAAGCGCACGGTCAGCGTCGAGAACGCGATCTGATCAGAGAGCAGGCGCAGCTCACCCTTCATGGTCTCGATCTCTTCGGTCAGGCGCCGGAGCTCCTTCTCGATGGCGAGGATGTCCTCCATCTTGGTCGCCTGCGAGAGCAGCTCGAGCAAGCGCGCGCGGCTTCGCTCTGCGGTCTGTAGGCGTAGCTGCAGGTCGACGAACTGCGCGGTCACGTCGCGCGCGTGCACGGACTCGCCGGTGATGGTGCCGAACGCGGGCAGTTCCTTGGTCAGCTCGAAGAAGCGTTCGGCGGGGACGCGCACGCTCACGACCCCGTCCTGGCGGCTGCCCAGGTAGCCGCCGAATTTTTCCGCCAGCGCGATGAGCGCCTTCACGCTCTCGTCGACGTTCGCGACCATCAACGTGTAGTCGCCGGTGTAGATGAGCAGGCGCTTTTGCGGCGCGCGATCGTCGGCGACAGCGGGCGCTTCCTCCGGCGCGGGCTCGGCAGGTGGCGGCGTGCGCGGCGGAGCCGGCGGCGCTTGCGCGACGCGCTCGCGAGGGCGCACCTCGGCGCCGGACGGGCTGCCAAACATGCCCTGGACGCTCACGCCGCTGAAGTCGAAGAAGCCGCCACCGCCGTCGTCGGACTCCGCCATCGCCTGGGGTGCGTCCGTGCTCCTGCTGGTCGGCTGCGCGCCGCCGTAGCCCTCGTAGTAGGCGTCGTCCTTCTGGTAGGCCTCGCCCGAGGCGCAGCCGGCGACGAGCACGAGCAGGCAGCCAAGGACGAGGCAGCGAACGGAGAGGCGATTCACGCGCACATGCTCGCGCGCCCGGCGTCCGCGAGCAAGCGCCGGCTTCGGCTCACCCATGCTCACAGCGCGCCGCGCAGGACGAAGCTCGCCAGCGAGAAGTAGAGCACGATGCCGGTGACGTCGATGATCGTGGCCACGAGCGGCGCCGACGCGCTGGCCGGGTCGAGCTTCAGCCGCCGCAACAAGAACGGCAGCATGGCCCCCGTCAGGCTGCCCCACAGCACGACGCCGAGCAGGCTGACGCCGACGATGACGGCCACGCGCGGCGCGTGCTCTCCGTAGCTGTGGAAGGTCGCGTCCCACAGCGCCACGCGCGCGAAGCCGATGACGCCGAGCAGGCCGCCGAGCAGCGCGCCGATGAGCAGCTCGCGCCGCAATACCCGCCACCAGTCCGCGAGCCGCGCCTCCCCCGTCGTGAGCGAGCGGATGACGAGCGTGGAGGCCTGCGAGCCCGAATTGCCGCCCGACGAGATGACCAGCGGGATGAACAGCGCGAGCACGACGGCGCTGGCGAGCTCGTCCTGAAAGCGGCCCATGGCGGTGGCGGTCAGCATCTGACCGAGCAGCAGCACGACGAGCCAGCCGCCGCGCTTTCGCAGCACGCGCCAGATGCTGGCCTCGAGGTACGGCATGTCGAGGGGCTCGGAGCCGCCGATGAGCTGCACGTCCTCGGTGGCCTCCTCCTCGACCACGTCCACGACGTCGTCCACGGTGATGACACCGCGCATGCGGCCGAGCGCGTCCAGCACGGGCACCGCGAGCAGATCGCTGTCGCTGACGAGGCGGGACACCTCCTCCTGATCGGTGCCCTCTCTGACGGTGCGCAGGTCGCGCTCCATCAGCTCCTCGATGAGCGTGTGCGGTCTGGCCGCGAACAGTTGGCGAAAGGAGACGACGCCGAGCAGGCGCTGGGACGCGTCGAGCACGTACACGTAATAGACGGTCTCGACGTCACCGCGCGCTTGGCGGCGCAGATAGGCGATGGCCTCGTCGGCCCTCATGTCGGGGCGCGCGCGCGCGAAGCGGGGGCTCATGAGCCCGCCGGCGACGTCCTCGGCGTAGGCGAGCAGGCCTTGCACCTCCACGCGCGTGGGATCGTCGAGCAGCGAGAGCAGCGCCTCCCGCTCCTCGCGCGGCGCCTCCTGCAAGAGGTCGGCGGTGTCGTCGGGCGGCAACGAGCGCAACCACAGGCGGCGCTCCTTCGCGGGCAGGACGCCGAGCAGCGCGGCCTGATCCCGCGAGCTCAGCCCCTCGAAGACCTCTTCGGCGTCGCTGCGCGAGAGGAGCTGAAACCCTTCCGAACGCTCGTCGAGGGAGAGCGCGAGCCACGCGTCGTGCAGGTCGTCCGCGGTGAGCGTCTCCCCGGCGACGGGCATGCGCGGGTCCTACCGGTGCTCACGAGGTCAGGGTCGGCGGCGCAGCCCGTGGCGCGTCTCGTAGTCCTGCCGCGAAGGCGCCGGGTAGCCGAGGTGCTCGCTCAGCCAGGTGACCGCGTCGCTGAGCTCCAGCGTGGCGGACGCGGCGGGGACCGGCTTCGGCAGCGGCATCTTCAACTTCGTGACCTGAGACATCGTCCGACCTCACTCGCCCACGGCGCGGGCGAAGGGCCTATCGCAGAAGACATGCCATCTTCCTCGATCCACGGGCGCGGCCATTTCACGTGCTCTGCGGCGTCAGAAATTCGCGAGCGTGCTTCTTGCGCACAGGGGACGTGTCACCCGCGCGATCCGACGTGTCAGTTGAGACACGGCCGAGACGCGCCTCCCGCCGTCGGTGTCGCCGTCGCCGGAGTCGAGGCGCGGCATCCAAACCGCCCCCTCACTTCTGCCGAAGCAGCCCTCGCACGGCCGCGGCGATGACCTCCGGGCGCTCGACGTGCAGGTGGTGTGGAGCGCCCGCGACCGTCTCGAGCTCGGCGCGCAGCGCGGCGAGGCGCTCGGCCACGACGGGGTCATCGGGCAGGTAGCCGTGCTCCGCGCGCAACACCTTCACGCGCGCGCTCACCCGCCGGCAGAGCGCGAGCCACATCTCCTCGGGCCAGCGAACGGGCGTCGGCCCCTTGAGGCGAGGGTCGAAGGGAAAGCGCAGCGCGCCGTCGGCCGTCCGCCGCAAGACGGGCTCGGCCATGCGGCGCGCACCCTGCTCGCTCAGGCCGGCGTTCATGCTGCGGAGCCGCGCGATGGCGTCCTCGACGCTGCCGAACGACTGGAAAGGCCGCAGCTCCCGTGCGGCGCGCAGCACCTCGGCCAGCCGCTCGGGTTGCTCCTCGGGAGCCTCGGCCGGAGCGCCGAGCGCGTCGACGAGCAGCAAGCGCTCGGTCTGTTCCGCGAGGGCGCCCGCGAACAAGAGCGCGACGTTGCCGCCCATGGAGTGCGCGACGATGAGCGCCGGGGCGCGTCCGATGGCCGGCTCGAGGGCGACGGCGGCGACGACGGCGGCGAGGTCCTTCAGGTGGTCGAGCAGGTGATAGCTGCCGCCGGCGCCGACCTCCGCGCTCTCTCCGTGTCCGCGCCAGTCGAGGCAGAGCACGCGCGCGTCCGAGCCTTGCGCGCGCAGCGCGGCGGCCACCGCGTCGAAGCTGCGGCCGGTGTCGAGGTAGCCGTGCAGGCAGAGCACGACCGGGCCCTCCCCGCCGTGGTCCCAGAGGCGTAGGCGCAGGTCTCGTGCGTACACATCGCGAGCGACAGGCGGCGTCATCGGCAGCGCTGTAGCAGGCGGTGACGCCGTTGCCGACGGCGGGTGTCGCATTCGAACGCCGGGCCGGTCCCTGCGCGCGCTTCGGGCTCGTCGGGACGTCGACAAGCGCGGTATGACGAAGGGCGGGGCAGGGGACGCATGAACGCCAGCGAAGAGCTCGTCGTAGACTTCGAGGCCATCCGTGCGAACACGCTCGGAGACGAGGCGTTCGAGCGGCGCCTCCTGCAGGCCTTCCTCGACGACAACGAAGAGCGCATCGAGCGCGCCCGCGAAGCGCTCGCGGCCGGTGACCGAGAGGCGCTAGAGCGCGAGGCGCACACCCTGAAGGGCGCGGCGTCCACGCTCGGCGCTCTTCCTCTGGCGGCGGCGTCCAAAGCGCTCGAGCGCGCCGCGCAAGCCGGCCACCTGACGGAGGCCGCGGCGCTCTTCCCGGATGTGCAGCGCGAGCTCGGCCGCGTCAGCGATCGGCTGCGCGAGCACCTGGCCAGGTAAGACAAGCGCACACATACGACACGCGCCCATACGACGACCGCGCGGTCGGACGATCGGCCGACGTTGGCTGCTGTGCGCGCAGGTACAAAGACCTCCTACATGTGCTCCTACGAGGTCGCCATGAACGTCGTCGCTCGCAACCGCCCGGTCCGCTCCTCGCTGCTGAACGCCGGCGCTCGCCTCGGCGCGCTGGCCTTGCTCGCCCTGCCGCTCGCCTGCGGGGGGTTCGCGCCCGAGCCGAGGCTGCACGGCGACGACGATCACGCCGAGCTGACCTACTCCGGGCAGTTCCTGAAGGAGGCCTTCTCCTTCCAGCAGGGCTACTACGTGTCTCCGCTGCTCGAGAGCGAGGGCGGCGGCACGCGGGTCGGCTTCATGCTCGACGTCGCCAGCGAGGCCGCCGGCATTCACCTCGAGGCGCGCGGCTACGACGCCGAGGGCGCGCCCGGCGAGTGGCTGCCCGCCGTGTTCACCTGGGCCGAGGGCCAGATGCGCGTCGCCAACGTCGAGCTCGGGGAGCTGAGCTACGCCACCGAGGTGCGCGTCGGCGCCGACGAAGCGGACGCCCTGCTGGCCATCACCTACGCGCTCATCATCCCCGGCGAGGCGGTGAGCGATCCCGGCTTCGACGCGCTCGCCTCCCGGCCTGTGCAGGTAGGCGCCGACCTCGACGTGAGCGGCGCCGCCGTCGCGCAGCAAGCGCTCATCTCCGGCGTCAACCCGCGCAGCGCCTGGGGAGCGCGCTCGACGAGCTGCTCGTCGAACCCGACCAAGACGAAGATCAGCGTGCACCACACGGCCGGTCCGTCGACGAAGTACAGCGGCAGCTACGCCGGCCGCATCCGCCAGATCCAGAACTTCCACATGGACTCGCGCGGCTGGTGCGACATCGGCTACCACTTCCTCATCACCAAGGACGGCCAGGCCTGGGAGGCGCGCAAGGCCGACCGCCTCGGCGCCCACGTCGGCGGACAGAACACCAACAACCTCGGCGTCAGCTTCGTCGGCTGCTTCCACCCGACCAGCGACTGTAACGGCCTCGACCCGCTGAACCCGCCGGCGGCCATGCTGAACAAGGGCGGCGAGGTCATCGGCAAGAACGCGAGCCTCTACGGCATCACGCTGCGCACGCCCTCGATGTCGGGCACCACGACGCTGATGGGCCACCGCGACAACCCCGGTCAGTCCACCGCCTGCCCCGGCAACAACCTGCACGCCAAGCTCGGGGAGCTGCGCAGCATCGCGCTGAACGGCAGCGCGGCGCCGACGACCGGCAAGGTGCAGGGCGTCGTGTGGGACCTCGGCGTGACGACGGACGCGAGCCAGTCCGCGGACCTCGGCGCGCGCCTCGCCGGCACCACCATCAGCACCAGCAACGGCCAGTCGACGACGGCGCGCGCGGGTGACGCCTACTGGTCCTTCACGTTGAACCCCGGCACCTACACCATCACCGCCACCCGTGACGGCTACGCGCCGGCGTCCCGCGAGGTGCAGGTCACCGCCGGCGGCGCGCCCTGGGCGTCCATCGGCATCGCGCCCGCCGTCACGAGCGCGGACGTCACCGCGCACGTGTTCGACTCCGCTACCAACGCGGCCATCGAGAGCGCCACAGTGCAGGTCACGGGCGCCGATCCGGCGCAGACGAACGCGGCCGGCGAGGTCGAGTTCTCCGTGAACGCCGGCGCGCTCACCATCACGGCGGCCGCCGAGGGCTACGAGCCCCTCGAGCTCACCCGCACCGTCGCCGCCGGCAGCGCCCAGCGCGTCGAGCTCGCCCTGGTCGCCCTCGTCGTCGAGGAGCCGCCCGTCGAGGAGCCGCCCGTCGAGGAGCCCGAGGATCCCAAGGACGAGGAACCGACTGAACCGGTCGACGAGTCGGGCCCGGGCACGAGCGAGGCGCCCCTCGCGCCGGCGCAAAACGATGACGTCGAGCGCGTCTCGCTCAGCCCGCAGCTCGCGAACGGTGAGGTCGCACAGAGCTGCACCTGCGTCGTCATCGGCGGCGACTCGGAGTCGGGCGACCCGACGCGGGGCTTCGCGCTCGCGGGACTGCTCGGCCTCGGGCTGCTGTTCCGTCGTCGACGGCACTAGCCCGGACGACCTCGGTGCTCGGTGACGTCGAGGGCCGGAGGGATCAGGCCGCGCCGGCCTCTTCCCGGCCCTCCGCCTCCCGCTCGGCCTTCAGCTTCATCATCTTCCGCTTGATGACGTTCCGCTTCAGCCGGCTCAGGTAGTCGACGAAGAGCTTCCCCTCGAGGTGGTCGCACTCGTGCTGCAGCGCGACGGCCTTCAAGCCGTCCGCCTCGAGCACCTGCTCCTTGCCGTCGAGGTCGAGGTAGCGCACGCGCACGTCGGACGCGCGCGTGATGACGCCGCTCTCGCCGGGGACCGACAGGCAGCCCTCTTCCCAGGAGAGCTCCCCCTCGGCCCGCTCGAACACGGGGTTGATGAGCACCATGGGCTCTTCGCCCGACGGGCGGTCGGCCTCGGCGCCGTAGATGTCGATGACGATGACGCGCTTGTGCACGCCCACCTGGGGGGCCGCGAGGCCTACGCCGTCGGCGTCGTACATGGTCTCGAGCATGTCGGCCACGAGCGTCCTGATCTCGTCATCGATCGCGGCTACGGGCTCGGAGGTCTGCGCCAGCCGGGGATCTGGCCAGATCAGGATCTCGCGGATCATCGTCGTCTCCAGGAGGGTGTCAGATCCCCAATCTAGGGGTTGAAACCCCTGCGCGCCAGCCAGCAGCGGGCCCTAGGGCACCCTTCCGCGAACCCGCGCGGCGTACGCGGTGTCACAGCCTGGGAACGGCAGCGAATGCGACGGCTGCCAGGCTCGTCCGAGGACTATGCTTCCCTTGGTGGCTGTTTCCGAGATTTCCCCGAAGGCGCGCGCCGCGAACCGACACGTCGCTCGGAAGCACGTCGTGAAGGTCTTGTGCGTGACGACGGCCGTGGCGCTGTCGCTGGCGGTGCACGTTACGCTGCCGCTGCTCGGCCGGCTCGTCGCCGACCGGCAGGCGCTGTCCACCCTCGAGCTGTTCGCCTACGCGCCGCCCGAGCTCTTGCCGGTCGACGTCATCAACAAGGAGGGGCCGGCCGCCGCGCCCGAGCCGGAGGGGCCGGAGAGTGACCGTGAGGAGCTCGCCCCCTCCGGCCACGAGGACGCGCTCGCCGACGCGGACGAGACCGCCATCGAGGACGAGGCCCCCCCCGCGCCTCCCGCCGAGCCCACCCCGCCGGCGCACGAGGAGCGGCCGCCGCCGGTGCAGAGCGCGCCGCCCGCCGCTCGCGAGGACGCGCCGCAACGGGTGCAGCCCGATCGTCCACGCACGTCCCGCTCGCGCGTCGCCGATCTGCGCGCCCGCCGCCACCGGAACGCGCAGCGCATCGCCGAGCTTCGTCGCCGGGCGGCCGAGCGGAGCGCGCGCGCTGGGGCCGCTGGCGAGTCGCGGCAGGGCAAGGGCGGCAAGGGCGGCGGCGAAGGGGGCGGCACCGCGCGCGCCGAGGCCAAGCAGGGCGATCCCGAGTCCGTGTACGCGTGCACCAAGGACGGGATCGGCAAGAAGGTCGATGTCCGCTTCGATCGGCCCATCAACGACTGGGTCACCGTCGTGCCCACCGTGCTGATGCCCTTCGAGGCGCGCCCGTCGCTCGGCGACTACCTCGAGGGCGTCAGCCAGGTGGTCTCCCGTCGTCGCGGCGGCGTCGAGCGCGCCGGCCCGGTCGAGTTCGCGCTGCCCGCCTCCGTGCTGCAGATGAACGTCGACGAGCCGCGCGGCGTGCGCGTCGCCATCGGGCACCTCGAGGGCCGCTGCCTGGTCGGCCTCAAGTACACCAAGGAGCTGTTCCCGCTGACGCTCTCGAAGGTGCCCGTGCGCGTCGTCGATCACGCGAACCGCAGCGCGAACGCGCTGGTCAACATCACGCTGTACAAGAACGCCAGCTTCGACCTCGAGGTCATCGACGGCGCGCTGCCCTTCGACGACGGCATGCTCGCGAACGCGAAGAACATCTCCGAGACCATCGAGCAGCACTACGCGGCCGCGCGCGCCTTCAAGGAGGTCGCGGGCTGGTTCGGCTTCGACATCGCAAAGATGGCTCGCGACGCTCGCGTCGAGCGCGCAAAGGGCCGCGCCTCGCAAGCCAAGGCGAACAAGCGCGGCAAGGTCGTGCGCCGCGACCGCGACTGAGGCGCCGCTTCGAGCGAAGCGCCACGCGCTCCCCCTTCGCTGCCCCGCTGAATCTGTGTACAGGGTCCGTTCGCCGTAGCTGGGCGGACGGGACGGAGCGTGGGGCAGCACGAGGTCGGAGAGCCGAGGGACGACGATGAGCGCCGCGCCTTCACGCGCGCGCTGCTCGACGACGTGGAGGCGCTCGAGCGCATGCTCGAGGGTGACGTCATCGAGACGGGCATCCGCCGCGTCGGCGCCGAGCAGGAGATGTTCCTCGTCGACGAAGACCTGCGCGCCGCGCCGGTCGCGACCGCGGTGCTCGAGACGCTCGACCACCCGAGCTTCACCACCGAGCTCGCGCGCTTCAACCTCGAGGCC
Source organism: uncultured Myxococcales bacterium (assembly GCA_964388085.1). Lineage (GTDB taxonomy): Bacteria > Myxococcota > UBA727 > UBA727 > CAYLZW01 > CAYLZW01. Next base: position 45,482 of record CAYLZW010000004.1, on the reverse strand, counting down.
AATTGCGCGCCGCGCGTGTTCGGCGCCGCCTGCCTGCGCGAGCTCGAGAGCGAGCTGCGCGATCTGCTGGCGCTCGCGCGCGCGGCCGCGGCGGAGCACGGCGCGGACATCCTGCTGACCGGCATCCTGCCGACGCTGCGCAGCGAGGACCTCGGCCTCGACAACATGACGCCGGCGCCGCGCTACTTCGCGCTCAACAAGGCGCTGCTCGAGCTGAAGGGCGGCGCCTTCCGCGTGGCGCTCGAGGGGCTCGACGAGCTCGAGATGACGCACGACAACGTCATGCTCGAGGCCTGCAACACGAGCTTCCAGATCCACTTCCAGCTCGCGCCGCTCGAGTTCGCCAAGCTCTACAACATCGCGCAGGCGGTGACGGCGCCGGTGCTGGCCGCCGCCGTGAACAGCCCGACGCTGCTCGGGCAGCGCCTGTGGCGCGAGACGCGCGTGGGCTTGTTTCAGCAGTCCGTCGACGAGCGCTCGAGCGCCAAGCAGGCGCGGGGGCACCGGCCGCGCGTCAGCTTCGGCGATCGCTGGGTGCAGGACTCGGTGATCGAGATCTTCCGCGAGGACATCGCGCGCTTTCGCGTGGTGCTGAACACCGAGGCGACCGAGCGCCCCATGGAGAGCGTCGAGCGCGGGGTGCCGCCGGCCCTGAAGGCGCTCAGGCTGCACAACGGCACCGTGTACCGCTGGAACCGCGCCTGCTACGGCATCACCGACAACAAGCCGCACCTGCGCGTCGAGAACCGCGTGCTGCCGGCGGGGCCGACCATCCTCGACGAGGTCGCCAACGCGGCCTTCTACTACGGGCTCATGAGCGGCTTCATCGAGGAGCACGGCGACGTGCGCGCCAAGATGGACTTCGACGACGCCAAGAACAACTTCTTCTCGGCCGCGCGCGACGGCCTGAAGGCGCAGTTCACCTGGCTCGGCGGCCGACGGGTGCCGGCGAGCGAGCTCATCCTGAACGAGCTCTTGCCGCTCGCGCGCGCGGGGCTCGCGACCGCGGGCGTCGATCAGAGCGACCTCGATCGCTACCTCGGCGTCGTCGAGCAGCGCGTCGACAAGGAGCAGACCGGCGCGCAGTGGGCGCTCTCGTCGCTGTCGGCCATGCCGCCCGAGATGTCGCGCGCGAGCCGCATGCGCGCGCTCACGGCGAGCACCCTCGAGCACCAGTGGACGGGCGGCCCGGTGCACACCTGGCCGCTGGCGCGCACGGAATCGGCCAACGAGTGGCGCCGCAGCTACGAGACGGTCGGCCAGTTCATGACGGCCGAGGTCTTCACCGTGCACGCCGAGGACCTCGTGGATCTCGCGGCCAGCGTCATGGAGTGGGAGCGCGTCCGACACATCCCCGTCGAGGACAAGGACGGACACCTGGTCGGCATCATCTCCCACCGAGACCTCTTGAAGCTGGTCGCGCGCGGGGCGACGTCCAAGGGCCGTGATGGCGCGCCGCTCACCGTCGGCGACATCATGGTGCGCGGCCTCGTCACCGTGGGGCCCGACACGAAGACGCTCGACGCCATCCGCACCATGCGCGAGCACCGCGTCGGCTGCCTGCCGGTGGTAAAGGGCGAGCGCCTCGTCGGCATCGTCACCGAGGGCGACATGGTCGCGCTGGCGCAGCGCGTGCTCGAGCGGGAGCTCGGCGAGCGGCGCTGAGCGGACGAGGCCATTGGCCGGTTCGCGCAGGGCGCGGCGGGCCACGCTCCTGTCGGCGGCCGCGTCACCGCCCGAGCGGGACCGACATCACTGTACACGCCATCTACCGCGAGACAGCATCGTCGCTGGTGGGAGGTACCGATGCTGCTCCGTGACCTTAGGACCCTTTCGCTCGCCGCGCTCTCGCTGTTCGTCATCGTCCAGGGCTGCGTGCCGACGGCGAACCCCTATGACCCCGACGCTCCGGCCGAGACGCAGGCGAAGGCGCGCGTGCAGGGCCGCGTCATCGCGGAGCACCTCGGCTCGCCCGAAGGCCTCGTCGTCGAGCTCGTGAGCGCGGGTGAGGTCGCCTTCTCGGCCAGCACCGGCGGCGAGGGCAGCTTCTCGATCGACGACGTCACGCCGGGCCCCTACACGCTCGAGGTGCGGGTCACGGGCTTTTTGCCCTTCTTGCTGCCGGTGACGTTGCTCGCGGGCGAGACGCTCAAGATGGGCGACATCGTGCTGGTGGCCCAGAGCGGTGACGAGGCCAGCCTGATCGTCGGCGTGGCCACGCTCGAGGGCCAGGGGGAGGACGGCCACGGCGGTATCCTCGTCGAGGCGGTCGGGCGGAGCTTCACCGCGGTGACGAGCTCTAGCGGGGCCTTTCAGCTCCCCGTCGTCGCCGGCAGTTATGATCTGCGCTTCTCGAAGGCGAGCTTTCAGTCCGTGACCGTGGACGAGGTCGAGGTCGCCGTGGCGGAGGAGCACAGCCTCGACGCCGTCGTGCTGGCGGCGAACCCGGCGACCCTTACCGGCAACGTGCTCGGCGAGGACGCGAGCGGCGCCATGGTGCCGCTCGGCGACGCCACGGTCACGCTCGAGGGCACGGCGCTGACCGCGCTCAGCAACAGCGCGGGCGACTTCACGCTCGGCGGCGTGCCGCCGGGCAGTCACCTGCTGCGCGTCGTCAAGGACGGCTACGTCGGGCAGAGCGCCACGGTGCCGAACGTCGTCGGCGGTGAGACGCGGCCGCTCGGCGTGTTCTCGCTCCACCTCTCGCGCGGCGGCATCAGCGGCACCATCGCGCTCGCCGACACCGCGGACGCGAGCGGCGTCATCATCGAGCTGACCGGCACCGATCGCGCCCTGCTCACCGGCTCGAGCGGCGCCTTTGTGTTCGATGACGTCCTGCTCGGCAGCTACTCGCTGAGCGCGCGCAAGGACGGCTACAACGCGCGCAACCTCGGCACCTTCACGGTCAGCGCCGACGTCGTCACGAGCACGGGGAGCTTCACGCTCTCGCGCAGGAGCGGCCTCGTCTCCATCGTCGAGGGGGCGGCCACGAACGCGCCCGCCATCTCGCTGCTGATCACGGCCCCCACGGCCACCGGCTACAAGGCGAGCGAAGACCCCGCCTTTCAGGACCCGAGCAAGGGCGACGTCGAGGCGGACGCGTTCCGCGCCTTCGTCCCCGGCGAGCCGGCGCCCTTCACGCTGACCGACGCGGACGGCGCGCACACGGTCTACGTCATCACCAGCGACGGCACGACGACGAGCGCGCCCGCTTCGGCCGAGGTGGTGCTCGATCGGCAGGCGCCCGTCTTGAGCACCCTCGTGATCGGCGGCGGCTCCTCGTACCTGGCGTCGCTGAGCGGGATCGTGACGCTGCACGTCGAGGGCTTCGATCTGCCGCCCGCGGCGGCGCCCGGCGTCGCCGTGTCCGGCATCGTGAAGATGCACCTCGCCAACGAGCCCACCTTCGCGGGCGCGCCCGTGCTCGACTACCGCACGACGACGACCTACTCGCTCGACAGCCCGCAGCTCGAGGGCGCGAAGACGGTGCACGGCCGGGTCGAGGACGCAGCCGGCAACCTGAGCGAGGTGGTGAGCGTCACCGTCGTGCTCGACAACACCGCGCCCACGGATGTCTCGCTGGTGCTCGACGGCGACAGCGAGGCGCCCGGCTACACGCGCTCGCCCTTCCTGACGGCCGTGCTGTTCGCCGAGGACGACAACGGCGGCGTGAACGGCGCGGACCTGCTGGTGCGCCTCTCGAACGATCCCGGCTTCGTGGGCGCTGCCTATCAGCCCTTCAGCGGGGGGCTGTTGTCGTGGCTCGTCACCCCCGGTGACGGCGAAAAGACCGTGTACGCGCAGGTCCGCGATCTGGCCGGCAACGAGAGCCTGGTGGTCTCGGACGCGCTCACGCTCGACACGGCGGCCCCGAGCGGCGCCTTTGTGCTCGTCAACGCCGGCAGCGCGACGACGACGAGCGCCTCGGTCACGCTGGCTCTGTCCGCCTCGGGCGCGAGCGAGATGGCGCTGTCGCAGGACGGCTTCGCCAGCGGCACCACCTGGGAGCCCTACGCCTCCTCGAAGACCTACCTGCTCAGCGACGAGGGCATCGTCACCGTGAGCGCGAAGTTCCGCGACGACGCGGGGTGGCAGACGGGCGTGGTGACGGACTCGATCGCCTATGACGCCACCGCCCCAGCGGCCGGCACGCTGTCGTTGACCGGCACGCTCGGGGACGGCCGCTCGTCGACGACGCTGACCGCGTCGGGCATCGTGCTCGCGGACCCGCTGCCCGCGCTGGCCGAGCGCGGCGAGCCGCTCTCCATGGCGCTCGTGCAGAGCAGCGACGCCACCTGCTCGGCGGCGGACTTCCCCGCGTCGCCTCTCTTTGTTCCCTACGGACGCTCGAGCGTCGTGCTCAGCGCGGGCGACGGCGACAAGACCGTGTGCGTGATCTTTCGAGACGCCGCCGGCAATTTCGATCGAGCGACGGCGCGGGGCGCCAGCATTCGCCTCGACGGCACCGCGCCGTCGACGCCCACGTTCGACGACGTCACGAGCGGCCTCACCAACGAGACGGCGGTCACGGCGACGCTGACGCCGGCGGTGGACGCGGGGGGCGCCGTCACGCACCGCTGCTTCGGGGGCGCCACGTTCGGCAATGGGGGCGCTGTCTGCGATCCCGCGAGCCCCGTCCTCTTCGCGCTGCGCGAGGACGCCGAGAACACGCTCATCGTGCGTGGCTGCGACGCCGCCGCGAACTGCGCCGAGGCGCGCGTCACCGTCGTGCAGGACGCCACGCCGCCGCTGACACCGGTGCTCGAGGACATCGCCGCCCACGAGAGCTCGATCTCGCTCTCGTGGCTTGTGAGCGCGTCGCCGGACGTCGCTGGCTACGCGCTCTACTACGGCAGCGCGCCCGGCGATCGCGGCAGCGCCGACGCCGAGCAAGGGGCCTCGCCCATCTTCGTCGGCGACGTCACCTCGTTCCAGCTCTCGGGCCTCGCGCAGGGGACCACCTACTACGTCTCCGTCGCCGCCATCGACGAAGCCGGCAACCTCGGCGACCCCTCGGGCGAGCTCGCGGCGACACCCTCGAAGGCGAGCGTGCGCTTCCTGTCGAGCCTCGGTGGCCGCCCCCGCCAGCTCGGCGTGTTCGAGACGCGCGGCTACATCGCCGAGCCGCAGGGCATCGTGCAAGTGGACCTCAGCCAGAGCGCCGCGGGCGCCGCGACCACCGGCCGCGCCACGGTGCCGAACGTGGTGCCCGACGACCACGGCTCGCTCTCGGTGATACCGTGTACGGCCGGCGGCGTGCTCGGCGACTGCGTGCTCTTCTACGGCAGCACGCTCGAGGGCGAGCTGCGCCGAAATCGTGACAACTACCGCGCGGGCACGAGCCTCGTGTATTTCCCCCCGGGCGGCACGGCGGACGCGCCGGTCACCGGACGCGTGCTGACGACCCTGCCGAACCAGGCGCGCGCCGTCGTCGTCGACCCTGAGGATGACAGCCGCTTCTACGTCGTCGAGGCGACGCGCGTGGCGGCCTACGAGCTGCGCACCCCGCCGGGCTCGTCGACGGACGCCCCCTTCCTGCGCGGCAGCTCGAGCCACGCGACCCGCCTCAAGGTCGTGCTCTCGGCCGGCGTCGTCGGCGACTATTTCTACACGGTCGGGTTGCCCTTCGAGCCGAACCTCGCCTGCCAGGCGGATCAGAACGCCTGCGTCGAGCTCTATGCGTCGGATCGTACGGAGCTCCTCGCCAAGCAGGGCGTCGATGGGGACGCGCTCGGGATGCTCTCGGCCCAGGGGGGCGGACCGGTCGTCACGTTCTCTCCGTTTACGGAGGTTGGCTACGCGTTCGCGAACGGTCTGAACATCGTGCGCTCGGTACCGAACGCCACCGACGGGACCGACCTTCTGTTGCAGCACCATCACGTCGACGGCAGCGGCCTCTTGCCGCTCACCCCGACGAGCAACCGCCGCGTCGTGCTGGGCTCCCGCAGCTATCCGGACCCGATCCTCGCGGTGGCGCAGGCGGGGCGCGTGTACCTGAGCGCCCCAGGCGAGGAAGCCCTGCAGCAGATCTACAGCGTCAACGTCTCGGCGTCGGGAGCGCTGAGCGCGGGCCCGAGCGGCGCGCGCTTCCCCGAGGACCCTCAGAAGCTCACCGCGCTCGCGGTCGACGGCGGCTACGTCTTTGGCGCGGAGGCGGCCACCGTCCCCGAGGCCGAGCAGATGCTGATGCGCTGGACCGTCCCCGCGTCAGGTGCCTTGCCTCCCTTCGGCGACGTGCTGGTGCCGCCGACGGGCACGGCCATGGCGTACAGCGACGGTCTGGTCTTCCTCGGGCAGGGCCGCAACATCTACACCTTCGACGTCACGAACGCGCGCGCGCCTACCTTGCTGGGCGCGCCGGCGCGGAACCCCACGCGCGTGACCGGCAGCTACGATCGCCTACGGGTGCAGCGGCACCTGCTGTTCGCTTCTTCGGCCTACGGCATCGGCATCGACGTGTTCCGCTACGACGGCGCCAGCAGACGGCTCGTGTATGTGAACACCATTGGCAGCAACCAGTACACCGACTTCGCGGTCATCGGCGATCGTCTCTACGCGTCGTGGACCGTGTCTTCGAATTTCACGCCCGGCTTCGATCGCTTCAGTCTCACCACGTTGACCGGGGCGCACAGCTCGAGCGTCTGTCAGGGCACGCCGGTGCCCTGGCACGTCGCGGCCTTCGCCGTGCGCCACGACACCGCGTACCTCTACAGCCACAACGACGAGTTCCGTGTCATCGACATCGACACCTGCACGGCGCGCTCGAGCGATCTCGTGCTGCCGCGCGACCCCGTCTCCGGCATCCAAAGACACGTCAGCGTCAGCGGGACCAAGGCGATCGTGAGCGGCCGCGAGCTCGCGTTCGCGGTGAACGTCGCGTCGCCTACGAACCCCTCGCTCAACGCGGTCGGCGAGCTGTCGCTCGCGGGCGCGACGACGCAGGTGGGCGGCTACATCGTCGGCCTTGGCGCGGTCGATCTCAGCACCGGGACCATCGAGCCCGGGCCGCGCTTGGTCAGCCCCTTCGGCGGCATCGACGGCTTCCTCGCGCACGCTCCCTGCGGCCAGGCGCACAACGGCTTTTCGTCGCTGGTGCAAGCGAACGGCCTCTTGTTCGCGAGCTGCGGCGAGCTGGGCGTCCAGATCGTCAGCCTGGCCCACGCCACGGGTGGCCGCGTCCTGCAGGAGCAGGCCGGTTATCCGACCTTCACGTACCACCGCGACAGCGTCGCCAGCGACGGGAACTTCGCCTTCCTCGGCGCGAACAACACGCTCTACGACATCAACGCCGAGCTCTTTGGCACCGACTATCCGAGCGTCTTCCTGCCGGCGCCGGCGCAGAACACAGCCCTCGGCACCCCGCGCGTCGAGAGCCTCCTCCACGTCGACGGCACCGTCGTCACGGTGACCAACCTCGTCTCTCCGCCGGGCAGGCGGATCGATCTGCGCGACGCCTCGGACGTCGACAGCCCGTGGCCGGTCACGGTCGGGGTCACGCTGAGCGGCAGCGTCGTGGACACACCGGTGACGAACGGGCGCATGCTCTACGTCCCGGACGACACCGGCATCCGCTACTACGCGCTGGGCGATCACAACCAGCTCAGCCACTGGGGGACCAGCCTGGCGTCGGTGAGCCAGATCGCGCTCTCCCGCGATCGGCTCTACGCGCTCGAGCAGGTAGGGGCGAGCACCTTCTTGAAGGTCTACCGCCTCCTCGACAACGGCCACCTGCCGGCGTCTTCCCAGGGCTCACACCAATTGAAGCTCCCGAGCGGATTCGAGCCCCAGGACCTGTTCGTGCACGGCGGACAGGTGCTCATCACGATGGGCTCGAACACCGGCGAGACCGGCATCGCCATCTTCGACGATCCGGGCCTCCTCATCGCCCCGGTGGAGGCGGCCGCCATGCGCCTCGTGCGCTCCACCCAGCCGCTCGCGGACCCCATCGTGTCGGGGGACGTCCTGTTCGTCGCGGAGAACCTCGGCGTCAGCAGCTTCGACGTCTCGGGCACCTTCTCTCCCGCGCGCGCGGACCCGGTTCGCCTCGGGAGCATCGCCACCGGCGACGCCACCACCGGCCCGCGCGTCGACCTCGAGATGGCCGGCCCCTTCCTGTTCCTCGTCGGGGACCGCTATCGCGTGTTCGATATGAGGTGAGCGGACAAGCCGGACCGGCTCCTCGCCCAGACATGACCGCTGGCATCGGCCGCGCCACGCTGTAGCGCGTGGCGCGACGTGGCGGCTCCATCAGGGAGCGTCCGGATCCTCGGCGACGCACTGCCAGTAGCAGACCTCGCAGGTGTCCCCGTCGGGGCAGTAGCAAGAGTCCACCTCGCTGGCGCAGCGGAAGCCCTCGGCGCAGTCCGCTGGCTCAAGACATCGGTCGCTGCTCGCCGGCGGCTCGGGCGCGATGCAGCGGCCGTAGCAGACGGGGAGGCACGCGACGCCAGCGTCGCAGCCGGGCCCCGCCTCGCAGTAGTTGACGAGGTCGCAGGTCTCGCCGGTGGAGCACTCGTCGTCGCTCAAGCAGGTCGTCGGCGCGGGCTCGATGTCGACGCAGACGCCTTCGCAGGCGATGAGGCAATTCGGGCAGTCGGGCGGCGCGACGCAGCTATCGAAGAAGTCGCAGCGCTGGTCTTCGCCGCACTCCCCGTCGGAGTAGCAGCGGACGTTGTCCGGGCTCCACACGCACTGGCCCTCGAGGTGACACTCCTCGAGGCAAGGCATCGGATCCTCCTCGGGAGGCGCCGCGCCGTCCGAGCCGCCCGAGCCGGAGCACGAGCACACCTCGGTCTGCTCGCAGACGAAGCCCGCGCCGCAGTCGTCGTCGATGCTGCAGCCCGGCGGCGGCTGGTCGTCGTCCTGGCAGAAGCCGATGACGATGCACACGTCCTGGCAGGGCTCGTTGCTCGACGGGTCGCACAGGGAGCCGCACTCGTCGGCGATCTGGCAGAACTGGCCCGCGGGGCAGTCGCTGTCGATGGCGCACTCGCCGGGAGGCGGCGGCGGAGGCGTCCAGCGCGTCACGCAGTAGCCCTCACCCTCGGGCGGATCCTCGACGCCGGCGTCCGACGGGGCGGGGCGCTCGTCGCAGCCACTCCAGCAGTTGCCCGCCTCGTCACACTCCTGGAAGCAGGGGGCCGCGCCGCCGTTATAGACGAGCTCGCACTCGGCGTGGCTCAGGCACTCGTCCTCGCTGAGCTGCTCGCAGATGACCTCGTCGCTGACGCAGACCACCTCGGGCGAGCAGGGCGCGCACCGATCACCGCCGCCTGGGCCGCAGCCGCAGTCGGTCGGCAGGGTCTCGACGCGGCAGCCGGGCGTCACGGAGCACGTGTCGGTGTCGAGCGCGCGGCACTCGTCGACGACGACGCAGCGCGGGTCGCCGCAGGGATCTTGCGAGTAGTCGGTCACCACCTCGCTGCCCTCGGGGCAGGCGATGGCGATGGCGGGGCAGGCGGCCGGCAGGCAGACGCCGGGCGCGCCGGAGGGGGGCTCGGCCGGCGGTACGTCGCCGCAGCTGCCGTCGGCGTTCGGCTCACAGGCGCGGTCACCGCTCTCGTCGTCGTCGTCGGGCGGCGGCGGCGGCATGGGCTCGGCCGGCCCCGCGTCGCTCGCGACGGGCGGGCTTGGCGGGCTGGCGTCGGTGCCGCGGGTAGAGAAGCACAGCTCCCCGTCGGCGCAGTCCCCGTCGTGCCAGCAGGCCTCCGGCTCGGGCTTAGGCTCGGGCTCGGTCTCGGCGCACTCGCACAGCGCGCAGCCGTCGTCGCTCACGACGAAGCCGGCCGCGCATTCGAGGTTCGGGCACATGTCCTCGATGGAGGGGCAGCCGCCTCCCGGGGGGAAGATGATGCTGCAGCCGGAGACGCCGAAGGCGAACAACGCGACGGCGATGGGTAGGGCCCCGCGGGGCGTTCTACAGATGGTCTCCATGGTCTTTCCCTCCGGCAGATGCTTGGCGCCGATTGCGCACGGACCCGGTGCTCAGCAGGCCGCGTGCCACGCGCAGGACGTCCGCACCCCGCCGTGTAGCACCCCGAGATTACACGTGTCCCAGCCGTGGCTGCGAGCGGGTGGGCCTCTGTAGGCCTCAGGCAACCGAGGATCGGGCGCCGGGGAGCACGCGGCTGCGATCTCGAGTTCGCAGCACGGAGGGCCACGAGCCGCAAAAGCGAGCGGCTGGTTACGGATGGGGAGATGAGCGGCGATGAGCGCTGGCCGGCCTCCGAAGAGGTTGACCGTGGAGCGGCAATACGTGAGATCCCGGCCGCGCTCACGTCGTGATCGCAAGGCATGCACCGAACCCGCTTCGGGCACTCCTATGAGCGGCAAATGGGTGAATGAACCATCGTAAACGCGGCCGGCAAACGACCGCGAGGTGAAGAGGAGGCCAAGCATGGCCGGTGTGAACAAGGTGATCCTGATCGGCAACCTCGGACGCGACCCCGAGGTGCGCTACACGCAGAGCGGCGGCGCGGTCGCGAACCTCCGCCTGGCGGTGAACGAGCGGCGCAAGGACGGCGACGGCTGGAAGGACCACGTGGAGTGGATCAGCGTCGTGTGCTTCGGCAAGACCGCCGAGAACGCCGGCCAGTACCTCTCGAAGGGCCGTCAGATCTACGTCGAGGGCCGCATGCAGACGCGGCAGTACAAAGACCGCGACGGCAACGACAAGTGGAGCACCGAGGTCGTGGCGAACAACGTCACCTTCATCGGGGGACGCGGCGACGGCGGCGGCGGCGGCGGCGGCGGCGGGCGCGGCCCGAGCGGCGGCGGCGGCGGCGGCGGCGGTGGCGGCGGCGGCGGCGGCTCTCGCGACGACGGGCCGCCCCCGCAGGACGACGATCCGGGCTTCTACGACGACGATCTCCCGTTCTGAGGCGCGCTGCCCGATGGGCAGGCTGCAAATTGGGCACGCGTGCGAAGCGCGGCAGGCACCGTAGGCTCCCCGGAATTCCCGGGGGCGTGGAGTCGTCATGCGATCGCTTCTGGTTCTCTTGGGCGGGCTCGCGCTCGCGGGCTGCGCGCCGGCCGTGGAGCTCGACGTCGAGGTAGAGGGCGAAGCGGTCGTTCAGGGCGGCGGCCTGGTGGAGCAGCTGCTCGACGCCTTCCCCGCCTTCGAGGGCTTCACCTCCTTCGACATCGAGAGCAGCTCGGAGCTCGAGAACAACCAGACCACGAAGGACCACATCCGGGAGGCGCGCCTCACGCTCATCCGCCTGAGCATCCTCGGCCCCGAAGGCGCCACCTTCGATTTTCTGAACGAGATCAACTTCTTCGTGGAGTCACCGAAGCACCCGAAGGTGCAGGTCGCGACCAAGTCGCTGCCGAACGGCGCCACCACGGTGGACCTCGAGCTGGCCGACGTGGAGCTCGGGCCCTACGTGCGGGACGACACGCTCTCGGTGACGACCACGGCGAACGGGCGCAGGCCGTCCGAAGACGTCACCGTGCGGGCGGAGATGACGCTGCACGTGGTGGCGCAGCCCTGATGCGGGTGGGATGGCTCGTGGTGCTTTGGCTTCGCCTTCCGCCAAAGGCCTGAGCTCCAAGGTCGCGAATCCGCACGACGCAGCGCGCCACCCCGGAAACAGATCCGCTCGCCGCCGCGTTCTGCGGGTTCCGATGCGCGCTGACGATGATCGAGGACTCGCGAGCGCCGGCCGGCGACGGTATGGGACGGGCGTGCTCGCACGCGGCTTGTGCCTGATCGCTGGCTTGTGGGCCCTCGCCCCCGCGGAGGTGCACGCGCGCGCGCTCTCGCTGGCGGACGCGCTGGCGCTCGCCGAGGAGCACGACGCTCGCCTCGAGGTCACGCGCGCCGACGCGGACGTCTCCTCCGCGCGCGCGCTGCAGGAGACGGCGCGGGCGCTGCCGACCCTCGAGCTCGGCGCCGGCGTGACCCAGAACCCGAAAGAGATCATGACCGGCGGCCGGGTGCTGACGCCGCTGACCCAGGGGCAGGCGAACGCGGTCGGCCGCATGACGCTGTTCGATGGACCGAGCGTGCCCGGCGCCATCGCGGCCTGGCAGGAGCACGCGGCCGCTCAGCTCGAGCGCGCGGAGGCGCGCGATGACCTGCGCGCGGACGTCGCCGACCTGTACCTCTCGCTGGCGGAGGCGCAGGAGCTCGAGGCCGCGCAGGCGCGGGCGCTGAAGACGGCAGAGGACCTGCTCGGCATGGCGGAGGCCCGGGTGCGCTTCGATCAGGGCATCCCGCTCGAGGTGGAGGAGGCCAAGGCCGAGGTGCTGCGGGCGACCGCTGACCTCACGCGGACGCGCGGCACCGTGCGGCAGGTGCAGGCGCTGCTCGCGCTTCGTCTGGGGCTCCCGCCGGAGGAGGTCATCGAGGCGAGCTGCGCCGCCTGCATAGCGCTGCCGGCGCCGCCGCGGCGGGCGGGGGACGACGTCAAGCTCGAGCTGCCCGAGCGCCAGGATCTGCTCGGCCAACAGCTGCGGGTCGACGCCGCGGGGCTGCGCACGCTCGGGAGCTGGCTCGACTTCCTGCCGGAGCTCGCCGTGGTCGGCAACGTGCGTTTGCAGGAGCCCACCCTGTTCAACCCCGATCCGGTGTGGTGGAGCGCGCAGCTCGTCGCGAGCTGGACGCTGTTCGAGGGCGGCGGCCGCTGGGGACGCGCCAGCGAGCGCTCGGCCTCGCAGCGTCGCGCGCGCCTCACGGCCGATCTCGCCTCGCGCGAGGCCGAGGTCGCCGTGCACCAGGCACAGAGCGCCCTCGACGCGGCCGGCGCGACGGACGAGGCTTCGCGCGCGCGCGCCGCCGTGGCCGCGAGCGCGCTCGAGCAAGCGCGCCTTCGCTATCGCGAGGGGCTGTTGTCGTCGCTCGGCGTCAGCGAGGCCGCGCGCCGGAAGGCGGACGCCGACGCGCAGGCCGTGACGGGCCGCTTCTCGGTGGTGCGCGCGACGCTGCGCCTCCGACGTGCCCTTGGCCTCGGGGTCAGCGGCGAGGGAGAGCAAGGACCATGAGCGCACCGCAGCGAGACCTCCCGGACGACGTCGTCCACAGCGACGCGGCGGCGCACGACGCCGCTCGCCAGAGGGGCAGCGCGCTGCCGATCGTCGCCGGCGTCGCGCTCCTCATCGGCGCGGGCTTGCTGTCGTTCGGCGTGCTCTCCGGCGGTGGCGACGCCGCGCCGGCGGCTGGCTTTGCCGGTGCGCGCGGCCCGGGAGGCCCGGCGGGCGCGGCCGGTCCCGTGCCCGTGCGCGTCGCCGTCGTCGAGAAGGGCGAGCTCTCGAAGCAGCGGCGCCTGCCGGGTGAGATCGTCGCCGAGCGCCGCGCCGCGCTGTCCGCCGAGGTCGGCGGGCAGATCGACAGCATGCCGAAGCGCCTCGGCGAAGCGGTCAAGCAGGGGGAGCTGCTCGTCGCCATCAACGCCGGCGCGTTGCCGGCCGAGCTCAAGCGCGCGGGCGCGTCCGCCGAGGTCGCCAAGGCGCGCGCCGATCGGGCCCGCATCGTCCTCGAGCAGCGCCGGCGTGACGTCGAGCGCCGCGTGGGGCTCGCCAAGTCCGGGGCGGTGTCCGCCAGTGAGCTCGACGCCACGCGCACCGAGCTGAAGACCGCCGAGGTGGACCTCGCGCTCGCCGACGCCGAGGCGCGCCGCGCCGACGCCGAGACCGAGGCCTTGCGGGTTCGGCTCGCCGAGACGCGCGTGCGCGCGCCCTTCGACGGTCACATCGCCGCGGCCCACGTCGATCCCGGCACCATCGTCAGCGCCGGCCGGCTGCTCATCGAGGTCGTCAGCACAGGCGCGCCGCTCGTGCGCTTCTCCGTCGGAGAGGGCGACGCGGCGGCCCTCGCGCGCGGCCAGAAGGTGCAGCTCAAGACCGCCGTGGGGGAGCACGAGGCGGAGATCGTGCGCATCGGCGCCGCGGTCGATCCGGAGTCCCGCACGCTGCCGGTCGAGGCCCGGCTCGTCACCGAGGGCGACGGCGTGCCGCCGCAGGACGCGCTCCCCGGCATGTTCGTCGAGGTCGCGCTCGAGGCGCACGCGCCCGACGAGTCCGTGGTGGTGCCGCTCAGCGCGCTCGCGGGCAAGGGTCCTCAGCGCACGGCCTTCACGGTGCAGGACGGCGTCGCCAAGGCGCGCAGCGTGCGCATCCTGCTCGACGACGGCGTGCGCGCGGCCGTGTCCGGCCTCAGCGCCGGCGAGCGCGTCGTCGTCGTGGGCGCCGACGCGCTAGCGGACGGACAGAAGCTGCAGGTGGTGCCGTGAGCTCCCCCGCTCCGCCGCCGCCACCGCGCAGCTTCGGCCTCAGCGCCGGCGCGGTGGCGCGTCCGGTGGCGACCCTGATGGCGCTGCTCGTCGTGGCCACCATCGGCATCGTCAGCCTCTCGCGCCTGTCCGTGGATCTTCTGCCCGAGTTCGAGCTGCCGTCGGTGACGGTGTTCGCGCCCTATCCCGGCGTCGGCAGCCTCGAGGTGGAGTCGCTGCTCACCGAGCCGCTCGAGGAGGCGGTCGCGAGCGTGCCCGGCCTCACGACCATGCGCTCCACCGCGCGCGAGGGCGCCGCCGTCGTCTACATGACGTTCGCCGACGGCACTGATCTGATGGAGGCGATGAACGACGTGCGCGTCGCCGTCGAGCGCGCGCGCAACCTGCTGCCCGACGAGCTCGAGGCGCCGCAGGTGTTCCGCTTCGATCCGAACCAATTCCCCATCCTGTTCCTCAGCGTGACGGCGAACGGCGCGGACTTCCGCGAGGTCTCCCGCATCGCGCGCGACGAGGTGAAGCCGGCGCTCTCGCGCGTGCCGGGCGTGGCGGCGGTCGATCTGCGCGGCGGCTTCGACCGCGAGATCCGCGTCGAGCTGTACGCCTCGCGCCTGCTCGATCTCGGCATCCCCATCGACCAGGTGGAGCGCGCGCTCAGGGCCGAGAACGTCGACGTCTCCGTCGGCAAGGTCACCGACGCCGGCCGCGAGGTGGGCCTGCGCACCGTGTCGGCGAAGAAGTCCGCCGCCGAGCTGCAGGACATCCCCGTCGCCGCGCTGAACGGCGAGGTGGTGAAGCTCAAGGACATCGGCCGCATCGTCGACGGCACCGTCGAGATCGACAACATCGCGCGCGTGAACGGCGAGATCGCGGTGCGCCTCGGCGTGCGCAAGGGCCCCGGCGAGAACACCGTCGCCGTCGCGAAGAACGTCCACGCCGCCCTCGAGAACATCCGCAAGGACCTGCCCGAGGTCGAGGTCTCCGTCATCATGGACCAGTCGCTCTACATCGAGAGCGCGGTCAACGGCGCGCGCGACGCCGCGGTCATCGGCGGCATCCTCGCCATCGCGCTGCTCCTGCTGTTCTTGCGCAGCTTCCGCGCGACCGTCCTCATCGCGATCTCCATCCCCGCGAGCGTGCTGACGGCGTTCATCGTCATGGACGCGGCCGGCGTGTCCTTGAACCTCATGAGCCTCGGCGGCATCGCGCTCGGCGTCGGCATGCTCGTCGACAACGGCATCGTCGTGCTCGAGAGCATCGTGCACCATATCCAGCGCGGCAAGACCGGCCAGCGCGCGGCCGTCGACGGAGCGTCGGAGGTCGCGCTCGCGGTGGCCGCCTCCACGGCGACCACCGTCGTCATCTTCGTGCCCGTGCTCTTTCTCGAAGGCATCAACCGCGTGGTGTACGGGCAGCTCGCGCTCGTCGTCACCGCGTCGCTGCTCGCGTCGCTGCTCATCTCGCTCACCGTGGTGCCCGCCTTCGCCGGCAGCCTGTTCGAGAGGGGCGGCATGCTGGCGGACTCGGGCTTCATCATGCGCGCGCTCGAGCGGCGCTACACCGTCTTCCTGAAGATCGTCCTCGAGCGCCCGTGGTCGTCGCTCGGCATCCTGGTCGCCATCGTGCTCGCCGCCTGCGCGCTCATCCCGCGCGTGGAGACCGAGCTCATGCCGCCCACCGACGAGGGCCAGGTCGAGATCAGCATCGAGCTCCCCGTCGGCACGCCCATCGAGGAGACCGACGTGCTCGCGCGCGAGATCAGCGCCATCGTCATGGACAAGGTGCCCGAGGCCGAGCGCGTGTACGTGAGCGTGGGCTCGCCGGGCTGGTGGTCGTCGTCGACCGGGGAGACCGGTCGCGTCAGCATCACCTTGCCGCCGCTGGCCGAGCGCCCGCGCGACACGCTCACGGTGACCCAGGTGCTGCGCGACGCCATGCCGAAGGCGCCGGGCGCGAAGATCGGCGTGCGACCGGGCGGCGGCTTGTTCCTGCTCCGCTTCCTGCGCGGCGGCTCTGGTGAGGACCGCCTCGAGGTGCAGGTGCGCGGCGCCGAGCTCGACGACATGTCGCGCTTCGCCGCCGACGTGGTCAGAAGCATGCGCGAGGTGGACGGCGTCGTCGACGTGCGCGAGCCCCGCCTGCGCGGGCGTGACGAGATCGCCGTGCGCGTCGATCCCGAGAAGGCGGGCGCGCTCGGCCTCTCCGCCGAGGGCCTCGGCAGAAGCCTCGAGACCTACGTGCGCGGGCGCATCGTCACCCGCCTGCGCACGGCCGAAGAGGAGGTACCCGTCGTCCTCCGCCTCGCGCTCGAGGACCGCGAGTACATCGATCAGGTCAAGCAGCTGCTCGTGCGCGCGCCCGCGACGGGCAAGCCCGTGCCCGTCCGCGAGGTAGCGACCTTCACGCTCGAAGAGGGCCCTATCGTCATCTCACGCGACGAGGGCTACCGCGTGCTCGGCATCGGCGCCGAGATCGAGGGCCGCCCGCTCGGCGAGATCGTCGAGGATCTGCGCGCGAAGGTGCAGGCGCTCGACGCCCCCGCCGGGACGCGCGCCATCATCACCGGCGAAGCGGCCGAGTCGCAGGACATGTTCCGCTCGCTCCTGTTCGGCGCCATCCTCGCGCTGCTGCTCGTATACATGGTCATGGCGGCGCAGTTCGAGTCGCTGGTGCAGCCGGCCATCGTCATGGTCTCGGTGCCCTTCGCGGGCGTCGGCGTGCTCGTGCTGTTCGGCGCGCACCTCTCGACGCTGAACCTGTACAGCTTCATGGGCATGATCGTGCTCGTCGGCATCGCGGTGAACAACGCCATCGTGCTCGTCGACTACGCGGCTTCGCTGCGCCGGGACGAGGGCATGCGCGTGAGGCAGGCGTTGCTGGTGGCCTGCGTGCGGCGCCTCCGGCCCATCCTGATGACCACGTCGACGACGCTGCTCGGCCTCTTGCCGGTCGCCATCAGCCAGGCCGACGGCGCCGAGCTGCAGGGACCGCTCGCGCGCGTCGTCGTGGCCGGCTTGTTCAGCGGCACCGTCGTGACGCTCATCGTCGTGCCCGTGCTCTACATGCTGGTCGAGGGCTGGCGCGAGCGCCGCGCGGCCGGGTAGCGCGGCTCTCGAGGACCTACCGGCGCAGTGCTCTGGAGCCGAAATGACAGACGCGTCCTTGGCGATCTCGGTGTCCGGCCTCGTGAAGTCCTTCGGCGTCACGAAGGCGCTCGCCGGCGTCGATCTCGCCGTCGCTCCCGGAGAGGTACACGGCTTCTTGGGCCCGAACGGCGCCGGCAAGTCGACCACCCTGCGCGTGCTGCTCGGGCTGCTCCGGGCGGACGCGGGCGAGGTCTCCGTGCTCGGCGACGATCCCTGGCGAGGCGCGGCGGCGCTGCACCGCCGGCTCGCCTACGTCCCCGGTGACGTCGAGCTGTGGCCGAACCTGAGCGGCGGCGAGGCCATCGATCTGTTCGCTCGTCTGCGCGGCGGCTTCGACCAGCGCCGTCGTGACGCGCTGTGCGAGCGCTTCGACCTCGACCCGAGCAAGAAGGGACGCACCTACTCGAAGGGCAACCGCCAGAAGGTCGCCATCGTGGCCGCGCTCGCGAGCGACGTGGAGCTGCTCATCCTCGACGAGCCGACGGCGGGCCTCGATCCGCTCATGGAGACGGTGTTCCAGGCCTGCATCCTCGAGGAGAAGGCCCGCGGGCGGACGGTGCTGCTCTCGTCGCACATCCTCTCGCAGGTCGAGAAGCTGTGCGATCGCATCTCCATCGTGCGCCAGGGCGCCATCGTGGAGGCCGGCACCCTCGACGAGCTCCGGCACCTGACGCGCACGACCATCGACGCGCGCACCGAGCGCTCCGCCGCCGCGCTCTTTGGCGTGAGCGGCGTGCACAACCTGAGCGTCCGCGACGAGCGCGTGCGCCTCGACGTCGACGCGGAGCACCTCGGCGACGTCATCGGCCGGCTGCACGCCCTGGGCATCCGCTCGCTGGTCTCGCACCCGCCCACGATCGAGCAGCTGTTCATGCGCCATTACGGCGAGGGCAGCACGGCGAGCGCCGAACGAGGATCGCCGTGAACGTCGAGGCCGCGTCTCCCGCCCCTCCTCGGAGCGACAGCTTCGCGCAGGACTTTGCCGGTGTGTTCACGCTCGCGCGCTTCATTCTGCGTCGTGATCGCGTGCGCATCGCCGTGTGGCTCGGCGCCCTGACGCTGACCACGGTGGCGACGGCGGTCAGCTTCCACGACCTCTACGGCTCGGACGCCGCGCGCGCGGGCATCGCGGCGACGATGAACACGCCGGCCGGCCTCGTCATGAGCGGGCCGAGGCATTACCTCAGCGATTACAACTTCGGCGCCATGATGGGCCACCAGATGCTCGGCTTCATGCTCGTCATGGTCGGCCTGATGAGCGTGCTCATGGTCGTCCGGCACACGCGCGCGGAGGAGGAGTCCGGCCGCGCCGAGCTCGTGCGCGCCAGCGTCGTCGGCCGCCACGCGCACTTGAGCGCCGCGCTCCTCGTCGTCACCGCCATCAACGTCGCGCTCGCCCTGCTGATCGGCGTCGGCCTCGGCGCGCTCGGCTTCGAGGGCATGACGTGGAGCGGCTCCCTGCTCTACGGCGCCGCGCACGGCGCGATCGGCGTCGTGTTCGCCGGCGTCGCCGCGGTGACGGCGCAATTCACCGCGCACGCCCGAGGATCGAGCGGCATGGCGCTCGCCGTGATCGGCCTCGCCTACGGGCTGCGCGCCGCCGGCGACGCGGGCGGCGACGAGGCCGTGGCCTGGCTCTCCCCCATCGGCTGGGCGCAGGCGACCTACGTCTACGTCGACAACCGCTGGTGGCCGCTGTCGCTCTGCGTCGTCGCGAGCGTGGCGCTCATCGCGCTCGCGTTCACGCTCAGCGTACGCCGGGACATCGGCGCCGGCCTTCGGCAGACGAGCCCCGGCGCGCGGGCCGCGTCGAGCTTCCTCGTGCACCCGCTCGGCTTCGCGCTGCGACTGCATCGCGGGCTGCTGCTCTCATGCAGCGTCGGCATGGCGCTGATCGGCGCCGCTTATGGCTCCCTCCTCGGTGACATCGAGCAGATGCTCGGCACCAACGAGCGCATGGCGGAGCTCCTCGCGAGCGTCGGCGGCGCCAGCATGGCCGAGTCGGTCTCGCCGATGTTCATGACGGTCATGGCCATCCTCACCTCCGTGTACGCCGTCCTGGCCGCGCTGCGCATGAAAGCCGAGGAGAGCGCCGGACGCGTCGAGCCGCTGCTCGCCACCGCGCTCTCCCGCACCCGCTGGCTCGCGAGTCACGTGCTGATCGCCCTCTTCGGAGGCGCGCTCGTGTTGGTGCTGTCCGCGCTCGGGCTCGGGCTCATGGGCTCGGCGGTGCTGCACGATCCGAGCTACCTCACGAAGATGGTCGGCGCCGCGCTCGCCTTCGTGCCCGCGCTCTCGGTCGCCGTCGGCGTCGCGGTCGCCCTGTACGGACTCCGGCCGCGGCTCACACCGCTGTCGTGGATCGTTCCCACCTACGCGTTCCTGGTGGGCTACCTCGGGCCGCTGTTGCAGCTCCCGAAGGGGCTATTGCAGCTCTCGCCCTTCGGCCACGTGCCGCAGCTGCCGGTCGCCGAGCTCACGCTCGCCCCGCTCGTCGGGCTCAGCCTCGTTGCTGCCGCGCTCATCGCGGTGGGCGCGGTGGGCTTTTGCCGCCGCGATCTGAACGTCCGCTGAGCGTCCCCTCGCTAGATGCAGTGGCCGCCGTCGACCATGTAGACGCTGCCCGTGCAGTAGCTGGCCGCGTCCCCCGCGAGGAAAACACAGAGGCCCGCGACCTCCGCCGGCTCCGCGATGCGTGGGATGGGCTGCGAGCCGACCGCCTGCTTGGTGATGTCCTCATTCGTCCAGAGCGCTTCGCTGAACTTGGTCTTGATGAGGCCGGGGCAGATGGCGTTCGCGCGCACGTCCGGCCCCCACTCCTTCGCCATCACCTTCGTCAGCGAGATGAGGCCCGCCTTCGAGACGGAATAGACGCCAAGAAAAGGCTCGGGCGAGACGCCGCCGATGCTCGAGATGTTGATGACGCTGCCTTTGCCGTGCGCGGCGAGGTGCGGCTGGCAGAGCTTGCCGAGCTCGAGGGGCGCCTTCAGGTTCACCTCCATGATCTTGTCGAACGCGCTCGGGTCGACGTCGAGCAGCGGCCCGAAGGCGGGGTTCACGGCGGCGTTGTTCACCAGCACGTCGAGACGACCGTACTTTTCGAGCGTGCCCTCGACGAGCCGGCGCCGGTCGGAGTCCTTGCCGACGTGCGCCGCGAGGCCGACCGCGTCACCGCCCTCGGCGCGGATGCCGGCGGCCACCTCGTCGACGACGTCCTGCTTGCGGCTCGAGACCACGACGCGAGCGCCCGCGCGGGCGAGCGCTTCGGCGATGGCGCGGCCGATGCCCTTCGAGGATCCGGTGACGACGGCGACGCGCCCTTCGAGGGAGAAGGTCATGGTTGGCTCCCGGCTCCTCTGAGGGAGGTGGGTTACTGCGGCGGCACTTCGGTCGTCGCGGCGACATACGCGTCATAGCGCGTCTGGATCTGCGAGACGTACTTCACCGGCTCCTCGCCGCGACAGTAGCCGTAGCGCGCCTTCTTGAAGTAGCGCGGCTTCGACAGCAGCAAGAGCGCCTTCTCGACGTTGCCGAACCAGCGGTTCTCGTCGAGGCCGTTCTCGGCGGCGAGCTTGCGCGCGTCGTCCACGTGCGCGGGGCCGACGTTATAGGCGGCGAGCGCGAGGCGGATGCGATCCTTCAGCGCGACGCCGGGCTCGTCGAAGCGCCGGATGAGCTTGCCCATGTACCTGGCGCCGCCCTTGATCGACTCGACCGGATCGAAGGGGTCGCCGACGCCCAGCTCCTTCGCCGTCGCCGGCATGATCTGCAGGAGGCCCTGGGCGCCGTAGGGCGACACCGTCTTCGGATCGAGCCGGCTCTCCTGGAACGCCTGCGCGATGAGCAGGCGCCAATCGAGGCCGTGCTCGAGCGACGCCGCCTTGAAGTGCTCGTCCCACTCGGTGAAGCCGCCCTTGCCCGCGAGCAGCTCGTCTTCGCGCGCCTGCGCCGCCCGCTCGGTCTTCTTGTGGTAGCGCCAGTAGAGGAGGTTGAACACGGTGCTGCGGTATTGACGACGGAGAAAGTCATCCGCGGCGGCCCAGAGCGCCTCGTTGTCGGGGTGCACGCCGAAGGCGCTCTCGACGATGCCGGTGGGCAGCTCGAGCGCGATCTGCAGATCGTCCCGGTGCATGAGCTCGGTCACCGCGACGCGCTTTTGCACCACGGCGGCGTCGGCCGTGCCGGCGGCCACGTCGTCGAGGATGTCTTCGCTGTGCAGCGTCTCGCGGGAGGCCTTCACCGTGAGGCGCACGCCGCTGTCTTGCGAGAGCTGGCGCAGCCGCTTGATGGCGCTCGAGGAGGGGTGCGCTACCAGCGTGGCGGTGGCGAGGTCCTCCACCTTCGTGATGGCGGGCACCCGCCCCTTGCGCGTGACGACGACGTGGACGGTCTGCAGGTAGGGGCGGGTCATGTGCACGCGGCGCGCGCGCGGGGCGTCGATGGGCATGCCGCCGATGATGATGTCGCCGCGGCCCTGCAAGAGCCACGGCACCATGTCGCGCGGCGCGCGTGGCACCACCATCTCGAGCCGCACGCCGATCTCGTCGGCCAGGAGCTTCGCGAGCTCGTAGTTGAAGCCCGCCTCGGCGCCGCGGTGCAGGAAGTAGCTCGTGGAGCTGTTGCGCGTGATGACGCGCAGCACGCCCTTTCGTTTGATCTCTGCGAGGTCCGCGACGTAGCGCTGGCGGGTGTGCCCGGTGAGCGCCGAGGCGATGAGCGCCTCCTCGTCAGGGCCGCCCGCGTCGGGCTCTGCCGCCACCGGCGCTGCGACGCTCGCGAGGCTCGGAGCCTCTGCCGGCGCCACCGGGCCCTCGCAAGCGACGGCCGTGACGACGATGATCAGGCAGAAGGGCGAGCGCACCAAGACGAGCGTATCCCAGGTGCGGGGGCGGATGCCCGCGCGCGAAAGGCGAGAGACACCGGCGCGCAGAGCGCGACAGCGGCGTCCGGTCGCTGCGAGCGTGCGCGCCGGGCTACCTTCCCGGACGCGGAGCGCCGCTCGCTCCAGGGAGAACCTCATGGCGTCATCGAGCGTGACCAGCGTGCGCGAGTACCTGCAGTCCTTGCCGGCGGATCGCCGCCGCGACGTCGAGGCCGTGCGCGCCGTCGTCAAGCAGAACCTCCCCCCCGGCTTCGAAGAGGGCATGCAGTACGGCATGATCGGCTACTACGTGCCGCTCTCGCGCTATCCCGACACGTACAACGGCCAGCCGCTCGCCATCGCCGGGTTGGCGTCGCAGAAGAACTACATGTCGCTGTACCTGATGGGCTGTTACGGCATCCCGTCGGTGCGGCGCGACTTCGAGGCCGCCTACGCGCGGAGCGGTAAGAAGCTCGACATGGGCAAGTCCTGTCTGCGCTTCAAGCACGCGGACGATCTGCCGCTCGACGTCGTGGGCCAGGCCATCGCGGCGGTCGGCGTCGACGACTTCATCGCCCAGGCCGAGCAAGCGCGGCGCGCGCCCAGGAAGAAGCCAGCCGCGAAGAAGAAGCCAGCCGTGAAGAAGAAGCCCGCCGCGAAGAAGAAGCCAGCCGCGAAGAAGAAGCCCGCCGCGAAGAAGAAGCCCGGCACCCGGACGAGCGCGCGCTGAGCCGCTGCCAGGGGCTTGTCGGCGCGCGCGCGAGAAGAAAGAGTAGGGACAATGCGCGAGCGCGACGTCATCCACATCCGCGACCCGATCCACGGCACGCTGCCGGTGACGCCGCGCGAGATCCGGCTCGTCGATCACGCCGTCTTTCAGCGCCTGCGCAACATCAAGCAGCTCGGCTTCGCGGATCTCGCGTTCCCCGGGGCCACGCACACGCGCTACAGCCACAGCCTCGGGGCCATGGAGCTCGCGACGCGGCTGTTCGACCAGCTCTTCCTGCCGCTCGATCTCCCCGAGCGCGTGCGCCAGCGCTTTCGTCAGGCCGTGCGGCTGGCGATGCTCTTTCATGACGTCGGGCACGCGCCGCTCAGCCACACCACCGAGATGCTCATGCCGCCGGTGGGCGAGCTCGGGCTCGGCATCTTCGCAGGCAACGACGTCGCGCGACGCGCCACGCACGAGGACTACACGCTCAAGATGGTGCTCGACTCCTCGCTCGGCGAGACGCTCGAGAAGGTGTTCGGGCCCGACGGCATCGTGCCGCAGGACATCGCCGAGCTCATCGTCGGCAACCTCTGGACGGGACCGTCGACGAGGTTCCGGCACGGCGGCACCGACTACGCGCCCGTGCTGCGGCAGATCGTCAGCTCCGAGTGCGACGCCGATCGCATGGACTACCTGCAGCGCGACAGCTTCTTCAGCGGCGTCAACTACGGCAAGTTCGACGCCGACTGGCTCATCGACAACGTCGCCGCGGTGGAGCGCGACGGCGCCGTCTACCTCGGCATCAAGAGCCGCGCGGTGTTCTCGTTCGAGGACTTTTTGCTCTCGCGCTACCACATGTTCGCGACCGTCTACCTGCACCACACGCCGGTGATCTTCGAGAAGATGCTCTCGCGCTACTTCGACGAGGCGCGCGACGAGTTCACGCTGCCGGCCGACGTCGAGCGCTACGCGAAGATCGACGACATGGACCTATGGTCGACGCTGCGCAGGAGCACGAACGGCTGGGCGCGGCGCATCGTGGCCCGGCGCGCCTTCATGCTGCTCGACGAGCGCCACGAGGGCTCCACCGGCTACGACGGCAGCGCGCTCGATCAGGACGAGCTGTGCAGCCGCCTCGACGAGGCGGGCGTGGCGCACATCCGCACGCGCTCGCGCAGCGTGCTCTCGAAGTACTACGGCGCCCCCGGCAAGAGCCCCATGTTCGTGCTGACGGGCACGAGCGCGACCGTGCCCCTCGAGGAGTACACGCCGCTCTACGATCGCTACAAGTCGCCCGCGCTCGTGCAGCGCGTCTACACAGACCCCGACCAGCGTGACGCCGCGCGCAAGGTGCACCGCGGGCTCATCGAGGACACCCGCCGGGAACAAGCGCCCACCGCTCCCACGGCCGAGGCTTGAGCCGTTGCGCGCCGCCGTCGTCACGAGCGTCCTGTGCGCCCTCGTGCTCACGACGGCCGCGGCGGCGGCGGCGCAGGTCGGCGATCCTCCGCCTCCGCCCGGCTCCGACGAGAGCAGCGCGCCCGAGGACCCCGCTGACGAGGGCGCCGCGCCGCTCGAGCCCCCGCCGCGCGAGCCTCCGCCGCTCGAGCCTTTGCCTCTCGAGCCGCCGCCGCCGGCCGCGGCCGAGCCCCCCGCGGCGCCCCCCGTCGCTCGTCCGTTGCCTCCGCCCGATCGGGCGCGGCTCGACGACGCGCTCTGCCCGAGCGCGCCCTTGTGGCCCGTCGCGGCGGGCGCGGCCGGGCTCGCGGGCGGGGTGACCTTCACCGCCGCGGCCGCCGGTCTGCTGGCGCTCTCGTGGTGGAGCACGACGACCAACCGCGTGCAGGACCCGTTCACGCCGCTGGCGGTCCTCGTCGGCGTGACGACGCTGCCGTTTCTGGCGGGCCTCGGCGCCGGGCTCGCGATGCTGCCGCTCGGACGTCCGGTCACGCCGCGGCACTTCGTCGAGCTGTGCGGCACCTGCGCGGGCGCCTGGGCGGTCTCGCTCTGTATCGTCGGCGCCGCGCTCAGCGGCGCGGGTAGCTGTGGCTCACCGTCGTGCGGTGGCGGGGACGACTCTTGCGATCCCTTCGGGCTCGGTGGCGGTGACGGCTACCGCACGCGACACGACGCCTATTGGGCGGCGGCCGGCGCGGGGCTCGGCGCCATCGCCGGCGGCACGTTCCTGTGGATCGGCAGCTACGGCCTGACCCTGCCGGGCGGTGAGCCCGACCTTACGAGCAGCGCGCGCGTGCTCGGCGGCGCCGCGCTCGGCAGCGTCGTCGGCGGGGCGCTCGGCGCGGCGTACGGCGCCATCGAGTACGAAGAGGAGCTGAAGTCCACGGCGCCCGCCGCCTGTCGGCCGGCGCCGTCAGCGTCGTAGGGGGCTGTCGCCGCGAACGAACGGCCTGTCACCGTCTGCGAATGCGCTCGGCCAGCGGGTCATTCGCCGCCACCAACGCGTCGGCGAGCGCCTGGTGCGATTCCCGCTGCGGGCTCGGCGTCCAATACAGCGGCGTGCCGTTTGGCATCCAAGGATCGAGGGCGTCGAACAGCGCGGCCAGCTCGCGCGCGGTGATGGCGTCCGGCCCCGCCACGCGAACGGCGTAGGCGTTCGGCTCCCCGTCGACGTCACGCGTGAGGTAGGCGGGCGCGTACACGCGGGGATCGCTGTCTCGCGAGAGCCGGTAGAAGTCGGGCGCGGTCAGCCTGTCCTCATGCCACGCGAGAAACGGCGGCAGGAGCAGCTGCTCCCTCGCCCACGCGATGATGTCGCCGACGCTCTCGAAGGGGCCGGCGTCCGGCACGGGCTCGATCTGCTCGGCCCCACACGCGCCGACGCCGTTCATCAGCCGGAAATAGAACCACTCATCGTGCAGCGCGTAGAAGTCATCGTCGTAGAGCCTCACCCTCCGCCGCTGGGGGTCCTCGAGATACACGACGAGGAGCTTCAGCGCGCGCCAGCCGTACTGCGGGCGCGCGTGCTCGTCGAAGAAGGCGTCGTCGAAGGCGGCAGGCTCGTAGGTGTGGTCGTCGAAGCCATCGCCGCACCCGCGCGTCTCGCGCTCGTCGGGCGCGGCCTCGGGCGCACAAGCCAGCACGGACGGCAACAGTAGAAGGCCCATCGCGTGACATGCAGCTTGGCGTCTGCGCCGTGCGCGGTCTCGTCGGGAGCGTTCTGCCCGGAGCCGGGCCGCCGCCAGCAGCGAGAGCACAAACAGCAGCAGCGACGATGAAGATGACGCCACCGCGGCGCAGCCCCCATCACCTGCGTCGTCGCCGCCTGCGTCACCGTCCGCCGAAGGCAGCGGCGCGCACACGCGCTCGCGCGGAGAGGTGTTGCCGGCACCGTCCCAGACCTCGACGCCGACGCAGGCCTCCACGACGGCGCCCGCGACCCCCGTCAGCATGCGCTCGTATTGCTGTCCGCTCGGGGGCTCGAGCGTGATGAGCTGCCCGTCGTCGTCGAAGCTGGCGAGCGCGCTCACCTCGACGTCGTCCGCCACCTCGGCGACGTCGAGCGTGAGGATGAACGCCGGGCCCTCCTGCGGGGTCATCGGCGGCACGAGGCGGCTGGCGCTCACCACCTGCACGATCTCCGCGTCGCCGAGCGAAGGCGCCGTGTCGTCGTCGTCGCCGATCGTCCAGGTGCGCTCGAGCTCTCCGGTCGGGCCGCTCACCAAGAGCGAGAGCTCGGCACCCGCGAGCAGCGGCTGCTCGAAGGTGACCGCGACGGTGCAGCAGCCGATCCGCTCGAGGGACACAGGCAGCGCCGCGCCCGCGAGTCTCGCGCCGGCCCCGATGGCGGAGAGCGAGACGGTTTCGCCCCCGAAGACGAGCGCGCGCCCGTTGGCCGGCATGACGGCGCCGGCAGGAGCGATGGCGGCCGGGAACGGCGCGGACGGCGGGACTGCGCGCACCGGCGCCGCAGCCGCCAGGACGACGATCCCAGCGATCAGGACTGCGGGAGCGCAGGGCCGCGGAGCCATAGACAGAGCGTGCCGCGCGAGCCCGTCGCTGTCACGGGAGGCGAACGTGCAGGCCGCCCGCGGCGTAGACTGCCGCAGGCCGCCGAGAGGGACCATGCAGCGAGGCAGTGACGACGACGAACGGCGGGTCGAGGTCTGGCTGTCCATGGCCGACCACTTCCTCGACACCGAGACGCGCCACGGCATCCCCGAGACGGCCCTGCGCTGCGTCGAGGCGGGGCTCTCGTCGGAACAGGCCGCCGAGGTATGGCGTCACGAGGTAACGCCCGCGGTTGGCTTCAACCTCATGGACGTCGCCGGCGAGTGGGCCGCCTGGGATCCCGACTGGCTCGTGAAGCGAATCACGAGGATTCGCGCGCGAAAGGGCATCGTCGCCTGGGCCACCTCGCTCGCGCGTCCGCCGCTCCTCCGCGGCGTCCGCGAGTCGGTGTGCCGCTGCGTCGACCTGTTGCTGACGCTGCCGTCAGTCGAGGAGCGAGAGCGTTGCGAGCGCCGGCTCACGTTCCTCGCGCGTCACTGCTTCGACTTCGTGCCGGACGAGCTGAAGGCGCTCCCCGCCGACGAGCAGGAGCACGTGCGCGCGCTGTACCCGGAGCCGTTTCGGAGCCTGCTCGCGCCCGCGCTGTTGCCCGACGAGAAGGACGCGGCGGACGGGCGCGTGCGAGTGGCGTTGGAGTCTGCCGCGATGCCTTAGCTCTCAAAGCGACGGGGTCCGACCCAGAGCGCCGAGAGCTCGAGTCGATGCCGGTGAACCGCGGCGCTCGCACCCGCTCATCCTCCCGGTGGACACGCACCTCGCGCCAACGCTTGGCGTCGTCCGCGATGTGCACCTCGAGGGTCGTCGCGAGGGGATCTACGAGCCAAACGTAGCGCACGCCGTGGGCCGCGTAGATCGGCATCTTCTCGTCGCGATCGATGCGCTCTCTCGAGGGCGACAACACCCTCACATCCGGCCTAGCAGCTCACAGTGACGCCGAGCCCGTCGACCGGCGCACGCTATTCCCCGTCGTCACCGGCCCAGCCGAGCACGAGGTCGCCGGACACGCCCACGATGACGTCGTCGTCCGTGCGCAGGCTGCCCGAGCGCGTGCCACTCACGGACACAAAGCGTGGGCTTCGGAACCAGCGCGCGAACAGCGACAGCGGCCCCCACACGCGCAGCGAGGCCTCGGCGACGATCAGCGTGCGCTCGTCCACGCCGAGCACGTCGTCGAGCCCAGTGACGCCGGTCCGCAGCGCGCGCGCGCCCGCGAGGAAGCCCCAGAAGCCGACCTCGGCGTAGGCCTCGAGCAGGTCCGCGCCTGGCGCCGTGTCGTCGACAAAACGCAAGCCGGTCTTGGCCACGTCGAGGAACACGAGCTCTCCGCGCGCGGACCAGCCGAAGCCGCCCGGCGCCGGCACGGTCGCGACGCCGCCGTTTACGATGCTGGCGCCAGCAAAGGCACGGCGCCGCTCGATCTCGTACAAGGTGCCGAACAGGCCCGTGCGATGCCCGGCAGCGTCGACGAACCCGGCCCCTTGCACGCGCAAGGCGACGAAGGGGACGCGCAGCTCAGCGCGTCCGCCGCCGCTGGCGCCGTAGCCGATCGGCAGCTCCGAGGGCGCCCCGCCGTCGGGCGAGAGGCCATAGACGACGCCGAGCGACGCGAACGGCGTCAGCGAGAACAGCCCGCCCTCCTCGAGCAGCGGCCACTGCACCTCGAACGCCGCGCTGCCGAGCGCCGCCGTGCTGATGGCGTAAGGAGAAGGCAGCGCGAGATCGGTCGCGGCGTCGAGGGCGACCGTCATGCGGCCGAGGAAGGGACCGAGCAGCGCGTCCGGCGACACGAAGGGCAACAGCGGCCGCGCTTCGACGCGACCGGCGAGCATGCGCTGGGGCGCGAACAGGTTGCCGACCACGAGCTCGGCGCTGAGGCCCGCGAAGGGAGCGCGCGCGCGCGCGTACACGCCGCTCTGCCGGCGGTCATGCTCGGGGCTGTTCAGGTAGCGGTCGACGACGCGGCCGCTGCCGAGCGTGGCGAACACCGGGCCCGCGCGCGCGTACAAGAGGTCGCCCGGTCGCCCGAGCCGCAGGTGGTCTATGACGCGGCTGAGCGCCTCGAGGCGCGGCTCCCCGTGCTCGTCGACCCACTCGGCGCAGCGCACGAAGGCGCAGACCGGCAGCGGCTGCTCCCGCGGCGGATCGAGATCCCACACCGAGAGGTACAGGGGCGCGCGAAAGTGCAGCGCGAAGCGCGCGTGCTCGACG
Organism: uncultured Myxococcales bacterium; assembly: GCA_964388085.1. Taxonomy (GTDB): domain Bacteria; phylum Myxococcota; class UBA727; order UBA727; family CAYLZW01; genus CAYLZW01. Next base: position 16,298 of record CAYLZW010000004.1, on the reverse strand, counting down.
CCGATCCCGAGCGAGCCGCCGGCCCACAGGTCACGCGCGAGGTACGCCCCCTCGACGGTGGCGCCGAGCCACAGCCCTTCGGCGAGCGTCCCGTCGACGCTGGCGTCGTCGGCCGCAAGCTCCGCCCGCGCGCTCGTGGCCGAGAGCAGGAGGACGACGCTGGCGAGGAGGGCGCGGAGCACGAGGGCAGCATCGCGCACCTGTACCGACGGTGCCCGTTTTCAGCGCGCGCCGGCAGCGGCGACGGCGCGCGGCGAGGGCCGCTAGTCGCGCGACTTCCAGGCTACCTTCAAGCCAGCTCCGCAGAGGGGGCGGTGGTGTCATGAGCGACCCGGATCTCGACGAAGCGTATTTCGTTCTCCTCCTACACCGAGGCGCGCCCCTTCATCGTCGACGGCGCGGAGCGGGGTAGCCATTGGCTCGAGGGGCCGGCGGACGGGGCGCGCGTGTACGTGTGCGAGGTCCTGGTGGCCGGCAAGCTGCCCGATCTCGTCGTGCGCCGGCGTGGGCTTGTGGACCTCGGTGGCAGCCCCGCGTTGCCGCGCGTGCGCAGCGCTGATGATGTCGTCGACGCGGCCGTCGCATGGTACTCGCGCGCCGCCGAGCTGCCGCGTCGTCTGCTCGAGCAATTGCAGGTGCGCACAGCGCTGTTGACGGAGGGCGTCCGCCTGCGCGTCGAGGGAAGCGCCGCGACGAGCCGCGTTATCATCGAGCGCGACATCGGCGCCGAGCGCCGCGTCATCGGCATCCCGGACATCGGCCAGAAGCCCCTCGTCGTGGCCGTCCGGAAGGTGCCGTCGAGGGTCGCCGCCGGCACCGCCACCGGCATCCACGCCGCTCGCTCGCTCGTGCGCGCGTTCGACGAGATCGCCTCTCGCAGCAGCACCTGGTCCGAGGTCGCGCTCTTCGAGGCCGGCGCGCTCGACGACGCCGCCCTTGCGCGCCTGCTCGCCGCCGTGCTGAGCGCCTCGTCCTGGCTCACCGGCCACGCCGCGCGCGTCGGCAACGGCGTGGAAGCCCGCGGTGGCGAGGTCCCGTGGGCCGCCACAGCCCGACTTCGATTTCCCGGCGTGACGACGCTGTCCCCTGCTCCGCGGCAGGGTCCGCTGTGGCGCGCCCGCCCGTGGCGGCGACGGACAGCTGGACCCAGCGCGCATTCTCCCGACCCTCCGACGCTTCTCGTCGAGGCAGCCTCGGCCGGCGCGATAACTCGCCCCGTGCTTCGAAACCCCGGTTGTTTCTCCTACGCTGACGAGCGGCGAGCGCACCTTCGAGGCCAAGCTCGAGCGTCACCGGCTCTCGTGAGCGCTCACCAACAAGGGGCAACGTCACGTCGACGAGCGCGGGAAGCGACGCCCCCACTCTCGCAGCTCCCCCTCCGCCCAATCGCACGCGGGGGTGCGGCGGTTGAAGGGGCCGCTGACCTCCGTCACCGCGCCCCCGCGCGAGACCTCGGCCGTGGCGCGCGTGCCGACTCGCTCGACGTGGAAGAGGAAGCAGTCGCCGCTCAGCGCGTCTTGCGCGCGCGTCCCGACGCAGTGATGCATGCGACGACCCTCGAGGATGATCTCGTTCACCGTCGAGAGAAAGGTGACGCCATCGAGCTCCGGCGGCGCGATGGGAGGCGTCGCCACCGGACCTTGAGGGGAGGGGCCGGGCCCGTCCTCGAGGACCTCCAAGGGGTCTCCGCCGTACGCGAGGAGCCACTCGAGCGAGCGCCGCACGACGACGTCGAGCCGCCGGTGCCGGTCGACGGGGCTCTCCGAGAGCAGCTCCGCGAACAGGTGGACCTCCTCCCGCCCGTCGCCCGCCACCCCGAGGATCGCCGCGCTGACCGTCCGGATCTGCGCGCGCAGCACGTCTTCGGGAGCGCGCTGGAGGAGCGTCAGATCCGAACGCCGTCTCTCGCCGTCGAAGCTGGCGTTGAACCGCTCGACGATCGCGTGGAGCGAGAGCGGAGAGAGGGGTCGCTCGAGCACGAGGTCCTTCAGCACGTAAAGGCAGTCAGCGGCGAGCTCGTCACTGACGGCCGCGAGCGTGCGGTTCAGGCTGCGACAAGGCCGACCCCTCGGGGAGAGCAGCCCGCGCCAGCCCGCGAACGCCTCCACCCAGCGTGCTGCCGCGAGGGGCTCGTCCTCGTTCAACCCCGTCCGCGGACGCAGCTCCCCCTCGAGCTCCGAAAGCACAAACCCGGCCGCGGGGAAGCGCTCGAGGTCCGAGAGGAGCTCCGGGCGCTCGGCGAGCGCGTCGCTGTCGAGCAAGGGACACGCCGCGACACCGTAGGGCTGCGCTCGCTCGAGGATGCGCCGCAGCCCCGGCCGCTCGCGGACGACGCTCCGCTTGAGCTCGTCGACGAGGATCTCTTGCAGCCAGGGCTTGCGTTGTTCCTCGTCGGAGCGGACGTGCTCAAAGAGGTCGAGCTGCGTGGCGGGACGCGTGGGCCCCGACAACGCCTCGTTGAGGAGGTCACACGCCGCCTCCAGGCCCCGCCTCGTCGGCGGAAACAGCCTGGGCTCGAGGGGCGACGTCGTAACCGACCACCCGGCGCCGCTGGCCTCGATGGTGATCGCGAGACGCTCGAGATCGCGCGTGAGCTCGGGGACCTCGTCGCGCCAACATGACAGCTCGTCGTCGCCCGGCTCATCCCACGAGCCATCGTCATCGGCGAAGATGGCGTCGGCGTCTTCCGGATCTAGCGTAAACACCCGTGCAGGATGCTTGGACCGACCGACAATACGTGTCGCGTCCAGCGTCGCTCGCTCGCGACACGCGTTGTCGCGAGCGCCTGCCAGGCTCCTCCGCAGCCCGAGCACGCGCTCGAGCGCGGAGGGAGCCATGGCGCAGCGAGAGAAGAAGCGAAGGCAGCTCGAGGACGGAGCGAATGGCAGCGGAGCGCAAGAGCCGCGCGTCGCGAACACGGGCCCGTTCGATGACGACGTCGTCGCGCTGTTGCGGGAGACGCGCCTCAGGGTACTGGTCACCGCCATGCGCGAGGAGCCGCGGCGCCTCGAGGTCGTCGCGGACCCCTTCTGGCGTGACCTCTTCGGCTCTGACGACGAGATCTCCCTCGCAGCGGTCTTCCTCGGGCGCGCGAGGACCGTCGAGGAGTACGCCGCGCGCGTCGAGAGGAGCGAGCTGACGAGGCCGCTAGCGCCGCGGCTCATGACCCTGCCGGCCGCGCCCGAGCGCTGGCATCACGACCTCGCGACCCTGCGCGCCGCGAGGTGCTTCTCCCAGGTGAGGCGTGGCACCGACGCCCTCCTGGCGCGTCAGCAGCGGGCCACCGAGAGCTGGGAGCCGCGCGACCTCGACGACGCCGAGCGCGTCGCCGAGCAGCTCAACCACGACGCCGCGCTCCTCCCGCTGATGGTCGCGCAGCGCACCGTGGAGCTCCAGGAGGGGCCGCACGAGCAAGGCGTCGACGCCGCGGCCTTCGCCATCGCGGCCCTGCACCGCGCGCACGGCGACTGGATCCTCACGGCCACCCTCGTCGAGCAGACGGCTGCCCACGCGCGCTGGACGGCCACCCTCGGCGAGGCGTCGTACTACGGCTACGAGGGCTCGTCGCTGCGCGCGTCGATGCTGTCGAACGCGGTCCTGCGGGACCTCGGGCACCCACCCCTGAGCGAACACCCCGCCGTCGGCCGCCTCGTCGACGCCGCGGCCGAGTGGACGGCGGACACATGCTGGGGGACGTGCTGGCAGAACATGGCGCCGAGCTTCGCTTCAGACCAGAACCTCCGCGAGCACGCGGCGAAGGAGCTGCGGGACGCGGCGGATCGACTGCTGGGGGAGCGAGACGAAGCCTGAAGGGTCACGGAGGGCAGCGGTGATGTGGAGGCGAACTAGGACGCAGCCGCCTGGCGTCGGCATCGCCGTCCGCCTGCGCGAAGCGCGCTTGCGGGTGCTCGTAACCGCGATGCGTGAGCCCCCGCGCCGGGCCGCGCTCGTCGACGACGAGACCTGGCTGGAGCTCTTTGGCCTCGAGGACGAGCTCGCGATCGCGGGGGCGTTCCTGGCGCGGCCGGGGAGCGTGGGCGAGTACCGAACGCAGCTCAAGCGGCTGGCGCCGACGAGGCCGCTCGCGGCGTCGCTCAGGCGGCTGCCTCGCGCGCACGAGCGCTGGGAGCAGGACCTCTCGCTGTTGCGGATGGCGCGCTGCGCAGACCAGGTCAGGCGCTTGGCGGAGGAGGTGCTCCGGCGAAAGCAGCGCGAGACCGCGCGGTCGTTGGGGCTCGCGGTCGGGGTTGGTGTCGTCGACGTCCTTGGGGCCGAGGCGTCCGTGCGCGACACAAACTGTCGCCATACGAGGACACGATGTCCTCATGAAGAGCAAGACCGAGCGCCTCCCTGCAGTGATCACCTTTGACGCCGACGCAGCCTCCGCGGGGGCGCTCGCCTCGTCCTCGTTGGGGAGCGAGATCAGCGCCGCCTTTGAGGCCGCCGTGCGGAGGAGGAAGGTGAAGCCCAGCGCGACCTTCTTCGTCCGCGAGCAGCCGGGAGTGAACAGCTCCAATCAAATGACGACGCTGGCGTTGGTGTTCATAGAGACAGAGGCGCGCGCTCCGCTCGGGCTCGCGGTCGCCCTTGCGGGCGAGTTGGAGCGTCGCCTTCGAGTGCCGGTGCGAGTTGAGGGCCTGGCGCCGCGTGATGGCAGCGAGGTGTCGCTCGTTCGGCCGGCCGGAGCGCACCCGCCAGCCTGACCACGATAAGAGGCCAGACGTCGGGGCCTGAAATGGCGTGTCGAAAGCCCTGAGGACGTGCACGACCAACTTGCTCGCAACGTGCTCGCCCGGTGCCACACGCGAGCGATGGCCTACATGGCCGCGTCGCGCATCCGGCGTTGAACACCGCTGTGAAAGGGCGCCGCATCCGCACAGACGCAGCGCGGGCGCCTTCCGGCCTGAACGGAGGACAAACGCCGCACGCCGTTCTCGCTGCGGAAAGCTCAATAGTGTAGCTCATTGAGTCTTCGGACGACCGACTCTGCGGATACTGTTAGCTTTCGCTTGCATTATCGTCGAAAGGCAGATGCCATGGGCGAAGTCTCCACCTACTGGTTCTCGCCCAGGCCGAGCGAGGTCACGTCCTCGCGGCTCTCGCTCGACTTCGACTTGCGCGCTGCCGACCTGTTCTTCCGCGAGCTCGTGGTGCCGGAGCTGGGGCGCGTTTGGTTCGTGCGGCAGCTCTCGTGGCCCTTGGCGGCGCTGGTTCTTCACGAGGAGTTGGCGGGCGACGGCTTGCACGCACCGAAACCCACCGCGATCTGCCACGGCATCGAGGCGCTGGCTTGCAAGCTGGAGTACGAAGCCAATTCCGACCGCGAGAGCCGTTCACGTCGCATTCTCGGGACCCGGGCGTTTGGCCGCGATGACGGCCACGAGATATGGTCGTTCCATCGCCTTCGCCAGGCGTCCCACTACGTGCGGAACACCCATCGCCAGGCAGCAACGAGAGCGGTTCGCGTCGATGGCGGGCTCGGCTTCGCGCGTGGCTCGCGATTCGATCTGCTCGAACTGGAGCCGGTGGGGCGCGCGCTCGCGAACGCCTTCCTCGACCAGCGCGTCGGCCAGGGGGGCACGCGCCTCCGCAAGTGGCTGCGTGGTTGGATTGAGGGGGACCGCGAAGTCTCCGCCCGCTCCAAAACGCTTGTTCGCGCGCTCTCTCCCGAACACCCCACCGACGACGAGCGCGCGCGCGTCCGTTCGAGGCTCCTCTGCACGAGTGAGAAGCGGCAACGGTTGGCACGCGCGCTGGGCCGCGCTGCCGATATGCCGAGCATTAAGGGCAGCGTCGTCGCCCGGCTGCGTAGCGATGGGCACCGAGAGCAGGCCGATCAGGTTCTCGCCGCGCTCGCATTCGGCGCTGTACTCGACCGTGCCCGCGACGCGGTAGCGCGCTTGACCAGCGCGGTCCAGCCTCCGCCCGGACGTGTAAAGATCGAAACCCTGGTGGCCGATTCGCGCGTCAAGCGGGCATTCAAGGATCTGCGCACGGCCACGAAGAGTTACATTGAGAAGGCGAACGCGGCAGGAGTGACCGAGCTGACGAGCCGAAAGTTCGCCGACTCGGTGGCTGCCGCCGATGACGCCGTCGCGATCAGGCTGATGGTGATGCGCGCAGGCGAGGTACTTCGGCTCGCCGATGGCTCCGTCGTTCAAGGAGAAACGATGTTTCGCGTCGTCGACGGCACCGACGGGGCCCGCGACCTCGAGGACGGCGCCGCGAGCATCGAGCCCGACCGTACGGGGCGAACGTTCCGCATCGCCAATCTGCACGCGTTGCTGCGTGACGTCGACCAGCGAGGTGCTCGATGAGTGCAGAGACACTGCTCGACGTCTTCGGGCCACCGGAGGGCATGGTAGGGCACAGCGCGGCTCTCGTCGCCATGACCGGCGCGGGGGACTTTCTCGAGGACGCGGTGCAGCGGTTCACGGGCCTCCGACCTCGGCAGCGAAACGAGCTGGGGAACGTGCTCGTGTACTTGATGCTCGACGGCCACTCGTCGGCGTCGCGGAAGGAGGTCTTCCGGCCGGGGCGCATCCCTGCCCTCCACGAGTTCCAACCGCGCTCGGTCGATGCGGGCTCGCTGTTGCACTCGAAGGTCGCGTTGCTCGCGTTTGCACCAAACCGGACGGGAGCGCCGGTCCACCTTCGCCTCGCGGTGCTTACCGCAAACTTCACGTACACGTCCGCCCGGCGGCAACTCGAGTTGGTCTGGCTTGTCGATGTGCCGCTCGACAGCCCCGCCCGTCCGGAAGACCGTGCCGACGTCGTCGCAGCGGGTGCATTCGTGGAGACGCTCCTCGCGCGACGCTTCCACCGTGACGAGCAGAGTCTCCCCGCGAGGGAGCGCAAGCTCACGGCGCGGCTCGATGTCCTGCTCGCGACAGCTTCGTCCCTTGCGACGAATCGCAAGCCTCGCTTCATCCACTCGTTGGAACGGCCGCTCTACGACCAGATCCGAGAGCGCTTTCGCAGCATCATAAACAAGCCGAGGAATCTCCTCCTCTGCGGCTCCGGATTTTACGAGGCGCCCTCCGGCAACGCGAAGAAGCCCGCGGTCTTCGGCAAGCTCGAAGACCTCGGCGTGTTCACGCCGAAGCCCTGCCGGATCGCGATCGTGGAGCCCGCTCAGGCTGGGGCGGTCGCCGACTGGGCACGCAAAGGAGACACGCCCGGCTGGGAGATCGTGCGGCCCTACGACTCCCTCGACCACGCGAGAGGGCTCCACGCGAAGTTCGTGTACGCGGGCTACCTGCGCGACGGCTACGCAAGCAACGGCTGGCTCTACCTCGGCTCCGGTAATCTCTCGCGCAGGGGCATCCTCTCGCACGGCGGCATGCGAGAGGGGAACGTGGAGAGCGGCGTCGTCTTCGAGGTGGCCGAGCGCTTCGGCCCCGAGGACCTCGAACGCTGGCTGTTCTGGGCGCAGGACCACGCCGAGGCGGTAGGTGACGATGAATGGGCTGTTGGCCAGGTCGGGGACGCACCCGACGCGGAGCCCATCTTGGAGGCGCCGCCGATCCTGTCGGCGACCATCGAGACGACGTCGACTCGCCGTCTACGTCTGCTCTGGCGTGAGGACACGACCGCAACCCGCGCGACCATCTCGTGGACCGGCCGCGACTGGTTCGAGGTGCATCGTGCCGACGAGGTCGCGCTAACGGAGGACGAGAACCCGACGGCGCTCCACGTGCGTGATGAGAGCGACCGTAACTGGATCGTCCCTGTGGTCGACCCGGCCGGCCGGGTCGGCTGGCAGCCGCCGCGCTTCGACACGTACGCGGACGCGCTCGCGGCGCTCCTCGACTTCCCAATTCGCCCAGCAGAAGCCACCGACGACGACGATCGCGACGACGGTGACGATGGTGACGACGGTGACGACGGCGGCACGAAGGGACCCGGTGCTGCTGAGTCCGCCCCGCAGGAGAAGAGCTACGCGCTCCACGCAGCCGCTGAGCTGATCGAGAAGGTTGCCGCGCTACAGGCGGTGCTGCCCGAACCGATGCTCGATGACTGGATCGACCACCTCGACCGGATGTTCCGCGCTTCGTTCCCGGAGTCACTGATCGCCACCTGGCGCGCACACCAGCTCGACATCTTCGCCCACCTTCGGGCGCCGGAGCTCCGCTCTCCACACCTGACGGAGAAGCAACGGACCAGATACTTCGAGGTGCTGGACGGCGCCGCCCTCGCATGGGGGCTGCGATGAGCTTCTCGTGGGCTCGCGTTGCCACCGCGCTTCGGAAGCTTGTCGAGGAGGACGCCGCCAAGTCCAGGGAGGAGCAGGATCTCGACGAGGGGCAGCGCGACTCCCTCACATGGATGGCCGAGCACCTGCCGCAGAGCGGTGTCGTGCTCGCCGACGAGGTCGGTACCGGCAAGACGCGCATCGCATGTGCCGTGGTTCACGCGGTGCTGGACGCGGGCGGGCGCGCAGCCGTCGTCGTTCCGCATGGTCTCATGCACCAGTGGGTTGCCGAGTCGCGCAAGCTCCGGGCGAGCAGCCCAGCGCCAAAGGAGTTGACGACGTTCACAACGTTTCTTCGGGCGACCTCCCCGAACGAGGCGTCGTGGAGGGACTTGAGTCCACGCCCCGACGAGCCCGAGTGGTGGCTTATCTCCCACGGGTTCCGTGCGCCGTCGGTCCGCAGCAACTCCGACTGGTGGCGAGCAGCGCTGCCGGCATTCGTTGAGCTGAATCTCGCGTCGCGAGCGGAGCGACAAGACGCCCGTACTCGTCTTGGCAAGCTTCATCGGTTCATCGAGAGCGCACGGACGTCGTGGTGGGGCCGGACCGGGATGGCGCGCATTGCAGCGGAAACGGCCCCGCGGGTTCGTGGACGGCGAGATCTGCGAAAGCGGATCGACGCGCTGCCTCGTCTCGGAATAGCTCGTCAGAGCAACGACGCGCTTCTCGCGCAGTTCGGCAACGGCGGCGACGGGCGGCCCTTGACCGAAGACTTGTTGGGCCTATGGCTCGGTGACTTTGACCTGATCGTCATCGATGAGGCTCACAAGAGCCGGGGAGATGTGGAGGTCGAAGGCTCAGCGACGGTAGCGAGGTCCGGCACGGTGCTCGCGCGCCTGGTCGACGGGCTGCTCAAGCAACCGGAAGGCGGACGGCGGCTATGCCTCACGGCGACTCCGATGGAGCTCGAGTTGTCGCAGTGGCTCGATCTCCTTGGCCGAGCGCGCAGCGGTCTCGACCAAGAACGAGGGCGCGAGGCGGTGCAGTGCCTTCATAAGGCGGCGTCACATGCCGCCGTCGCGCCGGACGAAGGGAGCCGCCTCGACAAGCTGTGTTCGGCCGCCAGGCAGTTCACGAGCACGCTCGCCCCGCACGTGACGAGGCGTCGGCGTGACGAGGACCCGCTCGTCACCCGCTTCCGAAAGCGCGCCGCGCTGGACGAGGGGCGCCCGCATCCCTATCGACGCCTCCAGCGCGTGCAGATCCCATGGACCGAGACCATGGGGCAGAGCTCGCCGTGGCTCGACGTCCTCTTCGCGGCCGAGTGCATGAGCCAGAGCGCGCGGGGGTTGGCGCTGAAGGACACGGACAGCTGGCCACGGGCGGTACGCGACGCCTACACCAAGCTGTCGGCCGGGCATGTCAGCATCGACCTGACCGAGACAAGTAAGCCGCTGCGAGTTCCCGAACCGGGCGTCGTTGATGAATACACTCGAGGGAAGATCGCTCGCGTTGCCTACTGGTATCGGCGACTCAGGGCCGGCCGCAAGCGCGTGCTCGAAGGGCTCCCGCGCGTGGCTGGCGCTGAGCTCGATCCTGACGCAGAGCACCCGCGCATCCTCGCCGCTGTGAAGGAGATCGAGGGCTGGACGTTGAAGCGCGAGAAGGTGCTGGTCTTCGGGGTCTTCCTCCGGCCGCTTCACATTCTCGCGGATGTTCTCAACGTTCGGCGCGCGCTTCGAGACGCAGACCAGGAGCGCCCATCTGCGCTGAACTTCTTCCCGGAACGGCGAGTTTCGATGGACGCGGAGCAGAGCCGTCGTTCCAAGGTTCTCCTCGGTATCGCCGCCCAGCAGCTCGATCGAATGAGGGCCGAGCGTGATGAAGACGGGGAGCCGGTCTTCAAGGGAAGGCTCGCGAGCGGAAGCGGCGCCGAGATGCGTCGCGCGCTCGCCGACAGCCACAAGGCTTACAAAAGGCTGCGGGACAAGGTGCGTCGGCGTGCGAAGAGGCCGGTCGATGCATGGCGATCTGATCCATCGCTGATTGGCGGCGCGCCGATCGACCGCGAGCTGGAGAGCGCGCTCGAAGACCACCTCGTGTCGTTCGTCCTCGATGACTTCCTCGCAACGACTTCGGTGTCTGCCGAGGTGACCGACGAGCGGTTCGCCGCGCTCACCACTGCGTTCGTAGAGGAGCGCTTGCGCCCGTTGCTCGGCGAGCTGGGTGGTGACGATGTCGAAGAAGAGCAAGCGGTGCTGCGCCACAAGGCGCTACATGCGTTGCTCGAAGATGACGATGGGCGTCAGAGTCTGCACGCCCGGCTCCTTCAGGGGGCGAACCGGTGGGAGACCCGGCGCTACCTCCAGGCCGCGTTCAACCGACCCGGGGCGTCACCGTGGGTCCTCATCGCGCAGAGCCAGGTCGGGCGTGAGGGACTCAACCTTCATGAGTCCTGCCGCGTCGTCGTGCAGTTCCACGCCGAATGGAACCCCGCCGTCCTTGAGCAGCAGATCGGGCGCGTCGACCGGAAGGGCAGTCTCTGGGAGCAGCGCGCGCAGCAGTGGCTCGAAGACGGCGCCCCAGGCGAACCGCCCTTCGTCGAGGTTCGCCAGCTCATCTTCGAGGGCACCTACGATGCGTTCCAATGGGACAGGGTGATGCGCCGCCAGCACATCTTCGACGCGAGCCTCTTCGGCGCGCTCTTGCCCTCTGACGCGTGGGATCGCGTGCCAGAGGAGCGACGGCGAGAGCTGATCGCCGCTGCGCCGTCGTTCCGCCCGCCACGTTCGAAGTAGGGCACGCGACGAACGGCCTTTGCCATCGAGGCCCTTCGAACGTGGGTATTGTGCTTCGAGGGCGCGGAACACACCAACCACCGCCGGGCCAGGGACCTCTTCCACGCGACAAAATCTGTCGCCTCATACCCGCATTCTTCCGCCTCACCCCGAGGCGACCATGCAGAACCCAGACTCGCTCTTCCACCGCGCCCAGCTCCAAGCCGAGCGCATCCTGACGCACCCCCGCGTCGAGACAGCCGCGCGGGTCTCGCGGGGGCTCTTGAACCTCGCGTCACAAGTCGGTCAGGCTCGAGGGGGGCCGGTCGCCGTCGCGTCTGCCATCGGCTGCGCGTTCGACGTGGTCACGAGCGCCCTTGAGCTCAGTGAGAGCAAGATCGCGCGCTACGTGCGCCTCCATGGCCTCGAGCGTTGCACGAGCGCGCTCGCGCCCCTCTTTGAGCGTTCCGGCTTCCTGGACGCCGGTGGCCTGCGGGTGCTGGTCGACGACGATCGGCAGCGGGAGCGCCTCCTCGGCCAGGTTGGGCCAGATGGCGTCTTCGCGTTCGTGCAGCGCCACGGGGAACGCGGCGAGCGCCTCGGGTACGCGGCCTATGAGACGCCGGACTCCGACCTGATCAAGCGGTTCTTTCGCGGCGTCCTTTGGGAGCGCGCGGGTGTGCACGGGCTCGAGATCGTGCCCAAGCACGGTGAGTTCAGCTCAGAGGCCGCGCTCGCGCCCATCGCGCGCGTCGAAGGCGCGTACCTCGGCCGCCGCGACGTCGTTGCCTTCGCGGATGAGGTAGAGCGCTACCGTCGGCTCGGCATCAGCCGCTCGGTGCTCCTCTACGGGCCTCCGGGCACCGGGAAGTCCACCTTTGTCCTCTCCTACGCCGAGCTCACCCGGTCGCGGCTGCTCATGGTGGGTGCGGGAGCGCTCGGCGAGCTGCTCTACGGCGACGCCCAGAGCCTGGTGGACGCCCTCGAGCCCGACGTCCTGCTCCTCGACGACCTCGACAAGGAGGAGGACACCGAGAGCATGCACGCGCTCCTCCCGCTCCTCAAGCGATCGCGCCCTCGCATGCTGATCGTCGTGACCTGCAATGATCCAGCGGCGCTCGGCGAGAGCTTCCTCCGCCCGGGCCGCGGCGGCGAGCTGATTCACTTCGGCCCGCCGAGCGCAGCGGAGCGCCGCGAGCTGCTTGTCCACTACCTCGACCAGACGAGCGCGCAGGTGCGGGACCTCGACGTGGACGAGCTGGTGGCGGCGATGTCTCCGCAGCTCACGCACGACTGGGTGCGAGACATCGCGGAGCACGCGGCCGTCTACTCGCGCCAGGCGGAGCTGCTGGCGTACGTCGAGAGGGCGAACGAGAAGCGCGCGCTCGCCGCAGCAGACGGTAGCAGCGAAGACCGAGGACACGGGATGCGCGTAACGGCCGATCGTGAACGCCAAGATCGGCCGAACGTAAACACCCAGATCGGCGCAACATGAACGCCGAGATCGGCCTCGTAGACACGCGGATCGGGCATCGTGAACGCCCAGGTCGGCGCGGGGCAGCACACAGGTTCGGCTGCTCTGCCGCACGCTCAAGATGCCGGGCTTGCTCAACCGGCTCGATGAGCTCGTACGCCAAGCGGATGCCGAGAGCTGGTCCGCTGTCGACGTCATCGAGAACGCGCTGTCGACGGAGGTCGCCTCGCGAGATGCATCGTCCGTGCGCCTGCGCATCCGCGAGGCGCGCTTCCCCGACTGTCTCACCATCGACACCTTCGACTTCGCCCTCGCCGCGGGCATCGACAAAGCGCAGGTGCTCGCGCTGGTCAGAGGCTCGTTCGTCGACGAGAAGCAGAACGTCGTCTTCGTCGGCCCCGTCGGGACCGGCAAGACGCACCTCGCTACGGCGCTCGGCGTCGAGGTAGCTCGACAACGACGGCGGGTGACGTGGTGCCGGGCCGCCGACCTCGTACGCACGCTCATCGAGGCCAAGGGCAGCCGCGAGCTCGGCCGGCTCGAACGCCGCCTCTCGCGCAGCAAGCTCTTGGTCCTCGACGAGCTCGGCTTTGTGCCTTTCGACCGAGAGGGCGGCGAGTTGCTCTTTAACCTCCTCTCGGCGCGACACCGCGTCGCCTCGACGGTGATTACCTCGAACCTGGCGTTCTCGGAGTGGCCGAAGGTGTTCGGCGGCGACGAGAAGCTGACGGCGGCAGTCCTGGATCGCCTTGCAGAGAACGCCCTCGTCGTCACGACAAAGGGCGCCAGCTACCGTTCTCGTCGACGACAAGCGGCCGAAGCACGCTAAACACGACGAGGACAGAATCGCGTTTGGCTCTTCGAGCCAGCGGGAGGCCAGCCTCCCGCACCCTCCGGCCGGGGGCGAGCCCTCCCCCCGGCACCCCCCTCCTGATTTTGAAAACACAGGACCGCGAGCAGGTGCTAATCAGCCCCAAACGGGTGGCCCAGTTTCAGACCGGCGCCCTGGCTCAGTTTCACACCGGCGGCGACACCGAAATACTCGCGGACGATTTCAGCCAAGAAGAGGTCGTGGTCGAGATCCAGAAAGGCGGTGTCAGACAGAGGATCATCGCCGTGGTGGCGTAGCTGCGCTTGAAGCGGGGAGTCAGAGGGACTGACGGGCGCGATACGCGCGTTGTCGCTCCGCGCCGCTCTTTGCCGTGCCCAAGCGCGGGCGTCCGCGTGGGGGCGCGGGCACTGCCCACGACTGGCCGCGGATGCTCTCTCGCGCCACGACGTCCATGAGGCCATACGCCATCGCCGCGACGGCGTAGCGCGCGGCATCCCGGGGGGAGAGCCCAAGGGGCACGCCGATGCGGACCGGGCTCCAGTCACCCGGCTCCTTCTCGATCGTAGCGGCCTCGCGGCGGACGAGGACGATGAGGCGCTCGGTCCACGCGCCGCTCGCCCGACAAGGCACGCCCGCGTCGGACAGCACCTGACGGAGCGTTTGCGCATGGTCGGTGGCGACACGCTCGACGACGCGCGGGATTGGGAAGAATAGCGGGGTTGCCATTTTCGTTACCGTAACGTTAATCCTAGGGGAGCGAAAGAGGGTGCCGCATGGATCCAAAGGACTTCGAGCGGCTGCTTGCCGGCTGCGTGGAGGTCGCCGCGCTGTTCCCCGACGGCGTGGTCTTCATCGGGGGCATCGCGGTGTACCTGCACGCGAGGAACCTCCCATCGACGAGCGATCTAGCGGAGCTTACGCACGACGCCGACTTCTACATCTCGCTGCCGGACATGGGGGACCTTCGAGATCTCGAGGAGGTCACTCCGAATCGCCGCTTGAGCAAGCACCAGATGATCAAGGACGGCTTCGAGTACGACATCTACACAGAGCGCCAATCCCGCCTCATCGTTCCCTACGACAGCGTGCGGGTTGCCTCCGAGGTCATAGGAGAGCGAAACAGCGGCGGCATTCGGGTGGCGGCGCTGGAGCATCTCCTGGTGCTGAAGCTCGAGGCGTACAAAGACCGCCGGGACAGCTCGAAGGGTGACAAGGACGCCAAAGATCTGCTCCGGATCGCGGCCGTCGCCGAGCGCGGTCCATCCGAGTTTGACGTCGAGCGCGTCGTGCCCTTCTTGCGGCCGGGGCACATGGATCTGCTCCATCTGGTGGCGCGAGGCTCTTACGCGATGTCGCTTGCGCGAGGAAACGCGAAACAGGCCAAGGGGATCCGCGAGTGTCTGAACAACGTGCTCGCCGCGCTCGAGCGTGAGGAGCCCTGATCGGCAGTTACAGCCCTACAGCACGCATGCCGAAAGGTAGCTTCTAGAAGCTACCGCGGCAACGCGCCGTGGACGGTGGCTCAAGCGCTCGCCATAGACACAGCGATAGCGCGCGGTTCACGAGGGTGGCGGCGGCGCGAACGATGTAGGACAAGGGCGGACTCAGCCCCTTTTCAGGGGCGATTCGCACGAATGCATCATGGGACAGGGCGGTCAGATAGCGCGGGCCCATGGCCTCGGTACGGTGACGCTGCTTGGCTGGCTCATCATCAGCGCGAGCGCGTGCGTCCGTGACGACGAGCCGCTGACCGTCCACGCCGCCGCGAGCCTCACCGACGTCTTGCCGCGCGTGGCCGAGGCCTGGCGCTCGTCGTCGGCCTCCAAGGCAGCGTCGGTGCCGGTGCGCTGGAGCTTCGGCGCCTCCTCACGGCTCGCCAAGCAGATCGAGGCCGGCGCCCCGGGGGACGCATACTTCTCGGCGGACACGGCGTGGATGGACTACCTGGGCGAGCGCGAGCGGCTCCTGCCGGGGACGCGGCGCGTGGTCCTGCGAAACCAGCTCGTCCTCATCGTGCCCCGCTCGTCGTCGGACGTGCGCGCGACCGACCCGCTCTCGCTCGTGCGCGATCCGGCGCTGCACCGCCTCGCGTTGGCGGGCGAGAGCGTGCCGGCCGGCCGCTATGCCAAGGCAGCCCTCGAGCGCGCTGGCGTTTGGGACGCGCTGCAAGCGGAAGGTTCCGGGAAGCAGATCGTCCGCGCCGACGACGTGCGCATGGCGCTCGCGTGGGTGGCGCGCGGCGAGGCGGAGGCCGGCATCGTGTACGCGACCGACGCGAAGGCCGAGCCCCGCGTGCAGGTCGTCTACACGTTCCCCGCCGACAGGCACCCGCCCATCCGCTACACAGCCGCCGTGCTCGACGACGCCAAGCATCCGGACGCCGCAAAAGCGTTCCTCGACTTCTGCGGCAGCGACGAGGCGCGCACGATCTTTGGCGCCGCCGGCTTCGAGCCCGCCTCGGCGTCCGTCCCCGCGCCGCATGCTTCGCGGCATCCGGGAGCCGAAGCACCATGAGCGTCGACGTCAGCGGCGTGGTGTGGCTCTCGTTGGCCGTCGCGCTCAGCGCCACGGCGTTGTCGGCGCCGCTCGCCATCGCCCTCGGCTACCTGCTCGCGCGCAAGGAATTCCCCGGCAAGGCGCTCGTCAGCGCGCTCGTCTTGGCGCCGGTGGTGCTGCCCCCCGTCGTCACCGGCCTGCTGCTCTTGTCCGCGTTCGGCCGCGCGACGATCCTCGGAGGCGCGCTCGAGCGCGTCGGCCTGCCGCTCAGCTTCTCGTCGGGGGCCGCGGTGCTGGCCGCGCTCGTCGTCGGTCTGCCCTTCTTCGTCATGATGGCGCGCGCGGCCTTCGAGTCGGTGGACCCGCGCTACGAGGAGGTCTCGTACTCGCTCGGCACCCGGCCGCCGTCGACGTTCCTGCAGGTGACGCTGCCGCTGGCGCTGCCGGGCCTGCTCGGCGGCGCGGTGCTGGCGTTCGCGCGCGCGCTCGGCGAGTTCGGCGCCACGGCGGTGCTCGCGGGCAACA
>CAYLZW010000003.1:71134-75218 GCA_964388085.1 uncultured Myxococcales bacterium | reverse complement strand
TCTGGTGGTGGGCGTGCATCATCAGCTCGCAGAAGCTGCCCTCGTCGAAGAGCAGGTTCACGCGCTCGCGCGCGCTCAGCTTGCCGGCGTCGTGCTGCTTCTGGACGGCCGCCTCCCCGCCCATCTGCTTGATCTTCTCGACGCGAGCCTGAAGGTCCCGCATCTTGTCGTCGAGGATCGGCATGTCGCGTTACCTGCCCTTCCATTCGGGAGCGCGCTTCTCGAAGAACGCGCTGATGCCTTCGGCGGCGTCCTCGGTCTGCAGGTTCAAGGTGAGCTGGTCGTGCAGGTGGCTGACGGCCGCGTCGAAGGGCATGTCCATCTGCCGAAAGATCGCGCGCCGGCCGAGGCCGATGACCGCGGGGGAGAGCGACGCCACGCGACGCGCGTAGCCCATGGCGGCCTCGAGCACCCTGCCCTCGTCGACCGCCTCGTTGACGACGCCCAGCTCCGCGGCTCTCGCGCCATCGATCTTGTCGCCGAAGAGCACGAGCGCGTTGGCGGCCTTGCGCGGGAGCTGCTCGTAAATGAGCCGCGCGATCATCATGGGGAAGAGCCCGCGCTGTACCTCGGGAGTGCCGAGCTGCGCGCTCTTCGACGTCACCGCGAGATCACAAGCGAGCACGAGGCCGAAGCCACCGCCGAGCGCCATGCCGTTCACGGCCGCGATGGTGGGGGTCTTCATGCGCCGGAAGGTCTTCAGCAGCTCGGCGAACGAGCCGCGGTCCTCGTGCATGCCGAGGAAGCCCTCCCCCGACGGCGCGCCGAGGTCACCTCCTGCACAGAACGCTTTGTCGCCGGCTCCGGTCAGCACGAGGGCGCGGACGGTGGCGTCGTCATCGGCGGCTTGCAGAGCCATGATGAGCGCCTTGACGAGGTCCGGGCTCAATGCGTTGCGGCGCTCCGGACGGTTCAGCGTCAACGTTCTGACACCCGCGTCGTCAGTAGAAAGCAGCACATCCGTCGGCATCAGCGCTCCTCATTCTGTCTCGCGCAAAGCCGCAAAGCCGCAAAGCCGAGCTCTGTTGTTCTTTGCGGCTTTGCGGCTTTGCGCGAGACCTTCTTTCTCAATCGAGCATCGACCTCGCGATGAGCTCCCGTTGAATCTCGCTCGTCCCCTCCCCGATGGGTCCGAGGCGCGCGTCCCGGTAGAGCCGCTCGACGATGAAGTCATCGGTGTAGCCCCAGCCGCCATGGATTTGTACCGCTTGATCGGTGACCCGGACGGCCATCTCGGTGCAGTAGAGCTTGGCGATGGAGGAGAGCTGCGCGCAGGCCTCGTCCTGGCCCATCTTCAGCCACGCGACGCGGCGGGCGATGAGCCGCGAGGCGTCGAGCTCGATCTTCATGTCGGCGATCTTGAAGTGCACCGCTTGCATGCGCGCGATGGGCTTGCCGAACGCGGTGCGCTCGGTGGCGTATTTGCACGAGGCCTCGTACGCGGCCTCCGCGATGCCGATGCCGAAGTGACACATGCCGAGGCGGCCGTACTCGAGCGTCATCATCGCCTGCAGAAAGCCCGCGCCTTCGCCGCCGAGGACGTCGCTGTCGGACAGCTCCACGTCGTCGAAGCGCAGGCCGCCGGTGGGGGAGCCGCGCAGGCCCATCTTGCGGTAGGGCTCGCTGCGGCTGACGCCCTTCTTCGAGAGATCGACGAGGAAGGCCGTCACGCCGCCGTGTCCCGCGTCGGGATCGGTCACCGCCAGGATCACGCCGACGTCGGCGTTGGGCGCGTTCGTGATGAGCGCCTTCTCGCCCGACAAGGACCAGCCGCCGCCCTGCTTCTTCTTCGCGCGCGTCTTGATGGCGGCCGCGTCGGTGCCGGCGCCGGGCTCGGTCAAGCCGAAGCAGCCGATGGCCTCCGCCCGGATGAGCTTTCGCAGCCAGGTGTCCTTCTGCTCGTCGCTGCCGAAGGTGAAGAGGGGCAGCCCGCAGAGCCCGACGCTGGCGCCGACCGTGAGGAACGTCGACGCGCAGGCCTTCGCGAGGCTCTCCTGGGCCATGCAGCGCGCCGCCCAGGGAGCCGGGTTGCCGCCCCACTCCTCCGGGTAGCCGAGGCCGAGGAAGCCGATGTCGCGGAGATCGTCCCAGGTCTGCCGCGGGATGACGCCGCTCTGGTCGACGTCGTGCGCGCGCGGGGCGAGCTTGTCGCGACAGAAGGTCTCGAAAGACCGCGCGAGCTCTTCTTCTTCTTTAGCGATGGAGAAGTCCATTTCGAGATCCTTGGGGCGCGCGATTAGAAGCCGAGGTCGAGGACGGCGCGCGCGATGATCGAGCGCTGGATCTCGCTCGTGCCGGCGCCGATGGTGGACAGCATCGAGTCCCTGAGGCCGCGCTCGACGTGATACTCGGGTGTGAAGCCGTTGCCGCCGTGCAATTGAATGGCGTCGCGCGCGCTCTTCTGGGACGCTTCCGACATGAACACCTTCGCCACCGCGGCGTCGACCAGCGGCGGCTCGTCGCCTTGATCGAGCGTCCAGGCCACGCGGTAGATGAGCTGCTTGGTCACCTCGTAGCGGACCAGCATGTCGGCGAGCATGTGACGCACCGCCTGGAACTTCGCGATGGGCCGACCGAACTGCTCGCGCTCCAACGCATAGCGCTTGGTCTCGTCGATGGAGCGCGCCATGGCGCCGATGCCGGGCGCGAGCAGGCAGCTCCGCTCCCAGCCGAGGATGAGCTTCGCGGTCACGACGAAGCCGAAGTTCTCCTGGCCGAGCAGGTTCTCTTCGGGGACCTCGCAGTCCTCGAAGATGAGCTCCGCCGTCGTCGAGGTCTTCACCCCCATCTTGTCGATGACCTGCCCCACGCGGAAGCCGGGGAAGGACGACTCGACGATGAAGGTGGAGATGCCGAACGCCTTCTGCTCCGGCTCGGTGACGGCGGTGACGACGAACACGTCTCCGACGGGGCCGTTCGTGATCCACATCTTCGTGCCGTTCAGGACGTACTTGTCGCCCTTCTTCACGGCGCGCGTCCTCATGCCGGCGGCGTCGGATCCCGAGCCCGGCTCCGAGAGACAGAAGCCTCCGGTGAGCGCGCCGCTCGAGAGGCCCGGCAGATATTTTCGTCGCTGCTCCTCGCTGCCGAGCTTCCAGATGGGCACGCCGCAGAGGATGGTGTGCGCGCCCCACGCGAGGGCGACGCCCGCGTCTCGCGAGCCGTAGCCGAACGCCTCCTTGATGAGGCAGGTGTCGACGCAGGACAGCCCGGTGCCGCCGTACTCCGTCGGGTACGGCGCGCCGAGGAGCCCCGCCTCGCCCATCTTGCGCCAGATGGCGCGGTCCCAGCGGCCGGCCTTGTCGCGCTCGAGCACCGTCGGGAACACCTCGCGCTCGCCGAACACGCGGGCGCCGTCCATAAGCTCTCGCTGTGCGTCCGTGATCTCGAAGTCCATCGCTCTGACCTCTCAAGCGCGCTCGTCGTTGCGCGGCTTTTTGCTCGTCGTGTGCGTCGTGGGTGTCGTCGTCGCTGTCGTCGCAGCGCCGGGAGTCGGGGGCGGCCGCTCGAAGAAGCCGCGGTTCACGATCCCCATCAGCGTGTCGCGCATGGCCTCGTAGCTGGCCGGCTCGGGCGCGCCGCCGGCGTCCGACGACGACGGGATGACGAAGGAGGCGAGCGCGGCCTCGAGCGCGCCGAGGAAGATGATGGTGAGCGCGCGCGGATCGAGGGCGGGCGACAGCTCCCCCCGCTCCTTGCCCTCGCGCAGGATGCGCTGCATGGCGGCGAACACCCGCGCGACCTCGGGCGTGTCGAGGGTGTCCCCCAAGCGCGAGGAGCGGCCGAACTCGAGCACGAGCACCTTCACGATGAGCGGGTTCAGCTCGAAGGCGTTCATGAGGAATTGGACGATCTGACGCACCCGATCCTGCGTCGTCGTGTCCTGCTCGGCGATGGCCTCGAGCGCCTTGGCGAACACGCTCCAGTTGGCCGTGAAGATGTGCGCGAGCAGCGACTCCTTGTTGCCGAAGTAGTGGTACACGAGGCCGTACGCGACGCCGGCGCGGTCGGCCACGTCGGAGATGCGGCAGCCGTGGTAGCCCTTCTCGGCGAAGACCTGCACGGCGGCGTCGAGGATCTGCTT
>CAYLZW010000003.1:0-71034 GCA_964388085.1 uncultured Myxococcales bacterium | reverse complement strand
AGCCGTGGTAGCCCTTCTCGGCGAAGACCTGCACGGCGGCGTCGAGGATCTGCTTTTTGCGATCGTCCTTGCCACCCCGCTCGAGGCCCTCGTCGGCCTGCGCGGCGGCGGAGCGGCGCGGCTCCGTGCCCCGGCGCCGGGCCTGCCTCGGCTTTGGCCGTGACGGCATCTCCGAGGGGCTCTGCCCCTCACCGAGGCGAGCAGAGCCGGACCTCGGGCCCTGCCCCTCCTTGGTCGCTCCGCTCCGGGAGGACGTCTCGCCCTTCTTTCGATTCGAAGACACCTCCTGCCTCGCCATGGACAAGCTCTCCTCGAGTAAGGGACCATGAGGGCGTGGCCCGCCTCTTATTGACATTCAAATCAATAGGCGTGGTTGACATCCATGTCAATACACGCGCACGGCGGCCACCCCGGCCCTGGATCCGGCGCTCCCGGCTGTTTCTGGCGCTGATCGCGACCCTCCTGTGGGCGCTGGCCGCGAGCGCCGCGAAGGAGGTGCCGCCGAGGGTGCTCGAGGCCCTCGGCTCGGACGACGTGCGGGTGCGCGTGGCGGCCGTCGTCGCGGTCTCGAAGAGCGGCGCCCCCAACGCGCGCCTGATCCTCGAGGCGATGCTGAAGAAGGATGAGTCGGCGCCCGTGCGCGCCGCGGCGATCGAGGGCCTCGCGCGCGTGGGCGATCCGCTCTCGCTCCCCGTCGTGAAGGCTGCCCAGAACGACAAGGCCGCGCTCGTGCGCAAGGTGGCGCGCAAGGCCGCCACGACGCTCGAGGCGAAGGTCGCGCGCGCGTACAAAGAGCCCGAGGGGATGGCCGTCCCCATCGACCTCTCCGACGTGCGCGACACCTCCGGCTCGGGCCTGCCGGGGCTCGACAAGGCGCTGCAGAAGCGGCTCGTCGAGGAGCTGTTGAAGGACTCGCGCCGGGACTGGCAGGTGAGCACGGCGCCGCTCAAGAAGGGCTACGGGCTGTTCGCCAAGGTGCGCAGCATCACGCCCTTCTCGCAAGGAGGCGTGCAGGGGCTCGAGGTCACGTGCGACATCACCGTCGTCAAGCTGCCGGGCAAGGCGCTGCGCCTCTCGCTCACGGCGACCGCGGCCGCCGGCGTGAAGGGCAAGCTGCGCGAGGCGCAGAGGGCCAGCATCGTCGACGACGGCATCGAAGCCTGCGCGCCCGCGCTCGCGAAGGACTTCCTCGACTACGCGTTCCAGCGCCCGGGCCCATGAGCCTCGTGCGGGAGGTGTCGGGTGCTATCCTGGGCGCCTCTCAGCGTCCCACCTCGGAGGCTTCATTGACCGAACCGAGCACCCCCGCGGCCTCCCCGAAGGCCCCCACCGCCGCCTCGCCCGAGCCGCGCAGCCCCTGGTTCGCCCGCGTTCGCGCGGCCCTCTGGTTCACCGGCGCCATGTACGTCGTGCTCGGCGGGGTGGCGACGGCCGTCTTCGTCGCGAACGCCGTATCCGAGAACGTGTTCCCGCCCGCCTACATCTATGGCTTCGGCTTCGCCGCGTTCGTCCTCTCGGTGGGCTTCGGCGCGTTGAACTTCGTCGCCGCGCGCGGGCTCGACAAAGAGACACGCTGGGGCTGGATCCTCTCGCTCGTCATCGCCGGCCTCTACGCACCGTCGGCCTGCCTGCCCATCGGCGGCTTCATGCTGGTCGGGCTGCTCAACGACGACGTGCGCAAGCGCTGTATGGACTGAACGAGACGCGCGAGCCGGGGCGCCTACCCCATCAGGGAGCCGCCGCGCAGGAGGCGGCGCGCGACGAGCGAGAGGACGATGAGCGCGACACCCGCGGCCAGGAGCGGCAGCGTCGTCGTCACGAAGAAGGGGACGGCGATCATCGCGAGACCGAACAGCGCGAGGATCGGATCGGCCTCGCTCCGTGCGTAGCGCAGGTAGCCAAGGCCGATCGTCGACAGCACGAAGCCGAGGAAGAGCGCGCCCATCGTCATGCCGAAGAACGTCGGCTCGGTCTGGGCGGCGGCCGGCCGTTGCTGCTGCTGTTGTTGCTGTTGCTGTTGCTGCTGTTCGAGCTGCTTGGTGAGCTGCTGGAGGGCCGCTTGTGCGCCACCCAGCTCCTCAAGCGTGTCGGTGTCGAGCTCGTCTTCCATCCGCTGGCTCCCCCGGGAGCATGTCAGATCGCGGCGCCCGCGTCCTTCTGGCGCCAACCCTTGATCAGCTCGACGACGATGGGCATGACCGAGAGGAGGATGATGCCGAAGATCACGTAGGTGAAGTTCTTCTTCACCATCGGGAGGTTGCCGAAGAAGAACCCGAGCAGCGTGAACGACGTCACCCACAGCACGCCGCCGGTGATGTTGAACATCGCGAAGCGCCGATATTGCATGCGGCCGATGCCGGCGACGAAGGGCGCGAAGGTGCGGATGATCGGCATGAAGCGCGCGAGGATGATCGTCTTGCCGCCGTGCTTCTCGTAGAAGCGCTGCGTGCGGAGCAGATGCTCCATCTTGATGAAGCGGATCTTGCCGCGCTCGAGGAAGCCGGGGCCGACCTTGAAGCCGACCGCGTAGTTGACCGCGTCGCCGAGGATGGCGGCCACGATCAGCAGCGGAATGATCAAGAGCGCGTTGAGCCCGGCCTCTCCGCCGCTGGCGGTCGCGCGGGAGACGCAGAGGGCTCCGGTCGCGAACAGCAGCGAGTCCCCCGGCAAGAACGGCGTGACGACGAGGCCCGTCTCACAGAAGACGATGAGGAACAGGATCACGTACGTGAGCGTGCCGTAGTCGGCGATGATCTCGGCGAGGTGCACATCGATGTGCAGGATGAAGTCGACGAGGCCGAGGATGAGGTCCATGTGCTCGCACCGCTCCGCGTTGAGTCGCGCGGGGGGACCATCCCACCCGGGCGGCGGGTAGGGCAACGACGTCTTGGCGCCGCTGCAACCTGCGCGTGATACGAGAATTTCGGGCCCCCCCGATCGCCTGCGTTGGCCCCAGTGGTCGGCGGGGTACTGTGCGCACCAGGAGGGAGCCGGATGCACCGTCACCTCAGCCTCGCGGGACTGCTGCTCACCGCACCGCTCACCGCTTCGTGTAGCCCGTCCACTCCAGCCGACGGCGGGGCGATCGTCATCGCCGCCGAGGGTGAAGGCGAAGGCTAGGGTGAGGGTGAGGGCGAGGGTGAGGGTGAGGGTGAAGGTGAGGGCGAAGGTGAAGGGGAAGGTGAAGGTGAGGGCGAAGGTGAAGGGGAAGGTGAAGACGACGAGCCGCGAGCAGGGCGCCGGCCGCGCGATCGACGGCGCCTCACAACGCTGGTACGTCGCGACGGGCAGTCGCACGCCCGACCTCTCGCCCCGGCTCGTGTCTGGCAGCCACGTCCTGAACGAGGGCCTGACCAGCATCGCCTCGCCTGGGAAGGTGAAGCTCTTCGTCACCGTAGAGGACTCGACGGCGCCCTCCGAGGTGGTCGCGTTCCTCGACGGAGCCCGGCTCCCGCTCACGCTCGAGCTCGGTACGGGCGCGCGCGGCACGTATTCGGTGGAGGTGGACGAGGCGGCCGGCTGTCGCTCGTACCGCTTCGAGCTCACGGCCGCGAACAACGCCGTGGAGCGATATCCGGCTGCCGGCGTCTTTCGCACCTACGGCGACGGCGGCTGTACCGAGAGCTGGCAGCCATGAGGGCGCTCAGTCCGCGCTCGGCGGCCTGCTCCGACGTCGTGCCGCCGATCATAGGCCCGGCCCCATTGGCACCTCGACGGTGATCCCCTAAGCGGTGCGTCCGACACGTACCGTGTCGCCGGGGGCTCTCATGGTCTGTGCACGGTTGACGCGCGTCGGCTCCGCATCGCTTTGGACGGCGCTGAGCGTGGCCCTGCTCCTCGGCGGCTGTTTGGCGGACGCGGAGCTCGCCGAGGACGGAAGCGCTGCCCGCGGCGACATGGTGGTGCTCGCCGACGACGCCGCCGCCCCGGCTTGGGCGGTCCCCTACGGCGAGGAATTCTAGCGTCACGCTCGTGTCGACACGAGCCTGGACGGGCCGGTCGCGACCCGGGGGATCAGCGCGGTCGTGGAGCGAGTTTCGCACGCGATCCGCCCCGTGCCCGGAGAGCGCGAGCTTCGGGCGTACGGCGCGGGCTTCCTCGCGGCGTACGACGAGCGCGGGCTTCGGCTGACGCCGGCGACACCCGGCGCCGCGCGCGCTGCCTTCGCGGACGACGCTGGCTTTCGCTTCTACAGCGAGGGCGTCGAGGTCGCGGGGCGCCCCGTGTCGGAGTCAGCCCCGGATTGGTGGGTGCGCGGAAACACCGCGCAGGCGCTGCTGTCGTCGTCCGCCGGCATCGTCGAGCACCACCTGGTCGGCGACGACGGCGTCTTCGTGAGCTGGGTCATTCGGCAGCGGCCGCGCGGCGACGTCGTCATCGACCTCGCCACCGAGGGGCTCACGTTCTTCGATCGCGTGGGCGACGCGCTTCGCCTGGCCGATGAGAGCGGCACCCCGCGCGTCCGCATCGGCGGCGCCGAGCTGGTGGACGCCGCCGGTGTGCGCACCCCCATCGCCAGCGAGGCCACCGACACCGGGGTGCGCTATCGCGTCGAGGGGGCGCTGCTCGCGCGCGCTGCATTTCCGGTGGTGCTCGATCCCCTGATCGGGCCCGAGGTCGACGTCTCCAGCGACTCGATCGAGGAGGCACCCGGCAATCAGGCGGAGGTGACGATCGCCTGGGGCGGAACCGAGTACCTCGTCGTGTGGCGGGATTATCGCTCGGCGGGCGCGGAGATCATGGGCGCGCGGGTCACCGCCCTCGGGGAGCTCCTCGACTATGGCGGTATCCAGATCGGTGTGGCCGGCACCAACTACTGGGACACCTCCGATGTGGCCTTCGACGGCACCAACTACCTGGCGGTCTGGGCGCGCGACGGCAACATCTACGGGCGATTCATCGCCGCGGGGACCGGCGTTCCGCTGGGCGGCCAATTCTCGATCTGCACGCAGGCCGCCCAACAAGCGCTCCCCTCGGTGGCGTCCAACGGCAGCGGCTATCTGGTGGCGTGGGAGGATTCCCGCGGGACTGGAGTCCAGACGTGGGGAGCCTTGGTCAGCGAGGCCGGCGCGGTCGCGGGCGGCGCCGCGGCGGGTGGCTTCGCGATGGATGACTTTCGCTTCCTGGGGAAGCCGGACATCGCCTTCAACGGCAGCAACTATTTGGTCGTGATGGGGAACTATGGCTATGGAGATCTCAGGGCGCGCACGGTCGCGTCTGACGGCTCCCTCTCCGCCTATATCAGCGTCGCCGTGACGCCCGACCATCGGGAGGTCGGGCACAGCGTCGTCGCCTCCGGCAACGAATATGTAGTGGTCTGGTGGCAAAATCGGATCGACACCGGCGCCGACGAGGCCATCATGGCGCGGAAGCTCGACGGCAGCGGCGCCCTGCTGGGCCAGGCCATCCCGATCGCGTCGATCGACAACTCCACCCAGACGGCCATTACCTGGAATGGCACGTTCTATTTGATCGCGTGGTGGGACGATGCGGACCAGATTCTGGCTCGCCGCCTGACCGAGAACGGCGTCTCGGTCGACGCCGCCCCCATCCTGGTGGCGACCGGCGGTGGCCTGGACCTCGCGGCGGCCAGCGACGGCACGGATTTCCAGATCGCGTTCCGCGACGCGACCGAGGGCGGCGCCGCGATCTACGGCACCAGAGTGCAGGGCTCCGACGGCAGCGTGCTCGACGATCCGCCGACGCTCTTGACGGGGGCGAGGCGCAACGTGCTCCTCCCCGACATCGCCTCGCTCGCCAGCGGCGAGTCGCTGCTCGTGTGGCTGGATTATCGGGGCGGAGCGCAGTCGGCCTATGGCGTCTTGCTCTCCGCAACGGGCGCCGTGCTCACGCCGGCCGGGATCCTCATCGCCGACGGGCTGCTGTACGGCGCCAGCTACAACCCGCCCAAAGTGGCATCCAATGGCAGCAGCTTCCTGGTGGTCTGGGCAACCGAGCTCGAGGATATCGCCGGCAGGAGGATCACCGGCGACGGAACGATGGACGCGGTGGTCACCCTCTCGAGCAGCCCGTCCTTCGAATACAACGCCGACGTCGCGTCCAACGGCAGCGATTACCAGGTCGTGTGGACGAGCTTGGAGGCTGGCGGCAATTTCGAGATCTACGGCCGCGCCGTGTCGTCGGCGGGGGTGCCTCAGGGGGCGGGGCGGATCGTGGTGGCGGGCGGCGCCGGCAACCAAGATGCGCCCGCCATCGCCTGGAACGGAGGTCACTTCCTGGTGGCGTGGCAAGACAGCGAGGGTGGCGCTCCCAATGTGCTGGGTCGACGCCTGTCGAGCACGGGCGCGGTGGTCGATACCACGGCGATCCCCGTCGCCACGAGCGCCCAGGCCCAGATGCAGCCGGCCGTCGCGGCCGGTGGCGGCAATTTCTTGGTGACCTGGCATCAATACGACACGAGCTTCTTCGAGAGTGACGTCTGGTCCAACGTGGTGTCGGCGGCAGGCGCGGTGGCCGACAGCGAGGGCCTTGCGCTGACGACTCGACCCGGACCGCAATGGCGGGCTTCGGCCGCGTACAACGGAGCCTATACCCTGGTGGCGTGGGATGACTCCGACGGCAGCGGAGCCGGCGTCGGGATCAAGGGCAGGCGCGTCACGTCGTCGGGCCAGGTGCTCGACAGCGCCGACATCGTGGTGGACGCAGGCGGGCACGCGTATGGTCCCGCGCTCACCTTCAACGGCTCGCGCTTCGTGGTCGCCTACACCGACGCAGCCGTCGCCAATCCGGGCGTGCGCGTGCGGTCCCTCATGGGCGAGTGTGGCGACGGAGTGGTCGACCTCGGTGAGGCGTGCGACGACGACGACGTGGCCGCGGGAGACGGCTGCGGCGCGACCTGCGCCGTCGAGGCCGGCTGGAGCTGCGATACGCTCTCCCCCTCGCTCTGCACCGACGTCGATGAGTGTACGGCGACGCCTGGCCCGTGTGGCGCCGGCACCTGCCTGAATGAAGCGGGCACCTATTCCTGCACCTGCCCGGCGGGCTACCAAGATGACGGCAGCACCTGCGTCGACGTCAACGAGTGCGCCACCGGGGCCGCGGGCTGCCACGCCAACGCCTCCTGCACGAACGCGGCGGGCAGCTTCTCGTGCGCGTGCGACGTCGGTTACACCGGCGACGGCTTCAGCTGCGCCGCTGCGTGCGGCGACGAGCTCGTCGTCGGGACGGAGGCGTGCGACAGCGGCGGGGTCAACACGGAGTCGTGCGACCGCGACTGCTCGGCGATCGCCTGCGGCGATGGCCTGCACAACCCCGAGGCCGGCGAGCTCTGCGATGACGGCAACCTCGATGACGGGGACGGCTGCAGCGCCGCCTGCGAGGAGGAGCTCGAGGACGGGGGGCCGGACGGCGGCGAAGGAGACGGCGGCGGCGGGGACGGGGACGGCGGCGACGAACCCAACGTCGATGCGGGTCCGCTACCGCTCGACACCGACGGCGATGGCATTCCGGATGGTGAGGACACCGACTCGGACGGCGACGGTATCGCCGACGTCGATGAGTACGGCGACGACAACGCGGCCACGCCGCCGGTCGACAGCGATGAGGACGGGATCCCTGACTTTCAGGACACCGACTCGGACGGCGACGGTGTGCGCGACGCGGACGAGGCGGGCGACGACGACGAGGCCACGCCCCCCGTCGACAGCGATGGTGACGGCACGCCGGACTACCTCGATGAGGACAGCGACGACGACGGCGTCCCTGACGCCGGGGACGTCTGCCGCGTCGAGCCCGACCCCGAGCAGGAGGATGCGGACGGCGACGGGACGGGTGACGCCTGCGAGGCCGGCGAGGAAGGCGACGGCGGGCCCGACGCCGGCGACGAGGACGATGGCGGCCCCCACGGTAGCCACGACGATGACGGCGATGACGGCGATGACGTCGATGACGTCGAGGGCGGCTGTGACTGCAACACGGGGACCGGCGCGGGCAGCGGGTCATGGCTGCTCGTGGCGCTGGCTCTACTGCCGCTGCGGCGGCGGCGGCGGGCCGTATGAACCCTTCTAGCGAGGCGCGCCAGCGTCGATGATCCGCCGCACGCGCGCCAGCCGCTCGTCGAGCGTGCGCTCGTCGGGGGCGGTCACCGTCACGTGGCCGAGCTTGCGTCCTGGCGCCGCCGACTTGCCGTAGAGGTGCATCGCCGCGCCCGGCACCTCGAGCAGCGCGCTGAAGCCGGACGGCACCTCGCCGATGACGTTCACCATGGCGCTCGGTCCACGGAGTGACGTGGATCCGAGCGGCAGTCCGCAGACCGCGCGCACGTGGTTCTCGAATTGGCTGGTCTCGGCGCCCTCGATGGTCCAGTGCCCGGAGTTGTGCACGCGCGGCGCCAGCTCGTTCACCAGCCAGCCGTCGTCGGTGTCGAACAGCTCCACCGTCAGCACGCCGACGTAACTCGTCGAGTTGGCGATCGTGCGCGCGATGCCGAACAGCGCCTTCCGCTCGTCGTCCCCGAGCGAAGCGGGCGCGCGCGACACGCGCAAGATGCCGTCCACGTGCTCGTTCTCGACCGGCTCGTAGCCGCGCAGCTCACCGTCGCGCGCGCGCACGACGATGACCGACACCTCCCGTTTCCAGCGCAAGAAGCGCTCGGCGATGCACGGGCCGTTCAGGGCGCGAAAGCCCGCGTGCAGCTCCGCGCGGTCACGCGCGCGTGCCTGGGACTTGCCGTCATAGCCGCCCTGCGTTCGCTTCAGCACCAGCGGGAAGCCGACGCTCGACTCCGCCTCCTCGAGGTCAGGCTCGGCGGCGACGTGGACGTAGGGGGCCACGCCGATGCCGAGCCCTTCGAGCAGGCGCCGCTCGAGCAGCCGGTCCTGGGTCTGCTCGAGCACGGGGATCGGGGGACACACTTGCGTGCTCTCGGCCGCGCGCGTGAGCACGGACGCCGGGAGCTGCTCGAGCTCGTAGGTGGCGACATCGACGCTGCCGGCGAAGCGCGCGACCGCGTCGAGCTCGTTCCAGGGGGCGTGCACTGCCTCCCGCACGACGTCACTGGCCGGACCGGTCTTGGGCGAGAACAGCGTCGGCTCCACGTTCAGGCGCCGAGCGGCCGCCGCCATCATCATGCCGAGCTGACCGCTGCCGAAGATGCCGAGGCGCACGGCGCTACTCCTTCGCGGCCGGGGGCGGCAGCTTCGCGGACAGCGCGGCGTCGGTCTGGGCGCTGCGAAAGCGCAGCAGCGCGGCGCGGACGTCGTCGTGATCGTGCGCGAGCATGGCGGCGGCGAGCAGGGCCGCGTTGGCGGCGCCGGCCGGCCCGATGGCGAGCGTGCCGACGGGGACGCCGCGCGGCATCTGCACGATGGAGAGCAGCGAGTCGAGGCCGTTCAACGCGCGGCTCTGCACCGGCACCCCGAGGACGGGGATCCACGTCTTGGCCGCCAGCATGCCCGGCAGGTGCGCCGCGCCGCCGGCGCCCGCGATGATGACGCGCAGCCCGCGCTCGGCGGCCTGCTCCGCGTACTGGAACAGCAGGTCCGGTGTGCGGTGCGCGGACACCACGCGCGCCTCGTAGGGCACCTGCAGCTCGTCGAGCAGCGCGGTCGCGTGCTCGAGCGTCGCCCAGTCCGAGCTCGATCCCATGACGACGCCTACGCGCGGTGTCTTGGCCGCTGCCTTCATCGCGGAGCTCTCCTCGTCGTCAGCGCGGCCATCGCGGAGACTGTAACGTCACTCGGCCGCGTCGCCGCTTTTGGCGTTGGCGTTCCCGTCACGGCGGCCGCGCGCGAGCGCCTCGAGGCGCCGCTTCATGACTGGGTGGCGCTTGCAGAACGCCTGGAAGCCCTTCTGCGACAGCGTCAGCAGCGTCGTGTTCGAGAGCGCCATCACGGACGCGGACGCCGGCTCGCCGAAGATCAGCGACATCTCACCGAACACGTCGCCCTCGGCGAGCTGGGAGACCGTACGCACGGCGCCCTCGTCCTCCCGCGACACGTCGAGGGTGCCGGCGAGGACCACGAACAGCCCGCGGCCCTTGTCGCCCTGGCTCACCACGCGTTGCCCCATGGAGACGCGCTTGTCCTTGAAGGCGCCGATCATCTCGCGCGCGAGCGTCTCGTCGAGGCCCTCGAAGAGCGACGCGCGCAGCACGTTCGAGAGCAGCCGCTGCCGGCAGAACTTCTGCAACACGCGCTCTACCGACGGGTAGCGCGTCATCAGGTCGTCGATGCGCTCGCGCTTGATCTCGAACAGCTCGCACGCCGACGCGGCCACCACGGAGGCCGCGCGCGGGTTCCTCGAGAGCAGCGCCATCTCGCCGAACAGCTCCCCGCGGCCGAGGGTGGCGAGCTCGTCGCCGTCACGCTCCACGCGCGCCTCACCGCTGACGACGACAAAGAAGCTGTGCCCGACCTCGCCCTGGCGCACGATGACCGCGCCGCTCGGCACGCGCCACTGGTCGAGATCGCTGATGAGCTCGTCGAAGGCGTGCTGCGGGAGGTCCGAGAACAGCGGCAGCTCCGGCAGCACCGCGCGATCGAGCTCGACGTCGTCATCGCCCTGGGAGGTGAGCTCGGCGACGATGAGATCGTCGGCGTCCTCCAGCTCGAGCTCTTCGGCGTCGTCGACGGCCTCGGCGTCGGCCTCGAACGCCTCCGCCGCGGCGGCTTCGGGGTTCTGCACCTCGATCGTCGCGTCCTCGAGATCGCGCGCGGCCGGCGCCGCCACCTCGAGGGTGGCGTCTTCCATGCCGAGCGCGGCAGGCTCGACCTCGAGGGTCGCGTCCTCGAGCGCGGCCACCGGGGGCTCGTCCTCGTGCGAGCGCTCGATCTCTTCGGCGACGTCGTCGGCCTCGAGCACGTCCTCGGCCTCGACGAGCTCGTCGGCGTCGAGGGTGGTGTCGTCGGGCAAGCGTGGCGGAGCTTGACCCGAAGGAGCGCCCTCGGCCTGCCGCGCCGCGTCGGCGAGCGCGCTGCTCTTGTTCGCCTGCAGGCTCGCGAGCTTCTGCTGGGCGTCGTCGTGGTCGGGGTCGATGTCGAGGATGGCCTTGTAGGCGGACGAGGCCTTGAGCAGCAGGCCCTCGGCGGCGAAGGCCTCCGCCAGGGTGGTCAGCTCGCGCACGGCGTCCGCGAAGCGACCGGCCTTCGCGTAGGTGTCGGCGAGCTGCCGCCGGGCCTTCACGTCGTCGGGCGCTTTGTTGAGGGCCGCCTCCATGGCCGTGATCGCGCCCGCCAGGTCGCCCTTGCGGAGCGCCCGTTCAGCGACGTGGACCCGGCTCGAGGTCATGCGCCTGAGAAGCGACATCGACGCTGAGCGTTGTAGGCCAGCGGTCCTGTCGGCGTAAAGGGGCTCGCCCCGTCCGGGGTCGCCGGACCTCCGACGTCGGCGCGCTCACGTCGGCTCCCCCGGGCTCCGCCCACGGGTCCTGCCCGACGTGGCCAGCGCCCCGTGTGATACCTGTCAGAGGGCCTTGAGGGCAGGCAACCTTTGAGGCCGCGAGACCGAGGTGAGCATGAAGTGCCGCACGCCAGCGTCAACGGCGTTGAAACCGACCGGGCGACTCCGCTCGCGCTCGCTCCGGCGGGGCGGCGCCGAAAGGCTCCTCTCCGGGCTCGCGCTTCTCCCCCTGGTGTTCTCGAGCGCCGCCGCGGCCCGCGAGTGCAGCGGCGACGACGCCCAGGAGCTCTGGGTCACCTGCTCCGTGCACGTCGACAACGAGGACCTGCTGGTGGGGTTCGACCCGCCGGGCTTCCTCGACGGCCCGCCCACCGACGCGGAGCTCCGTCAGAAGCTCGAGCGCGCCGTCCTCTTCGTGCACGGCTACGGCGTCGCGCACACGTCGCCGCCGCGGGTGCTCTATGAGGACGGCAGCGAGGGCTTCTTCGCAGACTTCCAGAAGGCCGGCATCAACATCGTCGTCATCGGGCCAGGGAACGCGGCCAACGACAGCGTGGAGGACGACGCCGCCGCCGTCCGGCGCGCGCTGGCGCTCTTGAACGGCTACCGCGGGGAGAGCGCGCTGCCCTGGGTGGTCTTCGGGCACAGCATGGGCGGGCTGCTCGCGCGCATCGCGCTGGCCGACATGGAGGCCGCGGGAGAGCCGCACCACGTCGGCCTCTCCATCACCTACGACACGCCGCACCGGGGCGTGCACGTCCCCGCCGGGATGCAGAGCCTGAAGCTGAAGCTCGACGAGTGGGCGGCCATGACCGAGGCGGACTTCATCGCCATCGATCCCGGCTGGGAGGGCGTGTTCAATCTCGCCAGCATGGTCGGCATGACCACGTCGCTCGACCCCGACAGCATCCAGGGCTTCCCGGACCCCACCTCGCTCCAGGCCCAGCAGATGACCATCCAGGGGATCGCGTTGCCCGAGGCCTACCCCGCGTTCATGCAGCTCCTCGACGAGACCGGCTTCCCTGCCGTGCCCTCCATCGCGGTCACCAACGGCAACCTGCGCGGCGTCCCGAATGAGCAAGAGGTGGGGCCAGGCGGTGAGCTCTTCTACTTCACGGGTGCGAAGGGAAACTCGTTCGCGTCGGTGCGAGGCACCTTCGAGGTGTTCACCGACAATCCGGGCGAGATCTGCTTCAAATCGCACGTGTACTACGACGGCCTGGCGCAGAACCACGACGGCGGGAGAAAGGACGCGCGCGCGCCCGACGAGATGCAGCTCTTCGATTCGTTCTCGGGCGGCACGCTCGATTATGCCGGCGAGATGCTCGCGGTGGCCGAGCGCTCGCGGCAAGATTTCCACGAGCCGTCATTTCGCGCGGCCTCGAGCAGCGCGATCCCGTTCGTGACCACGAGCAGCGCCCTCGGCCTGCCCCCGACGACGCCGGAGCAGGACATCGCCGCGCTGGTCGCCGCGGGCGAGACGCCCTTCGACCTCGTGCTCGCGAGCGGCGATCTGCCCGCGCTGCCGGACAATATCGATCACAATACGATCGTGCTCTCGGACGCTCTCCTGGAAGAGATTCATCGGCGCCTGCCCTGCGCTGAAGGGGTGTACGGCGACGCGTGCATTCCCGAGGAGGAGCCCGACGCCGGGCCGGAGGAGCCTGTGGAGTGCTGGCCCTGGCCAGGGCCGGACGCGGGGTGCGGCGATTCGGACCCGACCTACTCCGATGAATACGTGCCGTTGTGCTCCTGTGAGCGGACCGAGGTGTCGTCGTCGTGGCCCGGCGGGTCGAGCGGCTTTCTGGCGTTCGGGATGTGGGTGCTCGTGCGCAGGAGGCGCCGATAGCGGCCCCCGGAGCCGAGCGCGAGCGTCCGTGCGCGGCGGCGCTCAGCGCCGGCTGGCGCGGGCGGGCTGCATGGCGGAGTGGAACGTGAGGCTCTGGTTCCGGTCTTCGGTGCGCTTGCAGGTCCACTCGCTGTCGAACAGCAGGAGCGGCCGGCCGTCACCGTCGAGGAAGCACTGGATGCGGCCGGGATCCTCGAGCTCGTTGGCGTTGAAATCGCCCTCTACCCAGCGCGCGCGGCCATAGGGCAGCCGCGTGAGCTGCGCGTCGACGTTGTACTCGGCCTTCAGGCGGTGCTGCACGACCTCGAACTGCAGCACGCCGACGGCGGCCAGCACGGGATCGGGGTCCTGCCCGTGCCGATCGAAGAGCAGCTGCACGGCGCCCTCCTCGGAGAGCTGCTCGAGGCCCTTCTTGAGCTGCTTGCGTTTCATCGGATCGCGCACGGTGGCGCGCATGAAGTGCTCGGGCGAGAAGCGGGGGATGCCCTCGAACTCGACGGCAGGCCCGTCGGTGAGCGCGTCGCCGATGCGCACGACGCCGGGGTCCCACACGCCGATGATGTCGCCCGCGAAGGCCTCCTCGACGGTGACCCGGTCCTGCGCGAGGAAGCTCATGACGCGCGAGAGCGTCAGCGGCTTGCCCGTGCGCGCGTTCTTCACCTTCATGCCGCGCTCGAAGCGGCCCGAGCACACGCGCAGGAACGCGATGCGATCGCGGTGGTTCGGATCCATGTTCGCCTGGATCTTGAAGATGAAGCCGCTGAACGTAGGCGCGTCGGGCGCGACCACGCCGGCGCTCGACTCGCGCGGCGGCGGCGCCGGAGCGATCTCGAGGAAGCGCGCGAGGAACGGCTCGACGCCGAAGCTCGTCATGGCGCTGCCGAAGAACACCGGCGTCACCTGGCCCTTCAGGAAGGCCTCCTGCACGAACGGGTTGCCGGCCTCGTCCAGCAGCTCGAGCTCGTCGAGGAGCCGCTTGTGGTCCTCTTCGCCGAGCTCCTCGCGCAGGGCGGGATCGTCGACCGCGCTCAGCTCCATGCTCGCGCGACCGCCCTGCTTTCGCGCGCGCTCGAAGCGGTGGAACACGCGATCGCGCCGGTCGAAGATGCCTTTGAAGCGATCGCCCATGCCGACGGGCCACGTCATGGGGCTCGTCGGGATGCCGAGCACGTTCTCGATCTCCTCGAGCAGCTCGATGGGGTCTTTTCCCGGCCGGTCCATCTTGTTGATGAACGTGACGATGGGGATGTTGCGCAGCCGGCAGACCTCGAAGAGCTTGATGGTCTGCGGCTCGACGCCCTTGACGCAGTCGATGAGCATGACCGCGGCGTCGACGGCGGCGAGCGTTCGGTAGGTGTCCTCGCTGAAGTCGTTGTGACCGGGCGTGTCGAGCAGGTTCAGGCGATGCCCCTGAAACTCGAACTGCATGGCGCTCGTCGTGATCGAGATACCGCGCTCGCGCTCCATGGCCATCCAGTCACTGGTGGCCGCGCGCGCTGCGCGTCGATCCTTTACGGCGCCGGCGACGTGGATCGCGCCGCCGTAAAGGAGCAGCTTCTCGGTGAGCGTGGTCTTGCCCGCGTCGGGATGCGAGATGATCGCGAAGGTGCGACGTCGCTCGACCTCGTGTGAGAGAGCCGTGGCTTGCATATCGGACCTCAGGCGCCGCCGCCGCCGCCGCGACGACGACCACCGCGGCGTCCGCCACCACCGCCGCCACCGCCACCGCCGCCGCCGCGACGGCTACGGCGCCCGCCGCGAGACTTGCCGTCGCGATCGCGTCCGCCGCCGCCCATGCGAGGCGCGCGCTCCCCGACGCGCGGCTGGCGATAGGGCTGGTCGTAGTGCTGGGCGATGGCCTTCCACGCGGCCACCTCGTCGAGCGGCTTGCCTTCGGCGTGCAGGGCGAGCGTGTACAGCAGCAGCGACTCGCGGAACCACGGCCGGCTGACGGTGTGGCGCGCGGCGTTTCCTCGACGACCGGACGGGCGCAGCTGGTCGAGGCCCTTCAAGAGCAGCCAGAGCGTGTCCTTGTCGCGGCGGGTCATGCGCACCCGCTCGGTCCACGCGTGACACGCGGACTCGATCCAGGCGGCGCCGTCCTCGTCGGAGCGCTGGAAGGCCTCCCACACCGGCAGCACCAGCGCGGCCCACACGACCGACGTCGACACCTCGGCGTCACGCCGGCGGATCTCGTCGATGGACGAGAGCAGCGCGAGCAAGCGCGCCTCGCGCTCGGCCGGGCTCGGCGGGGGCGGCAAGGGCTCCACCACCGGAGCGGCGAGCACGGTCTCGCCCGGGTGCGGCTCTCGCTGCAGGTCGGCGTCCGCGGGCTGCTCCGCCTGGCCCTCGTCATCGCTCGGCGCGTTCGCGGCCAGCGCGGCGTCCACCGCCTCGGCCGCCTGCTCCCCGGCGTCCTGCGCCTCGTCGTCGCTGTGTGCGTCCTCGTTGGCCCCTTCGGCGGCGGCGTCGCCCGGCGCCTCGAGCGGCAGCGCCTCGGGCGCGCGCGTCTCGTGTCCAGTGACGAGCTCGATCTTCCTCGCGGGGAGCTCGAGGTTCATGCCCTCCATGAGCTCGGGCAGCAGCGTCTCGGGGAGGCCGAACTGCTTGCAGAGGATCCACGCGTCCCTGCCGTGCTTCGAGGTGAGCAGGCGCAAGAGCTCCTCTTGCAGGCGCGGCGGCGCGCAGCGGACCAGCTCCCCGACGTGCTCGCGCATGGCGGCGGCGGTGTTCTCCTCGAAGTCGAAGCCGAGCCGCGTGGCGAACTTGATCGCGCGCATGATGCGGACCGGGTCCTCCTGGAAGCGGATCTGCGGGTCGCCGATGGTGCGGATGAGGCGGGCGTCGAGGTCCGCGCGGCCGTTGACGAAGTCGATGACCTTGCCGGCGAGCGGGTCGTAGAACAGGCCGTTGATGGTCAGGTCGCGGCGGCGCGCGTCGTCCTCGACGGTGCCGAACACGTTGTCGCGCTCGACGAGGAGGTCCTCCGGCAGGTCCTCGAGCTCGTCGAGCGGGTTGGCGCGGAAGGTGGCCGTCTCGATGACCTTGCCGTTCGGGAAGTACACGTGCGCGAGGCGGAAGCGGCGGCCGATGAGGCGGCAGTTCCGGAACACGCTCTTGACCTCGTTCGGGTGCGCGGCGGTGGCGACGTCGAAGTCCTTCGGCGGGACGCCGAGCAAGAGGTCGCGCACGCAGCCGCCGGTCAGGTAGGCCTCGTAGCCCTTGGCGCGCAGGCGCTTGACCACCCAGAGGGCGTCGGCGTCGATCTTGTCGAGCGGGATCTCGTGCTCGGACGCGGGCCGAGAGCCGTCGTCGACGCGCGGGCCGCCGCTGTGGGCGGCGCTCGGCTCGGCGTCGTCCTCGACCAGGCGCGCGAGGTGACCGAAGTCCTCGTCGTCCTCGTCGTCGTCATCGGCCCAGGCGGACTCGTCCACGATGGCGGGCGCGCCGCGATCGTCGTCCTCGTCGGGCTCGTAGCCGGCGTGCTCCGCGCTGGGCTCGTCTTCCCCTTCGTCTCGCGGGACCTCGCTGCCCAGGTCCGCGCTCGTACGCTGCTCGGCGCTGGCCTCGAGGGCGGCGTCGCCCTCGTCGCTGCTCGCGATGTCTTCCTCATGCGGATCTTGAATGTCACTCATGGTCTCTCTCGTTGCGACGCGATTCCCGACGTGGGGGTCGCAGGCCAATGGTTTGGCGTTTCAGGCGTTCATGCCGTGCAGGATGCGCAGGCCGGCGAGCGTCAACATCTCGTCGACGTCGTTGATGGTGCGCGAGACGTCCGCGAACAGGGTCGCGAGGCCTCCGGTAGCGATGACGCGCGCCTCGTGGCCGAGCTCGTGCTTCATGCGCGTGACGAGCTCATCGACGAGCCCGACATAGCCATAGAAGAGCCCGGACTGCAGCGCGCCCACCGTGTTCTTGCCCACCACCCGCGGCGGGGCTTTCATCTCGATGCGCGGGAGCTTCGCTGCCCGCGCGAACAGCGCGTCGATGGAGATCTCGACCCCGGGCGCGATGGCGCCCCCGAGGTACTCGCCCTTCGGGCTCACCACGTCGAAGTTGGTGGCGGTGCCGAAGTCCACGACGATGAGCGCGGTCTGGTAGCGGGCCCAGGCCGCGACGGCGTTGACGATGCGATCGGCGCCCACCTCGGAGGGGTTGTCGATGAGGATGGGCATGCCCGTCTTCATGCCGGGCCCCACGAGGTGCGGCGTCCAGCCGAAGTAGCCCTGGCAGGCCCCCGTGAGCGCCCGGTTCAGCTGCGGCACCACCGACGCCACGATGCCCCCGGTGACCTCGCGCGCGGCGACCCCGCGATGCTCGAGCAACGCGACCAGCAGCGTGCCGTACTCGTCGCTCGTGGCGTGCCGGTTGGTCGACACGCGGAAGTGATGTGCGAGCGCCTCGCCCTCGTAGAGGCCGACGGAGATGTTGGTGTTGCCGCAGTCGATGACGAGGAGCACTGGCGTCTTTTCGGGGAGTTACCGTCGCAGGCAGGACAGGATCGGCGCCCCTCCCCAACCCGCGGGGGGCGCTGTGTGAGGCGTCCTAGCAAGCCAAGGGGCGCGCGGCGAGAGCCTTCGCGCGCACCGCTGACGCAGGCGACCCAGATCGGGGCAGGGATCCACGAGCGGAACCGCCCGTTTGCGTGCATGAAAGGGGGGCCCCCGCGGTGCCCCGGTGCGAGAATTTGGATTCTGTTTCAGGAAGTTTCGGGCGCCTAGCAGAGTAACAGCCTGGTTTACCTCAGAATTCTGAGAGTGTCTCAGGTTTGACGTCTGCGAATTGGGCGCGGATAACGCGAGCAGGCCTGGTCTTCTTGTCCGCAGGAGTTCGTCATGAGGCGCGCAATCACCTTACCGGTCCTTCTTTTGGTGGCGTTCACCGCTGCCTGCGAAGGTTGCGACGAGACCACGCTGACCGCCACGTACGAGTTCTGCCTGCGTCCCGGCGACATGGATTTCGGCGAGCAGCTCGTGCGGACGGCGGAGACGCAGACAGTGGCCGTCACGAATTGCGGCAACGTCCCGGTGGACCGCATCGATGTCGTGCTCGTCCCCCTCGACGGCGAAGGCAACCCGGTCGAGGATCCGGAGAGCGTCGAGTCACCCTTCCAGATCGTGCAGACGGAGGTCCCGTCCCCCTTCGGCGTCGGTGAGCACTTCTTCGTGCCTGTGCGCTTTCGACCAACGCTCGTGGGTGAGTACGAGGCCGAGCTGCACTTCGACCTGCCGGGGGAGAACATCGCTGGCCCCGCCGCACGTCAGCACGTCGCCGGCGAAGGCGTCCTGCCGCCGGAGTGCTCGGTGTCCCTCGAGCCGCAGAGCGTGACCTTCTCTTCGCTCACCACGGGCGAGCGCGACGAGGCCAGCGTGACCGTGACGAACAACGGCACGGGTGACTGCGATGTCGGCGGCGCGCGCATCACGGCGGGAGCCGACCACTTCGTGCTGGTGAGCGCCGGCGAGGACGTGATCGCGTCGGGAGCCTCGACGCAGATGACGGTGGCGTACGAGCCGAAGGTCGCGGGGACGCACACGGGTGAGGTCGCGATCGTCGTCGACGGTGCGCTCGAGCTGACGGCATCGCTCACAGGGGACGCTGCGGACGAGCTGCTCTGCCGCCTCTCCGGCACGCCCAATCCGATCGTCTTCCCGCGCGCGACGGTGGCGTTCAGCGAGACCGTCGCCAGCGGCAGCATCGTCAGTGTCGGCGAGATCCCCTGCACCATCGCGTCCGTCGAGGTGACGGCGGGCGCCGACGACTTTACGCTGACGAGCAGCCCGGCCGTCGACACCGTGTTGGCCCCGACAGAGAGCGGCGCGCTCGAGCTCGCGTTCCACCCGACCGCGGTCGGCGTGCGCTCGGGCATCGTGCGCATCACCACCGTCGAGGGCACGTCGTTCGATCTCGCGCTCTCCGGGCTCGCGGACCCGCAGCCTCGCTGCGCCATCTCGTTCGCGCCCTCCCCGCTGTTCTTCGACACGCTCGGGGTCGGCCTCACCTCCGAAGGGACGATCCGGGCGAAGAACATCTCGATCGTGGACTGCCCCATCGACGCCGTGACGGTGACCGAGGGCGCAACGGACTTCGTCATCGTGAACCCGCCGGCGTCGGGCGTGCTCGCCCCCGGCGAGACGCTCGACATCCAGGTCGCGTTTACGCCGCAGCACAACGCTCCCGCGCTCGGTGTCATCAGCATCGACCACGGGGACGACGGGTCCGACGCCGACCTGATTGGATTTGGCAGCTACGCCGACTTCCGCTTGACGCCGCGGGCGCAGTACTTCGGCACCATCACGCAGGGCTGCGTCTCGGACACTTACGACATCGAGCTGGAGAACGTCGGCCCCGTGGCCGGCCGCATCGACGAGGTCGTGTACACGGGTCTGTCCGACCCGAACTTCGAGATCATCACGGGTGTAGCGCCCGGCACCATGCTCCACCCGGGCGCGAGCAGGATCATTCAGGTGCGCATGAGCTCCGCGCCGGTGGTCGACAGCCACGCCGGTCAGCTCGAGGTCAAATCCACGGGGACCCTGCAGCCACGCCTGCGCGCCTCGGTGTACGGCTCGAGCGACACCGTGGAGGCGGCCAACCGGACGGACGTGTTCATCCAGCACGAGCGCCCGGCCGTCGACATCCTCTTCGTCATCGACAACTCCGGCTCCATGGGCCAGGAGCAGACCTCCCTCGCGCAGAACTTTTCGTCCTTCATCAACTTCTTCACCACGCAGGCGGACGTCGACTACCACCTCGGCGTCACCACCACCGACACCGTGGGCAATAATCCGGGGGAAGCGGGTCGGCTCGTCGCCCCCTTTATCGCGAAGACAGGCCCGAACGCCGTACCCGACCCGGAGGCCGCGTTCACCGCGATGGCGGACGTCGGCACCAGCGGCTCGGCCACGGAGAAGGGGCTCGAGGCCTCGGCCCTCGCCGTCACGCCCCCAAACACGAACAGCGGCGGACCGAACGAGAACTTCCTGCGCGACGAGGCGCTGCTCTCGATCGTGTATGTCTCCGACGAGCGCGACAGCAGCAACGGCGCCGTCAACGACTGGCTCGACATTTTGCTGGCCGCCAAGGGGTATCGCGTGCAGGCGCTGATCGCCAACGCCATCGCCGGCGACGTCCCCGGCGGCTGTGACGGCCCCGGCGGCGACGCCGTCGCGGGCCCGCGATACCTCGACATCGTGCTCGCCACGGGCGGCGTATTTGGCTCCATCTGCACCGACAACTGGGCGAGCGTGATGGAGCAGATCGGCCTCGGCACGTTCTTCGCGCTGACCCGATTCGGCCTCTCCCGCGAGCCCGACCCCGACACCATCGTCGTCAAGATCAACGGCGTCGAAGTGCCCTACGGCGAGGAGAACGGCTGGTCCTTCGACCCGATCGACAACAGCATCGAGTTCAATGGCACCGCCATCCCGGAGGCCGGCACGGAGATCGAGGTCTCCTACACCGCCGAGTGCATCCTGCCATGACCGCCGAACCGCACGAACATCCGCTCTCGTCGCTGACCAGCGTGTCGGCGACGAGACCGTCCCTCACGAGACCGCGTCGCTGACAGAACAGGTGCTCCATGAACGCTCATCCCGCACGGCACTCGCCGACCCACGCGCTTGCGCTCTGCGTCGTCTCGCTGCTCGCGTCGTCTCTCGTGGCCGGCTGCCCGACCACCGGCAGCAGCGACTCGGACGCCGGGGCGCCCCCGACGACGTTCACCATCGGCCAGCCGATCGATGAGGCGAGCTGCGAGAACGACATCGACTGTCCGCCGGGCTACGCCTGCAGAAGCGGCCAATGCCGTCAGATCGACAACGACATCGACAACGACGGCTTCGACGCGGCGGTGGACTGCGACGACAACGATCCCGACGTCAACCCCGGCGAGCCCGAGGTGTGCGACGGCGTCGACAACAACTGCTCGGGAGCCATCGACGAGGGCACGTTGAACGCGTGCGGCGCGTGCGGCGACGTGCCGGCCGAGGTGTGCGACCTCAGCGACAACGACTGTGACGGCCTCATCGATGAAGAGTGCAGCGCCGGCGGCAGCGAGGAAGTGGAGCCGAACGACGGCAGCATCAACTGCCAGGCGATCGCGGTGCCGCCCAGCGAAGGTGAGACGACCATCATCTCGGGGACGTTCAACCCGCCGGGCGACAGGGACTCCTTCTGCTTCTTCGTCCGCCCGGGCACGCAGCTCCTCATCGACCTGGACTCGCAGCTCCTCGGCGCCGACAGCGACGGCGTACTGCAGCTCTACGGCAGCGACGGCGTAGAGCTCCCTGGCGGCTTCAACGACTACCACATGGGCCCTGACCCGCTGCTCGACTTCACCTTCCAGATGGAGGACACCGTCCGCCTCGACGTCTACAACTACGAGCAAGACAACGGCGGCGCCGACTACATCTACAACCTGAAGGTCACCGCGGTGTCCCTCGTGGAGTGCCTCGACGAGGACAACGACGGCGTGTCCGTGTGCGACGGCGACTGCAAGGACGACGACATCCTCGTGTTTCCGAATCAGACCGAGGTCTGTGACGGGTTCGACAACAACTGCGACGGCGTCACGGACGAGGAGTGTCCCGATTACACGCGCACGGAGGTGGAGCCGAACAACACCATCGAGGACTGCGAGATCCTGATGCCGCCCTTCTCGGTGAAGGGGGCCATCAACCCGAGTAAGGACGACGACACCTTCTGCTTCTTCGCCGCGCAGAACATGAAGCTCGGCTTCGACATCGACGCCAAGGAGGACAGCGCCTCGCTCCTGAACAGCCGGCTCGGCCTGTACGAGCTCGATGACACCTACCACTTCAAGCACAACGACGATGGGCAGGATCCCGACACGGGCTACAGCGCCGAGGACTCCGACAGCTACCTCGAGCACACCTTCTTGAAGCCCGGCATCTACGCCGTCCGCGTGGAGGACGAGGGTTTCTCCGCCGGCGGAACGCGCCTCACGTACACGCTGCATGGCAACGTGCTCTCGTCGCCGGTGTGCACGGATGGCGACGGCGACGGCGTCTCCACGTGCGAGGGAGACT
Organism: uncultured Myxococcales bacterium; assembly: GCA_964388085.1. Taxonomy (GTDB): domain Bacteria; phylum Myxococcota; class UBA727; order UBA727; family CAYLZW01; genus CAYLZW01. The sequence continues at coordinate 48,777 of CAYLZW010000003.1, read as the reverse complement.
GCGACGACAGCGATCCGACGGTGCACTTCGGTGCCATCGAGATCTGTGATGGGCAGGACAACACCTGCGACGGCCGCAGCGATCCAGCGGAGTGCACGGGCGACTTCGATGGCGACGGCTACGCCGGCGACGAGGGCGACTGTAACGACGCGGACCCGACCGTGAACCCCGGCGCGACCGAGGTCTGTGACGAGATCGACAACAACTGCGACGGCGCCGTGGACGAGGGTACGCAGAACGCGTGCGGGCTGTGTGGCTTCACCCCCGCGGAGCGCTGCTCCGACGGCGAGGACAACGACTGCGATGGACAGATCGACGAGGCGAGCTGCTCGCTCGACGGCGATGGCGACGGCGCGAGCCCCGATCAGGGCGACTGCAACGACGCGGACGAAAACGTACACCCGGCCGCGCCCGAGATCTGTAACGGTCTCGACGACGACTGTGACGGCCTGGTCGACGAGTACGTCAAGAACTCCTGCGGTGTCTGTGGGGAAGATCCGCCCGAGCTCTGCGACGGCCTCGACAACAATTGCAACGGCGTCATCGACGACGGCGTGCTGAACTCGTGCGGCTACTGCGGGCCAGCTCCCATGGAGGTCTGTGATGGCCTCGACAACGACTGCGACATTGAGGTGGACGAGGGGCTCGTGAACGCGTGCGGCGTGTGTGGCCCGACACCCGCTGAGGTGTGTGACGGCATCGACAACGACTGCAACGGCCAGACCGACGAGGGCTGCGACCAGGACGGCGACGGCGATGGCGTCACGCGGCGGCAGGGTGACTGCAACGACAGCGACGCGACCGTGCACCACGGCGCGGACGATGTCTGCGGCGACGGCAAGGACAACGACTGCGACGGCTTTGTCGACGAGGCGCCCTGCGCCGTCCCGAGCGAGACGGAGCACAACAACGGCCGGCCGCAGTGCGACGCCATGGTCTGGCCAGGCCAGATGAACGGCAGCATCTCGGCCGGCAACGACAACGACGTCTTCTGCTTCTCGGTTCCCGTGGCGGGCACGATCCTCGGCTTCGACATCGACGCGCGCGTGCTCGGTAGCCCGCTCGACAGCGCGCTCAAGCTCTGGGACATGACCGGCTCGAGCCCGATCGCGTCGAACAACAACGGTGTCGACCCGCAGGGCGGCAACCTGAGCGAGGACTCCTACCTCGTCTACGAGTTCGAGGAGGCCGGCGACTACGCCATTCAGGTGTTGCCGCAGAGCACCAGCGGCAGCGCCAACTCCGGCTCGTATGAGCTGCACACCCTCGCCGTGGGCGGCTGCGTCGATCTCGACGGTGACGGCATGTCGAGCTGTGACGTCGACTGCGACGACTTCAACGCGAGCATCAACCCGGGCGCGGTGGACGTCTGCGACAGCATCGACAACAACTGCAGGGCCGGCGCCGACGAGACCTGCTGGGGCCAGTGCCTCGATGACAGGTTCTTCGGAAACACGACATTCGCGGCCGCCGAGGTGGTCGCGTCCGGGACGTATTCGGACCTCGTGTACTGCGGCGGCGCCTTTGACTTCTTCAGGGCGCCGCTCACCATCGGACAGGCCGTCTCGGCGCGGATCAATTTCAGCCACGAGGTCGTGAACCTGACGTTGACCCTGTACAACCCCGACGGAGACGAGGTCATGTCGTCCGCGACCTCCAACAACAACGAGCTGGTGATGACGAACGCCAGCATGAACGGCGACTACTACTTCAAGGTTTCCGGCCCCCTCAGCGGCGAAGGCGCCTATGAGCTGGTCGTGTTGGTGACTCCATGACTCATGACGATGCTCGATTTCCCAGCGGATTGCGGAGGCGACGCGTGCTGCTCAACCGGATTTTGACCCTTGGCTCCCCCCCTTCTGCCCGCGCGACGCGGCGAACCCTCCTCGGCTCGTTCCTGCTGCCCGCGCTCCTGTCGGTCGGCTGCGGCCCCGGCCAGACGCCGACGGACCTCGAGTGCGGTGAAGGCACCGAAGACCGAAACGGCACCTGCGTCGCCGTCGTCGACGCCATCGACAGTTGCGGCGAAGGCACGATCTTCGACGACACCACCGGCAAGTGTGAGCCCACCGTGCGCTGCGGCGACGGCACCGTGGCCGATCCCGCCACGGGCGAGTGCGTCTCCATCGCCGAGTGTGGCCCCGGCACCGAGCTCGATCTCGCCTCCGGCGAGTGCATCCCCGTCGCGAGCTGCGGCCCCGGCACGGTCCTCGACGAGACGTCGGGCGAGTGCCTCCCCGAGGCGGCCTGCGGCGTCGGTACGGTGCTCGAGGACGGCGAGTGCGTCGCCGTGGGCACCTGCGCTCCCGGCTCGGTGCTGAACCTCGACACCGGGCTGTGCGAGTCGAACACCGCGTGCGGCCCCGGCCAGATCGTCGCCGGCGGACAGTGCGTCGATCCGAACGTGGCCGTAGGCCTCGAGGCCGACGCCACGGAGTCGATTCCGGACCAGAACGACCCGCTGTTTGGCGGTGTGCCCGAGCCGCTCACGCTCGAGCCCGTGGGAGAGCAGACGGTCTTCGTCGGCAACATCGACCGCCCGAACGACTTCGGCGGCAACGGCACGCTCACCCAGGACCGCGACGTCTGGAGCGTGACGGGCAGCGCCGGCCAATACCTCAAGATCAGCGTGCTCGGCACCGGCCTGCCGCAGCCTGCCTTCATCGTGGAGGGACCGAACGGCTACCGCCGTGTGAGCCCGCTGCTCTCCACGAACGACACCAGCCGTGAGGTCGTGCTGCCCTTCGATGGCGTGTACGAGATCACCGTGGTGCCGACCGCGTTCGTCAGCACCGCGCTGCCGCTCGGCAGCACGAGCTCCGGCTACGTCGGCGTCATCGAGGCGCTCGAGCACCCGACGCCCACCACCATCGTGCCGGCCGCAGATCAGGCGGTGCCGCTCGAGGTCACGGGCAACCTGCGTGATCTGTCGGACAACTTCCTGCTGCTCGACGCCGATGTCGGCGACGCGGTGTCCCTGATCTTCGCGGAGCCGAACCCCGCGAACCCGCCCGCCATCCTCGCGTTCGACGCGAGCGGCGCGCTCATCACCTACGTGGACCTGAACCTCGAAGAGGGCGCCTGGGTCGGCACGCTGGTGAAGGAAGACCCCGGCACCACCGTCGTCGTCGACTGGCAGTCCTCGACGGCGTCCGATGACGCGTACACGCTGCGCGTCGCCGAGGCGCCGCACGTACAAGGCGGCACGGTGACGGACGGCGTACCGGGTCAGACCGCGACGACGCCGATCCTCGGCGAGGCCATGGCGGCGTTCACGGTGACTCTGCCCTCGCCGTTGATTCTCACCTGGGACGTCGACAACACCTCGAGACCCGACATCCAGATGCAGACCGACGGCGGCACCTACGGCATCCTGTACGACGAGGATAGCGGCTTCTTCTACGGCGCCCCCGCCTCGTACACGTTCTTCGTGTTCAACGACGACACGGGAGAGGACGAGGACGCGTCGCTCGTCTACAACCCCATCGTCCCGCTCGACCTCGGCACGCTCGATCCGGCGACCATGCAGCAGGGGAGCGTCGGCGACCATCTCCTGACGATCGACGCCGTCGGCCCAACCGCGGCGTGGATGGTGGTCCGCACCACCGCCGAGGCGCTGCTCTCCCTGAAGACCAAGGTCGAGGTGGGTGATCCGGAGATCACGGTCTACAACCGCGCCGGCCAGGTGGACCGATTCTACTGGCGCGCGCGCGAGCAAGCCGTGCACGCCGAGACCGCGGCGAATGATCCGCTGATCGTCCTGCTGGAGGCGGACAGCACCGCCGTCGTGGACTGGAGCGTGACGGCGACCGCCATGCCGATCCCGGCGGTCATCGACGTGGAGCCGAACGACGTCAGCAGCACGGCGAACGAGCTCGGCGCGCTGCCGGTCGTGGGGTACGGCTTCCTCAAGGAGGAGGAGGTGGACCGCTACAAGCTCACCTTGGACGCCCCGCTGCCCCCCGGCCAGAGCATCGAGATCCACGTCGAGAACCTCGACACGACCGCGACCAGCTTCACCAGCGACAGCTTCCGTGTGGCGATCTTCGACGAGCTCGATCAGGTGGTCAGCTCCGCGGAGAGATACTTCGGTGACTTCAATCAGAAGGTGATCTTGAACGGCGCGGCGACACAGAGCAGCAGCACGTTCTACATCGAGATCTCGGAGTACTTCCTCGCCGAGATTGCCCAAAACTACATGCTGCGCGTCCAGGTCGTCGACACTCCCTCCGAGGTCGAGCCCAACGGCACGAGCGCGGAGGCCGACGCCGCCGACGCGCTGCCGGCCACCTGGTATGGACAGCTCGTCGACGACGACGTCGACTTCTTCAAGTTCACCGTGCCGACGCTGGCCGCCAACGAGGCGCTGCACATCCGCTTCGACAACTTCAGCAGCAGCCGCGACGTCGATCTGTTCTTCGAGGACACGGTCGGCAACGTGCTGGCCTCGGTGAGCGATATTCATCCCCAGATCTTGAGCAGCCAGGTGCCCGCCGGCGATTACTTCCTCCGCGTCGAGGGGGAGAGCTTGGCGCACCCGTACCGGCTTACGGTCGAGGTGGTCAGCGACGTGCCCGTCGAGCTCGAGCCCAATGAGGATCTCGCGACGGCGTACGCGCTCGGCGAGCTCCCGGACGGCGGCTATCTGTACGCGTTCGGCGCCACGCGCACCGGCGACTCCGACTGGTTCAGCTTCAGCCTGCCCGCGGCGCTCGACGCCGACGAGGGCCTGCTGATCCGCGCGCTCAACCTCTCCGACACGACGTCGTTGCGCACCGAGCTGTACGACGTCAGCGACGTAGACAACCCGGTGCTGATCAGCGCCTTCTCGGACAACCTCGCGGTGCTGAAGAGCTCGCCCACCACCGCCGGTCCGTTCGCCGTCCACGTCAGCGCGACGTCCAGCTCCATGGAGCCCTACTACGTGCGCGTAGAGGTCGGAGCGCCCGCCGAGAAGGAGCCGAACGACGACATCGCCAGCGCGCACTACCTGGGCGCCCTGGCGGACGGCGACTTCCTGTACGCGGAAGGCAACGGCAACAACAGCGACGATGACTGGTTCACCTTCACGCTCGACGCCACGTTCCCCGCGGACGCCGGCATCTGGCTCAACTACCAGAACTACTTCAACAGCGACGACATCGTGGTGGAGCTCTACGACGCGAGCGACGCGGCCAACCTGGTGCTCCTGGCGAGCGACGACGACGATCCCGGCGAGACCGTCAGTGGGCCGACGGGCGCGACGCTCTACGCCGTCCATGTCGTGGGCACGGACCCTGACTTGATGCTGTACGAGGTGATCATCGAGCCGGGACCGCGGGCGGAGGTGGAGCCAAACGGCGACGCTGCGACGGCGACCCCGCTCGGCGCGCTGCCCGCGAGCCTGCACGGCTCGATCAACAACACCCAGATCGACACCTTCAGCTTCACGTTGGCCGCGGACCTCGGCGCGACGGAGGCGGTGGAGATCTATTTCCACAACCTCACGAACAGCACGACCTTCGACGTGCACCTGCGCTCCGCCGGCACCAGCGCCGCGACGGACGACGACGACGAGATGACGATCCAAAGCGCGACGGGCCTGGCCGCGGGCGACTACACGGTCACCGTGGAGGGCACCGACTCGAGCAGCGATCCCTTGCGCGGCTACACGTACATTCTGGAGGTGCGCACCGTCGACACCTCCGTCATCACCCCGTGAACGTGATTCAGGAGTACATGCACATGCGTAACAAGAAGCTCTATCGCGGGGTCCCGGGCGTTCTCGGGCTGACCGCGCTCATCGTGACGGGCTGCCCGGGCCCGGAGAGCCCGGGCACGATCACGTGCGGACCCAACACGGAGGAGGTCGACGGGAAATGTGTCTCTACCGTCGGCGAGGCTCCCTGCGCCGAGGGCGCGTCTCGCAATCCGGACAGCGGACAGTGCGAGCCCGACGTCGAATGCGGGCCGGGTACCACCTACAACGCGACGTCACAGGAGTGTGAACCCGACTCCGTCTGCGGCGAGGGGACGACCTTCAACGAGGCCACCGGACAGTGCGATCCGGACGTGGTCTGCGGTGATGGGACGACCTTCGACCCGAGCACCGGCGCCTGCTTGCCCGACGTGGTCTGCGGCGACGGGACGCACCTCGACACGGCCAGCGGCGAGTGCCTGCCGGACGAGAACTGCGGTGCCGGCACCACCTTCGACCCCGCCACGGCGAGCTGCGTGCCGAACCTGATCTGCGGCCCCGGCCTCACCGACGTAGAGGGCGTGTGCCTCTCCGCGCTCGACCTCATCGTCGCGGAGTCAGACCTCACGGAGAGCGCGGCCGAGACCAATGATCCGCTGTTCGGCGGCGCTCCCGAGGGCGTCACGCTCGAGGCGGCCGGTGAGCGCGTGGTGCTCGTCGGCACGATCGGGCGGCCCGTCGACTTCGACGCGGACGCCGTCATCGATCAGGACCGCGACGTGTGGCGCTTCACCGGCAGCGCCGGCCAGATGCTGCGCATTCGCGTCATCTCGACGGGCGCGTTCCAGCCCGCCTTCACGCTGACCGGCCCGAACGACTACTACCGCGAGCCGCAGCTCGGCTTCACCGTCAACGCCGACCGCGAGGTCGTGCTGCCCTACGACGGCGAATACGATCTGACGGTGCTGCCGAGCCTCGTGTTGCAAGGCGCCTCCGAGCCCATCGGCGCCGACGACGCGGACTACGCGGCCATCATCGAGCAGCTCGAGTGGCCGACGCCCGTGGCCGTGGCGGTAGCCGAGGACGGCACGCTCGCCGAGGCGCCGCCCGGCAACCTGCTCGGCCTGTCGGACAACTTCTACAACATCAGCACCGCGGCGGACGCGCCTGTCATCCTCGAGTCCACCGCGACGACCGGGAACACGACGCCCGCGCTGCTCCTGTTCCGCGCGGACGGCACCTTTCTCGCCGAGATCCCCTTCGACGAGGACGGCGGCATCGAGACCGCGGTGACGAGCTCTTACGTCAGCGTCAGCGACGGCCTCGTGGTGGTGCTGGACTGGCAGACCTCGAACGGCATCGACGTGCCGTTCACGCTCAGCGCCTCGCAGCTCGGCACCGTGGACTTCGGCACCGTCGCGATCGACGAGCTCGTCCAGCTCCCGGCGCTGTCGGTGCTCGGCCTCGGCGGCATCAGCTTCTCGTTCGACGCCACCGCCGGGCAGGTGGTGATGACGGACTTCTACGGCATCTCGGCGAACGTCACGTTGCTCTCGCCGAGCGGCCAGACGGTTTACAGCGGTGAGGATCCGTTCTTCGAGTCGATCTTCTACGCGCAGGAGACCGGCACCTACCGGTGGATCGTGGTGAACACCGCCACGAGCGACGAGACGCCGAGCGTCGCCATTCGCAGCAGCACACCCCACGTCGCAGGACCATGGGACGGCACCACGGAGCAGAGCGCCAGCTTCGCCGGAGACGTCATCGAGGTCGGGCAGCGCCCGAACGCGGAGTGGTTCCTCGTCGAGGTCACCGGCCCCGCCATCGTGCAGTACGACTTCACGTACGCCCTCGGCGAGCCAGATGTCGACGTGTACGCGTTGACCCCGCAGGGCTTCGCCACCGAGCGGCGTTTCCAAGGCGAGGACGATCCGGGGACGCTGCGCTCCTACCGCACGACGCCCGGCTTCGTGCTCGCGCGCTTCGACGCCGGCATCCCCGGCAGCACCCCGAACCCCTGGGTTCACGAATGGACCATGGACGCCAGCGTGCTGCCCGTGCCGACGCTCACGGAGGTGGAGCCAAACGACACCATGGACGCCACGCAGCCGATCGCGGAGGTCGCCGGCCAGGCGCTGCGACTGCTCGCTAACGTCGATAACGACGAGTTCGATCTCTACACGCTTACCCTCGCCGGCCCCTTGGCCGCCAACGAGGTGTTGCAGGTCGAGATCGAGAGCCTGAGCGACGACAACGCCAACTACCTGCGCTTCCGCCTGCCCGGCACCTCGCTCGACGACGACGAGCTGTATCAGGCGCACTCGGCGCCGCTGTCGCGCTGGATGCTGTTCCCGAGTGACGGCCCCGGGCCCTTCGTGCTCGAAGTGGAAGGCACAGGCCTCAGCGGGTCGGTGCAGTACCTGCTCCAGGTCAAGCGCGTGACGTTGCCTGCCATGGACGTGGAGCCCAACGACACCCCGGCGGCGGCGCAGGATCTGGGCAGCTTCGCGACGGCCGATCTGCCGGTACAGGTCATCGGCCGAACGCTGGAGACAGAGCCGGACGTGTACCAGTTGGCGTTCAGCGAGGGTCTTCCCGCGGGCACGGCGTTGCGCGTGAGCGTCGAAAACATGACGGAGGTCGCGAACCTCTACGTGCGCGTCCTCGACGCTGCGGAGAACGTGCTGGCGGACGTCTGGCATGAGGACCCGACGGTCTTCATCCCCATGGCCGCGCCGGGCACTCTCTTCATCGAGGTGGAGGGCGACAGCACCACGACGCAGGATCTGTATCGCGTCGTCGTGGACACCTGGGACGACGTCCTCGACGTGGAGCCGAACGACTCCTCGGTTGAGGCGAGCCCGCTCCCGGCGGTCGCCGTCGGCGGGACGGTGTCTGCCTGGGGCAGCGCCTTCGACACCGACACGGATACGTTCCAGATCAACTTCGACGGCGACCCGACGGCCGACGAGGTCATCGCGGTGCGCTGGTACAACAAGACCGGTCGCGGCGACAACATCGTGAGCGTGCTGAACGCCGCCGACCAGATGATCGCGGGCAGCGAGCTGTACGCGGGCGAGGTGTACTTTTCGCCGGGCGCGGACCCAGGCCCGTTCTTCATCGAGTTCGTCGCCGACCGCTCGACCGCCGACGACTATCCCGAGAACTACCTCATCGAGGTGGAACGCCTCGGCAACGTGGGTCTGGTCGAGACCGAGCCCAACGACGACACCGCGGCGGCGAACGCGCTGACGCTGCCTGCGCAGGTGTTCGGGCTGTTCTACGACGACGACGCGGACTACTACGCGGTCACCCTCGGCAGCGACCTCACGAACGGTGAGAAGCTCATCGTGGACGGCCTCGTGCCCTACGCGCTCGACTTCATCAACTTGCGCGTGTTCGACGGCACGGGGGCGGAGATCGCTCTCGCGAGCGACCTCGCCCCGCACCTCGAGGTGACACTGCCGACGACCACCGCGGGTACGACGTACTACGTGTCAGTCGAGAGCACGGACTCGCTCCTCACAAACGAGCGACACCCGTACGAGCTGAGCGTCGCCGTCGCGGTGCCGTAACGCAGGACGACGTTCGAGCTGAGCGGCGCCGCTCGGATCCTTCGGGGACCGGGCGGCGCTTCTCTTTTGTGGCTAGAACGGAACGCCACCCGGGCGCGGTCAACGCTGCAGGCTCACGGCGGCCTTCGCGGTCCTTCGTCCTTGAGGGAGGCGCGTAGCGCCTGCTATGACCCTCAGTGGCCTCTGCCCTTGTCGACGGAAAGATGCATCTTGGACGTCGCCTATATCGTCGCGCCGATGCTCCTCATCGCGGTCGTCCTCGCTGCCGTATGGCTCGAGCGCTTCAGCGTGCCGGTCATCCTGGTCGCGCTGGGCGGCGGCATCGTCTTCGGTAGCGACGTCCTCAACTTGTGGGCGTTCGAAGACGTGATGCTGACGAACCAGGCCGCGAACATGGCCTTGGTGTTCATCCTCTTCCATGGCGGCTTCGTCACGAAGCGGAGTGACTTCCGCGCGGTCGCGCTGCCGGCGGGTGGGCTCGCGACCTGGGGCGTGATGCTGACGGCGGGCATCACCTTCGTCTGCCTGCGCTGGGGCCTCGACTGGTCGTACGAGCGCGCGGTCTTGCTCTCGGTGATCATCTCGTCGACGGACGCGGCGGCGATCTTCTCGCTCCTGCGCCGGCAGTCGCTGCCGACCAAGATCTCGGCCACCGTCGAGATCGAGAGCGCCGCCAACGACCCCATGGCCATCCTGCTCACCGTCGTCGCCGTGACCGCCTTCGCGTCGGGTGAGGCGCACGGCCCCGGGATGGTGCTCTCGTTCTTCTGGAAGTTCACGGCCGGGCCGATCATCGGCTATGGCGTCGCGCGCGCCGCGGTGTGGCTGTTCAACCGCCTCAAGCCCGAGGACCGCGGCCACTACTACGTGCTCTTCCTCGGGGTCGTGCTGCTGACCTACGGCTTGTCCGAAGCGGCCCAGGCCAGCGGCATGCTCGCGGTCTTCAGCGCCGGCTTCGTGATGGGCAACCGCCCCTTCGTGCACAAGCGCGGCCTCGTCAATTTCTCGAGCGCGCTCTCGACCATCGCCAACATCGGCATGTTCGTCATGATGGGCCTGCTGGTGTTCCCGACGCGCTGGGCCAACCTCTGGTGGGAGGGCACGCTGCTGTTCCTCGTGCTCACCGTCATCGCCCGCCCGATCTCGGTCTTCGTCGGCACCATCGGCATGAAGTTCGGCACGAAGAACAAGGTCTTCGCCTCGTGGGCAGGCCTGCGCGGCGCCGTCCCCATCGTCCTCGCGACCTACCCGGCCGCGGCGGGGCTCGCCATCGGCGAGGAGGTGTTCAACCTCGTGTTCTTCGCGGTCATCCTGTCGATCCTCGTCCAGGGCTCGACGCTCGGCACCGTCGCGAAGTGGCTGCGCCTGTCCGAGCCCGCGCGTCCGAAGCCGCTGTTCAACCTCGACCTCATCACGATGGCGCCGAGCGACTACGACCTCATCGTCGTCGATCTGCCCGGCCCCGATGGCGTGGAAGGCCCCCGTATTCGCGAGCTCCGGCTGCCCGAGGGCGCGCTGATCGCGCTCATCAGCCGGGGCGCCGAGGTGGTGTTGCCGAAGGGCAATGCCCGCCTGCGCGGCTGGGACCACGTGACGGTCCTCGCTCACGCCCCCGACGAGAAGGCCGTGCGTGCCGCGCTGATGGGACCGTTCGAGGTGGGCGGCGAGGTGCGGGACGAGGTCGCGCCCGCGGAGGCGGTGCCGGCCGGCTCGTTGGACACCGCCGTCTGACCCCGTTGACGCCCCCCATCCCGACGCCAACAACCCCTGGCGTGGCGCCGTCGTCAACCTACAAGCACGTCCGCATCGAAGGCCTCGCCTTCGACGAAGCTCCCATCCGCGTGACCTCGGCGGCGCTCGAAGATCAGATGAGCGAGCCCTACGCGCGCCTCGGCGTGCCCCCGAAGTGCATCGAGTCGCTCACCGGCATCGTCGCGAGGCGCTTCTGGCCCGAGGGCACCGACGTCGTCACTTGCGCGAAGAACGTGGCCGCGCGCGTGCTCGACGAGTCGAACGTGCCGCGCGAGCGCGTCGGGCTGCTCGTGAACTGCAGCGTCACGAAGGAGTACCTCGAGCCCAGCGTCGCCTCCATGGTGCATGGCGACCTCGGGCTGCCGACGACGGCGCCGAACTTCGACGTCTCGAACGCGTGCCTCGGCTTCCTGACCTCCATGGACATGGCCGCGCGCATGATCGAGTCGCGCGCCATCGACTACGCGCTCGTGGTCGCGGCCGAGTCGAGCCGAAAGGTCGTCGAGAACACCGTGGCTGCGCTGCAGCGTCCGACGTCGGTGATGCAGGACTACAAGGACTGGTTGCCGACCTTGACCCTCGGCTCCGGCGCCTGCGCCATGGTGCTCGCGCACGACGACGTGGCCAAGAGTGAGCATCGGCTCGAGGGCGTGGTCGCGCGGGCGGCCACCGAGCACAGCCGCGTCTGCATCGGCAGCTGGGACGAGATGCGCACCGACGCGCCGAAGCTCATGGCCGAGGGCATCGCGCTCGCCGAGCGCACCTGGCAGGCAGCGTCGGAGGCGTTCGCGTGGAGCGACGGCTCGATAGCGCAGTACATCTGCCATCAAGTGGGCGCCGGTCACCTGGCGACGCTGATGAAGCGCTTGTCGCTGCCCGTCGGCAAAGCGTTCCCGACCTATCCCGAGCTCGGCAACATGGGCGCGGTCGCCCTGCCCTGCACGCTCCGCCTCGCCGTCGACGCTGGACGCTTGCAGCGCGGCGACCACGCGGCGCTCATGGGCATCGGCAGCGGGCTCAACTGCTCCATGGCCCACGTGGTCTGGTGAGGTGCAGCACGTGGAGCGACCGTTCGGACCGAAGGCTCTCGTCGACGTGAAGCGCGCGCCCTGGGCGAGCGAGTACCCGTTCGAGTCGCGTTACCTCGACGTGTCCGATGACGCGGGCGCGCCGCTCTGGCTGCACTACCTCGACGAGGGCCCGCGGGACGCGCCCGTCATCGTGTTCCTGCACGGCAACCCGACGTGGTCGTTCATCTGGCGCAAGATGATCGTGGCGCTGCGCGATCGCTTCCGCTGCGTCGCCATGGACCACATGGGCATGGGTCTGTCGGACCGCCCGCAGCGGTGGGACTACACGCTGCCGAGGCACGCGGACAACGTGGAGAAGCTGCTCGACCACCTCGGCGTGACGCGCTTCTCCGTCGTGGCGCACGACTGGGGGGGCATGATCGGCATGGCGGTGGCGACGAGGCGTAAGCACGCGTACGTGTCCGGCGTGGTCATGAACACCGGCGCCTTCCTCGGGGACCTGCCGAAGCGCATCGCCCTCGTGAAGATCCCCGTGTTCGGCCCTCAGGCGGTTTTGCGCTTCAACGGCTTCGCGCGCGCCGCCGTCAGCCTGTGCATGGTGCACAAGGAGCGCATGAACGCGACGCTCAAGCATGCGTACCTGTCGCCTTACGGAAACCCACACGATCGCATCGCCACCCTGCGCTTCGTCGAGGACGTGCCGCAGAAGCCGTCACACCGCACCTGGTCGGTCGTGAACGACGTCGACGGGCAGCTAGAGCAGCTCAAGGACCGTCCGCTGCTGGTGCTGTGGGGCGAGCAGGACTGGTGCTTCGACATGAAGTTCTACGAAGGCTGGCTGCAGCGCTTCCCGAACGCCGAGCGCGAGGTGTACGGCGACGCGTCGCACTATGTGTTCGAGGACGCCCCCGATCGCGTGAGCGCCGCGCTGGAGCGCTTCTTCGACTCCGTCCACGCCGGGCGCGAGCAGAGTCACGCGAGCAACGCAGCGGCAGAGTGAACGGAGGCGGCAATGGACGGAAGCAGCGCCGGCACCGTCTTCGACGAGATCGACCCGAACGCGCTCGGCTACAACAGCGCGCAGCTCCTCGAGCACTGGGCGCGCGTGCAGCCTGAGGTCGTCGCGGTGGCGCGCGCGGACGGACGCGGCCGCGACGGGCGCTCGCGCTTCAAGGAGATCACGTTCGCGGCGCTCAACACGTTGGCGGACAACTACGCGCACGCGCTGTCGTCGAGCGGCGTGAAGCGCGGCGACCGGGTGGTGCTGTTCATCACCGATCCCATCGATCTGTTCGCCGTCGTGTACGCGTGCGCCAAGCTGCAGGCCGTGTTCGTGCTCATCGATCCCGGCATGGGCGTGAAGAGCCTGCTCGCCTGCGTCGCCGAGCAGAAGCCGAGCGCGTTCGTCGGTGTGACGAAGGCTCACGTCCTGCGCGTGCTGTTTCCCCGCGCGTTCAAGGCCGCCAGGGTGAAGCTCCTCGCGGGCGCTCGTTGGTTTCCGGGCACCAAGGCGCTCGCGGCCCTCGTCGACAAGCTGCCGTCCACCGTGCGGGACGTTCCGTTTCCGCGCGAGTCCCTCGACCCCACCATCCCCGCCGCCATCCTCTACACGTCGGGCTCGACGGGGGTGCCGAAGGGCGTCGTCTTTACGCACGCCATGATGGGCGGACAGCAGCGCGCCATTCGCGCCATGCTCGACTACCGGCCGGGGGAGGCGCACGTCGCCTGCTTCCCGCCCTTCGCGCTCATCGCGGGCTCGCTCGGCATGAGCGCCGTCGTCCCCGAGATGGACGCCACCAAGCCTGCCCGCACGGACCCCGAGCGCGTGCTCGACGCCTTCCGCACCTACGGCGCCAAGAGCGCCTTCGCCTCCCCTGCCCTGTGGGACCCGTTCTCCCGCTACGTCGACGACAAGGGCATCACGCTGCCCGGCGTCACCCGGCTCGCGAGCGCGGGCGCTCCTGTCCAGCCGTCGCTGCACGAGCGCCTCTTGAAGGCGCTCCCCGACGCTGACGTGTTCACTCCCTACGGCGCCACGGAGGCGCTGCCCGTCGCCGGCATCGGCGGCCGGCAGGTGCTGCGCGAGACGGCCGCGCTCACGCGCCAAGGCAAAGGCACCTGCGTCGGCGTGCCGGTCTCGGACGTCGACGTGCGCGTCATCCGCATCAGTGACGAGCCCATCGCGCGCTTCTCGCCGGAGCTCGAGGTGCCGCGCGGAGAGATCGGCGAGCTGTGCGTGAAGGGCGCGTACATCAGCCGGCAGTACGACCAGCGGCCCGAGCACAACGCGCTCTCGAAGATGGAGACCGACGACGGCGGCTGGTACCACCGCATGGGGGACGTCGGGTACCTCGACGACGACGGCAGGCTGTGGTTCTGCGGCCGGAAGGCGCATCGCGTCGAGCGCGAGGGCGCGCCCACGCTCTTCTCGGTGCCGGTGGAGGCGCTGTTCGAGGAGCACCCGAGCGTGTACCGCGCGGCGCTCGTGTGGATCGGCGAGCGGCCGCGGCAGACGCCCGCCGTGTGCGTCGAGCTCCTGCCCGGGCGCGCCAACGACAAGGCGCTGCACGAGGAGCTGCGCGCCATCGCCGACGGGCACGAGACGACGAAGGGCATCGAGCGCTTCCTGGTGCACCCGGCGTTCCCCGTCGACCGGCGCCATAACGCGAAGATCGAGCGCGAGAAGCTGAGCGCGTGGGTGGCGTCGCTTCCTCCGCCACCTCCCTCGGGTCCGCGATGAAGGGAGCACGCACATGCGCGCGTTGGTGACCGGTGGCGGTGGGTTCGTCGGCGGCAAGCTCGCGCGAGCGCTGCGGGCGCGAGGTGACGACGTCATCGCGTACCAGCGCGGCAGCTACCCGGAGCTCGAGCAGGCCGGCGTGCGCTGCGTGAAGGGCGACATCACCGACGAGCATCACCTGCAGGCGATCAGCCGTGACGTCGACGTCATCTTCCACGTGGCCGCGAAGGTGGGCGGCGCCGGCGACGCGAAGGAATTCGAGCGCATCAACGTGCGCGGCACGGAGAACGTCATCGAGGCGTGCGTGAAGAACGGCGTAAACCGCCTGGTCTTCTGCAGCTCGCCCTCGGTCGTCGACGAGCAGGCCGGCTTCGCGGCGCTCGACGAGCGCGCCCCCTATGCCGCCGAGTACCTGGCGGACTACCCCCGCACCAAGGCCATGGCCGAGCGCCTGGTGCTCGAGGCAAACGGACGCGAGACGGCCGGGCTGCCCCTGCGAACGTGCGCGCTTCGCCCGCACCTCGTGTTCGGCCCGGGAGACACGGGCTCGCTGCCGCGCGTCATCGAGCGCGCGAAGAAGGGCCGCCTGCGCATCGTCGGCGACGGAAAGAACCGCGTGGACCTGACCTACGTCGACAACGTCGTGCAAGCGCACCTGCTCGCGGCGGACGCGCTCGCGAAGAGGGACAGCCCCGCCGCCGGCAAGGCCTACTTCATCACCAACGGCGAGCCCGTGGTGCTGTGGGACTGGGTGAACGAGATCCTCGTCGAGCTCGGGCTACCGGCCGTGAAGCGCAAGATCCCGCGTGGCGTCGCGCGCGTCGTCGGCAAGGCGCTCGACGTCGCGTGGTCGTCGTTCGGGCTGTCGGGAGAGCCGCCGGTCACCGAGTGGGCGGCCAAGATGATGGCGACGTCCCACACCTATCGCATCGACGCCGCCGCGCGCGATCTTGGTTACGCTCCCTCGGTGTCGATGGCAGAAGGGCGTCGTCGCACCGTCCCCTGGCTCAAGGAGCAGCTCGTCGCCGGGCGCTTTGGCTGAGCGGATTCGAAGGAAGCCTCCCCCGAGTGATCACCCTCCTCATCACTCTGCTCCTCGTCACGGTCGCCGTCGCCGTGGCGCTGCTCCTGCTGGGGCCGCGCATGCGCCGGCCGATCGCGCTCGTGCTCGACCTGCTGCCGGCGGCGTGGATGTTCGGCTTCGCGCTGCTCGATCTCTATGTCGTGCGCTGGCTCATCCCGGTGCGCGAGCACAACCTGTTCCCGCCGAACGCGCTCGCGTCCGCCGGGCTGTTCGCGCTGCTGGTGCTGCTGCTGCCTCGACGACAGCGCTTCCAGCTCACCGGCGCCATCGCGTTCGCGCTCGCGTTTTTGTCGCTCGCCGACATCGTCTACGACCGCTACTTCGGCAACGTGCTGCCTCTGCTCGCGGCCGGCAGCGCGGTGCAGCTGTGGGACGTGCGCGACAGCATCCTCGCCATCTTCGAGTCGTACGACTGGTGGATGCTGCCGCTGTTCGTCTCCGCGCTCGTCGTCATGGCGCTGTGGCGCGCGCCGCTCATCGAGCGCCCGCCCCCGGTCTGGCTGCGCGGCGTCCTGTGGGCGCTGCCGGTCATCGTCGTCGCTGTGGCGTCGCTGCCGACGATCCACGCGGACGTCACCAAGTGGCTCAACTCCAAGTACGCGCGCGAGGTGCTGAACCGGCATGACTCGGTGGAGGCCGGTGGCATCGTCGTCGCGCACATCCGCGAGACCACGCTCGCCCTCAAGCAGTGGCTCGAGCAGCGAGACCTGACGAAGGAAGAGCTCGCGGAGACAGAGCGCTACTTCAGCGAGCGACGGCGCGCGCGCGAGCCCGCTGACGCGCTGTTTGGCGTGGCCAAGGGCAAGAACGTGCTCGTGCTGCAGGTGGAGGCCCTCGAGGAGTGGGTGCTCGACGCCAAGGCCAACGGACAGGAGATCACGCCGTTTCTGAACCGGCTCAAGCGCGAGTCGCTCTACTACCCGCACCTGCTCGATCAGACCGGCAGCTCGTCGACGAGCGACTGCGAGTACCTGGTGCTGAACTCCCAGCATCCCCTCGACACCGGCTCGGTCGCCTTCCGCCGCGAGTCGAATAACTTCGAGACCATCGCCACCGTGCTGCAGAGAGGCGGCTACTCGACGCTGTCCATGCACGCGTACCAGCGCGGCATGTGGAACCGCGCCTACATCCACCCGCGCTACGGCTTCGAGCGCTCCTTGTTCCGACGCGAGCTCGGCGACACTCCCAAGATCGGCTGGGGCCTCGACGACATCGCCTTCTTCGAGAAGGCGACGCCGGAGCTGAAGGCACAAGAGCGCCCCTTCATGGCGTTCCTCATCACGCTGAGCTCGCACCACCCGTACACGTACATCCCGCGCAACAAGCGGCGCCTGAAGCTCGGCCCGCTCGAGAACACCATGGTGGGCAACTACGTCCACTCGGTGAGCTACGCGGACCAGGCGCTCGAGGGCTTCTTCAAGGACCTCGAGGAGGAGGGCCTGCTCGACGACACCGTGGTCGTGCTCTACGGCGATCACGACGCGCACCTGAAGCGAAAGCGCCGCGACACGAAGGCCATCGACGAGGTGCTCGACGTGCCCGACGAGAAGCGCCGCTACATCGCCAAGGGCTCGGTGGTGGGCGACCGCATTCCGTTGCTCATTCGTCTCCCGCAAGGAGCACACGCGACCGTTGTCGAGGGCATCGGCGGCCAGGTCGACGTGACCCCGACGGTCCTCCATCTGCTCGGGGTCAACGACGACGCGCCCTTCGTCGGCCGACCGCTCTTGCCCGGCGACACCGGCGGCCGCGCGGCTCGCTGGGACGGAGCCGCCATTGGGGACGGGCTCGTGTTCAATCCCCGCGGGAACAAATGCAGCTCATTCCCCGCCATGGAGCAGCTGCCGTCTTCTCGCTGTAATGAGCTCAAGAGCTATGCGGCCGAGGAGGTCGAGATGTCCTGGCGGGTGACAAACCATGACCTCGCGCGGAAGATCTCGACGAGCCTCTGAGCGGAGCGAGTGCTGCAGAACAGGGTCTCGCGCAAAGCCGCAAAGCCGCAAAGGGAACACAGATGCGGTTCCTCTGCGGCTTCGCGGCTTTGCGCGAATTCTTGTGTCTAGCCCCGGCGCTTGGTGAGCAGATATCCCACGCCCACGGACGGGCCGCCGTCGCCGGTCAGGCGCTCGTCGAGGCCGATGAGGCCGTCCACCCACGAGAGCAGCGGCGGCGCTTTGTCGTCGGGTCGCACGGCCAGGCCGCTCGCGGCGCTGTCTTTGTTCTTCGCGTTCGCCTTCATCACGGATTGCACGACGCCGGCCCAATAGCTCTCGAACGCGCCGGTGAGCGTGCCCGACAGCGGCTGTCGCTCCTCGACGCGCAGGCCGTCCTCGGCGAGCCAACGCTCGAGCACGTCTCGCTGCATGAGCTTGTCGTGCCCGTACGCATAGGCGCCGACGGGGACGTGGGTGCCGAAGCGCTGCAGCACGCGATTGAGCGGATCGTACGTCCAGGGGAAGTCGGTGATGGGGCAGGTGAGCAGCGCGCGGCCGCCGGGCTTCAGCACCCGCGCGAGCTCGGCGGCCATGGCGCGCGAGTCGGGCACGTGCTCGATGACGTCGACGCTGACGACCAGATCGAAGCTGTCGTCGGGGAACGGTAAGCGGCACGCGTCGGCCACGGTATAGCCGACACCGAGCCCCTGGTTCAGGTGGCTGGCGAAGCGCACGTCCCCGCGCGAGATGTCGCAGGCGACGAGGCGCTCGGCGTGACGACGCACGATTGGGTCATAGTCACCCTCGCCGGTGCCGACGTGGAGCGCTTGGCCGAACGTGCTCTGTGTCCCCGGCAAGCCGGCCGCCAGCGACGAGAGCGCGCGCGTCACCCAGCGGTGGCGGGTCCGGTACGTCGGCACGAGGAGCTTCAGGTTGGCCATGCGTGCTGCTCGCGTGCTGCGTGTGCGTGCTTCTTGTCAGTGGGCGCTTCGCTTGTATGCTCGACGGCGCTTTGGAAGCCGAGCCCGTCGTCCGCCGCGTCCTGCACCACCCTGCCGTTCGGCGCGGCCTGGCGGTGATCGCGCTCTGCACGATCGGGCTCCTCTACACCTTTCCGTACCATCCGAAGATCGGAAACCCCAACGAGAAGCTGCGGCTCTACATGACCGCGGCCATCGCCGAGGACGGCAGCTACGTCGTCAACGAGTACAGGAAGCGCTGGGGCTGGGTGAACGACGCCGCCATCCGCGACGGCAAGCTCTATAGCGTGAAGGGACCGGCCACGAGCTTCCTCGGCGTGCCCGCCTACTTCGCCTACCACGTCGTGCAGGAGGTCCGGGATCAGCCGGTGGATCTCGCCGTGGCGCACTGGCTCGTGCGCTTCACCGCCGTCATCTTGCCGGTGCTCGCGTTCCTGCTCTGCTTCCGGCTCTGGCTCTCGCGCTTTACGACGAGAGAGTGGCTCGCGGACGCCGTCACCCTCGGCCTCGCGCTCGGCTCGCCCTTCTACGCGTACTCGGTCATGTTCGTGAGCCACTCGCTCGCGGCGGTGGCGGTGTTCTTCTCGTTCGCGCTGCTCAGAGAGGCCGCGCAGAAGCGGACGCTCAGCGTCGCGGCGGCGACCTTCGCCGGCTTCTCGACCGCCGCCATCACCGCCTTCGAGTACCCGGGCGTGCTCTTGTCGCTGATCCTGTCCGGCTGGGCCCTCGTCGTCGTGCGGCCCGCGCAGAGGCTCGCCGCCTTCGTCGCTGGCGCGCTCGTGCCGACGCTGGCGGTCATGCACTTTCAGTGGGCGGCCTTCGGCAGCCCGTTCCGGCCCGGTCACAAGATGCTCGAGAACCAGTCGTTCAAGGCCGGCCACGAGGTCGGGCTGTTCGGCGCGAGCACACCGAAGCTCGAGGCGATCTTCGGCCTCACCTTCGATCCACGCCAGGGGCTGTTCCCGCTGGCGCCCTGGATGCTGTTCGCCTTCGTCGGGCTTTATTGGCTGAGCAAGCGAGCGAAGGAGCGTTCGCCTGTTTGGATCGCCATCGCCCTCTGCCTCGTGCTCTATCTGTTCACGACGAGCCTCAACATCTGGCACGCGGGCTGGAGCGTCGGGCCTCGCTACCTCATCCCGCTGTTCCCGCTGCTCGCGTGGGGCGCCCTCGTCGGGCTCGACGGCATCGCCGACAAGCGCCCGCGACTCGCCGTCGCCCTCACGCTCGGCACGCTCGCCACCGGGCTCGTCGCGTCCGGCGTCCCGTCGGCGTACTACCCGCACATCCCCGTCGAGACGCAGCGCATGCTGCGCGACATCTTCTGGCCGGCCATCGCGCACGACTTCGCGCCCTACAACGCGCTGAACCTCGTTGGCGTCTGGGGCACGCTCTCCATGGTGCCGTTCTTCGCGTTCCTCGTCGGCTGCGTGCTCTTCGTCGCGTGGAAGGCGCGAGCCCAGGAGCCCGTGTCCGCGCGAACCTTCGCCCTCGCGACGCTGGTGTTCGCGCTCACGCTGCTGCCCGTCGTCACGCCGCCCTGGCAGAAGACGAGCGGCGCCGCGCACGTGCTCCGCAACTGGAGCCCCGACGACAAGGACCGCGCCGCCCGCCTCGAAGCCGAGCTGAAGGGCGCGGAGACGGCGGAGGGCCTTCGGACGCTGCGCCAGCTCTACCTCGACGAAGCGCGCCAGAAAGAGGCGAAACGCAGCGAACGCCGGCTACGCTCGCTCGAGGAGAGCGCGCCGTGAGCGAGCGACCGGTCATCGTGGTGCCCTGTTACAACGAGGAGCGACGCATCCAGCGGGACGCGTTCTTGTCGTTCGCGCGCGCGGGGCGGGTGAAGCTCCTCCTCGTCAATGACGGCTCGAGCGACGGCACCGAGCAGGTGCTGCGGGGGCTGCAGGACGCTTGCCCCGCCGCCATCTCCACCCTGACCCTCGAGCGCAACAGCGGCAAAGCCGAGGCCGTGCGACGCGGCCTGCTCGAGGCCCTGGCCCACGGCGCTCCCATGGTCGGCTACCTCGACGCCGACCTCTCGACGCCCTTCGTCGAGCTCTCGTTCCTCCTCGACGAGGCCGAGCGGACGCGCGCCCAGGTCCTGCTCGGCGCGCGCGTGGCGCTGCTCGGCCGCACCATCGACCGCAAGGTCTGGCGCCACACCCTCGGGCGCGTGTTCGCGACCTTCGCGTCGCAGATCCTCGCCCTGCGCGTGTACGACACCCAGTGCGGGGCCAAGCTCTTCACCGCCTCGCCGGCGCTCGACGCCGCGCTGGAGGAGCCGTTCATCTCCCGCTGGGCCTTCGACGTGGAGCTGCTCGGCCGGCTCATCACCGGGACGCCCGAGGTGGAGCCGCTGCTCGTGTCCGACTTCGTCGAGGTGCCGCTGCGCCAGTGGCGCGACGTGCAGGGCTCGAAGCTCAGCGTGGCGCAGATGACCAAGGTGGTCGGCGATCTCGCTCGCATCGCCACCGACGTGCAGCGTCGTCGGCGCCTGCGCGCCAGGGGATGAACCCGGCCCTCCCGCACGCGCACCCGTTGCGAGCGCCCCTGGCCGCTGTCATACCCGCCCGACAAGAGGCCAGGGACGACGACGATGCAAGGCAAGAGCGCGAGCGCCTACAACCGCGAGCTCTATGACAGCGTGTGGGAAGGCCAGCGGGACTTCATCCGCTACAACCCGGGCGCGCGCTGGCGGCGACACTTCACGCTCGAGCTCTTGAAGGACGCGCGCCTCGACGGCGGCGACGTCTCGCTGCTCGACGTGGGCTGCGGCAACGGCGAGCTGTTGTCCGCGCTGCACGCGCGCTACCCGGACGCCAAGCTGGCGGGCGCCGACCTGAGCGAGGCCGTGGTCGAGGCCAACGAGCGCCGCTTCCCGGACCTGCGCTTCTTCGCGCTCGACGTCGAGAAGCGGGCGCTCGAGGAGACCTTCGACTGCATCGTGAGCTGCGAGGTCATCGAGCACCTCGACGACCGGGAGGCCGCCTTCCGGCACTTCGCGAGCATGCTGCGCCCGGGCGGGCATCTCCTGCTCACCTGCCCGACGGGGCGTGTGTTTCCGACGGAGAAGCACTTCGGCCACACGACGCACCCGACGCCGAAAGAGATCGGCGCGCGCGCCTCTCGCAACGGCTTTCGCGTGAAGCGGCTCATCAACTGGGGCTTCCCGACCTACTACGCGCTCAAGTGGGCGACGAACGTCAACGCCGAGTGGGCGCTCAAGAACTTCAGCAACACGCAGTACGGCGCCAAGCAGATCGTCGTCTCGGAGGCGCTGTACTGGCTGAACCACCTGAACCTGCGCTCGTCGCGGGCGGGCTGCCAGCTCTTCGTCCTGCTCGAGAAGACTCCGTGACGACGGAGCCGCCGCGGGCCCGGGGTGCGGGTCCCCTGAGCGCCACGGCCGAGCGTGCGTTCTCGTGGGCCTCCTACCTCGGCAGCGCGGCGCTGTTCGGCCTCGCGCTCTGGTCGGTGACGTTCGGCGCGCGCGTGAACCTTGGCGCGCTCAAGAGCCCGAGCCGGATCGACGCGCACCTCGACGCCATGGAAGCGATGATGCTCGGCACCGTCGTCGTGGCGCTGCTGCTCTCTGCGCTGGTGTCGTCGTGGCGGAAGCTGCTGCTCGAGCGCGGGACGCGGCTGCTCGGCGCCGTGTCCGGCCTCGCGCTCGTCCTGCGCGTTGTGTCCGGCCCCACCACGATGATCCCGGCGGCGTTCCTGGCCGTGTGCGCCGCGCTCTCGATCGGCGTCCTCGTGGGCGAGCGCTGCGCCGGCTTCGTCTCGCGGCGGGCGCTCTCGTTCGAGCGCGCGTCCGTGTACCTGCCCACCGCGCTCGCCGTCGTCGTGTACGTCGTGTGGAGCGTGACCCGGCACGAGAGCTTCGGCAGCGGCTCGTGGGACATGGGCTGCTACAACCACAACATCTTCATCCTCGGCTTCGGCAAGCCGCAGATCTCGAGCGTCCTCGGCGACGCGCACTTCTGGGGCGGCACGAACCACTTCATGCCGGTGCTGTACCTGTTCGCGCCGCTCGCGTGGCTCGGCGTCGATTGGCTGCTGCTCGTCGCGCAGGCCCTGGTGGTCGCCTGCGCCACCTTCCCGCTGGCGGCGCTCGCTCGACGCGGCGGCCTCGGGCCCTTCGCCGTGCTCGGCTTGAACCTCGCGTACCTGTTCGCGGTGGGCACGCAGAGCATGATCAACTTCGACTTCCACGAGATCGCGCCCGTCCCGCTCGGCTTGTTTCTCGCCATCCTCGGCTTCGACACGAACCGTCGCTGGCTCGCCTACCTCGGCCTCGTGCTCGTGTTCGCCTGCAAGGAGTCGTCGATCCTCTACGCGGGCGCTGTCGGCGGCTGGCTGCTCCTGACGCGGCCAGGGCGCCGGCTCGAGGGCGCCGCCATCGCCGTCGTCTGCCTCGCCTCCTTCTGGTTCGTCGTCGGCTGGATGCAGCCGCACTTCCTCGAGGAGCACTCGAAGGGGATGATCCACCTGGCGCGCTTCGGCGCCTTCGGCGACAGCCTCGGCGAGGGCGTCGCCAACATGGCGCGTCACCCGGGCAAGGTGCTCACAGCCCTCGTCTCGCCCGAGCAGAAGGCCACGACGCTGCTCATCACCTTCGGCGGCTTCGGCTTCCTGCCCTTCCTGTCTCCCGGCGCGCTCTGGCTGGCGCTGCCGAACCTGGTCGAGCGCTTCCTCTCGGACAAGCGCGAGATGTGGGGCCTCCACTACCACTACTCGCTCGTGCTCGTGTCCATCTGCGCCTACGCGTCGCTGCGCGGCTACGAGCGCGTGGCCGGCTTTCTGGCCGCGCGCTCCGAGAGCGGCAGCGGCGCGCTGCGTCGCTTGAGCGCGCCCGGCGTCCTCGACGTGAGCTTTGGGCTCTTCCTGGTGCTCTCCACGCTCGGCTCGTTCGCGGCCTCGCCCTCCGGCATCGAGCTCGGCACGCTCCACAAGCCGTACTTCTCGACGGCCGAAGGCGTGGCCATCAACAACCGCGCGCTCGCGCTCATCCCCGACGACGCGCCCGTGGTCGCGCAGAACCACTTCCTGCCGCACCTCGCGCTGCGCCAATTCATCTGGCAGCCGTACGAGAAGTTCCTGCCGCGCGCCGACTACATCGTGTTGAACCCGCTCGAGGGTCCGTGGCCGCACGACAAGCGCTACGTGGTGCGCCTCGTGAAGCGTCTCCTCGACGACGAGCGCTGGACGCTGATCTTCTCCGAAGGCACCACGGTCGTGTTCCAGAAGCCGGGCGCGAGCGACGCCGCCGCGGTCGCGCCGAGCGACGCGCTGCTAGAGGCGCTGGGTCGTTGAGGGGACATTGATGACGAACACCTCCCGCCTCCACGGCGCCGAGCTGAGCTTCTTCGCCGAGCGCGTCGACATCCCGCTGGCCGGCCTCTCCGCGAGCGTCGGCGGCGACGGCAGCGCGCGCCTCGAGCGGCCGGACATCGTCACCCCGCAGGTCAGCGACGAGCTCGAGATCGCCGCCGTGCGCGAGCTGGCGCTCAAGGAGCTGCTTCGGCACGCCGACAGCGGCCGCGCGCGCGTGCGCCTGAAGTTGTCGGCGAGGTCGTTCCGCGTCGGGCCGCTCGCCATCGAGCTGCGCGAGGGCACCGAGGCCATCATCGACCTGGAGGTGAAGGACGCCGCCATCTTGCGCGAGACCACCAAGGGCACGCTCGAGCCGCCCATCTCGCTGCCGCTCGGCATGACCTTCCGCGGCCTGTACCTGAACGACGACGGCGACGTCATCGCCGACATCGCCGGCTTCCCCGACGTAAACCTCTCGCAGCTCACCACGCGGGTACCGCGCATCCCGGCCACGCTCGACGAGCTGATCGCGCTCGTGTTCGAGGACCGACCGCCGCGCGAGGGGGACGACGACGGCGGCTTCGACGCGAGCGGCCTGCTCGTGGAGGCGCGCGACGTCATCCCGCGCCTCGAGCCGCTGCACCTCGGTGACGCGGGCGAGCTGCTGCTCGGCCCCGACACCCGCCTCGACGTCGACTTCGCCGTCTCCGGGCTCGCCGTGCGCGGCCGCGTACAGGTGCTGCAGGCGCACGTGCGCGGCGTGGGCTTCGACGTCGAGGGGCTGGCCGCGAACGGCAGCGTCTCGCTACAGCTCGACGGGCCCGCGGCCTCCGGTGACGTCCGCCTCGACGCGACCTGCTTCGAGGCGAACGTCAAGCGCGCGCGCCTGACCCTGCGCGACGGCTCGCATCTGGAGCTCGGCCCCTCCTCGCTCGGGCGCTCCACCCTCGAGCTCTCGCGCGCGGCCGGCGGGCTTCGCTTTCACGTGCGCGCCGGCGATCTGCACGGCGCCCTCGAGCGCAGCGTCGTGGTGGCGCGCATCGGCGGGCGGCCGACCACGGTGGAGCTGAGCCCGACCGTGCTGCTCGGCCACCTGAGCGTCTCAGAGAGCCACGTCGAGGCGGAGCTCGGCATCGACGGCGCCGCGGCCGCCTGCAGGGATCTCGCGCTCGACCTCGGCATCGCCGACGCGGCCGCCTCGCTCGTGAGCGCGAAGGCCAGCGGACAGCTCAAGGCCGGCACCGATTTCGGCGTCGCCTTCACGGGCGAGCTGCTGCTGCACGTCGACGTGGAGAGCGGCTCCGCCCGCCTCGGTGAGCTTCAGGCTCGCCTCGCGGCGGGCAGCGACGCGGATCTGCGCATCACGCAGATCGCCGCCAGCGAGGAGGGACTCGACGCGCTGGTGGCCGAGGGAGACCTACGCCTGCGCTTTCACTCCGGGCAGCTCCCGCTCGGCCCGAAGGCGGCCGTGCGCTTCTCCTCGGGCGCGCAAGGCAGGCTGTCGCTCACGTCCGTCGAGCTGCGGCCCGGACAGCGCTGGCCGACGCTGCGCGGGCGCGGACACGTCGAGGCCGGCAGCGATCCCGCCGTGCTCTTCGGCGAGCTCGTCGAGCTCCCCAGAGGGAGCGCTGCCGTCCACGGCGGCTTCTCGCTCGACGAGAACGGGCACCTGACGCTCGAAGGCCTGTCCATGGCGCTGCGCAGCGTCGACGCAGATGGCGTCGGCGTCGGTTGACCGCTGCGTTTACACCAGACGATGTCGTAGGCGTGGCCGCGACGACGCTCGCGCGAGCACATGAGGCTGTGCGGCTTGCGCGAGCTCCTGCAACGTCGTCGAGCGGTGCCCGGCAGCTCATCAGAACCCGAGCAGCTTCTTGGCCTCCTCCTCGGCCTTCTTCTTCGCGGCGTCCTTCTTCTTCTTCGCTTCCTTCTCCGCCTTCTTCTTGAGGTCGTCCGCCTTCTTCTTCGCGGCGGCCTCGGCCTTCCTTTTGGCGTCGTCGGCCTTCTTCTTCGCTTCGGCCTCCGCGCGCTTCTTCGCGTCCTCGGCCCTCTTCTTGGCGTCGTCGACACGGTCGCTGACGGCGGACTCGGCCTGCTGGCGACGGCGGTTCACCTCGCCTTGCGCGCGGTCGAGCACCTGTTCCTTGGCCTCGTCGAGGATCGCTCCCGCCTGCTCCTGCGCGTCGCCCGCGATGCCGCCGAGGGCGCCGGTGAGCGCGACGCCCAGCACGGCCTGCACGAGCTTGCCCGCGTCGATGCCGGTGATGAGCGGCCGCTTCCAGGTGCCGCCGATCTTGAGCGGCACCTCGACGGCGGCCGCCGGCTTCACCTTGTTGCGGGTCCACTGCGCGATGGTCGCCGGGCTGAGCCGCACCAACGCCTCGAGGTCGAGGCGCGTGTCGAGGAACGCGTGGCCCGTGAAGGTGATGCTGCCGAAGGCCGTCTTCGTCGTGAGCGGCTTCTCGAGCTCCATCTTGCCGCCGAGGAAGCGCAGCCACGCCTCGACGTCACGCAAGCTCGTGTCGGGTGAGGACTTGCCCGCGATGGTCGGCGTGCCCGGGATGGTCTTGGATGCCTGCTCGAGGATCTGCACGATGGGCGTCAGCACGTCGAGCCCCGCGATGGTGAGCGAGTCCGTTCGGAACACCGTCGGCCCCGTCAGCGTCGTGATGAGATCCTTCTTGGTCAGACCGGCGCCCGTCAGATCGATGGCCTCGGAGACCTCGCCCCGGAAGACGCCGTCGAGATCGGTGTGCGCTGCCAGCGCCTTGCCGAGGTCCATGCGCGTGACGTCGAGCTTCAGGCCGTAGCCCATGTGCTTGGCGGGGAGATCGAGCGTCGTGCCCTTGGCCGACACCGTGCCGCCATAGAGCTTGAAGTCGAGCGCCTCGAAGGTCGCCACGCCGCTCTTCATGGTGAGCTGGCCCCTGAAGTCCTGCAGGGGGATGTCTTTGAAGACGACGCTGGTCGCGCGGATGGAGCCCTCGCCGTTGGTCTTCTTGAGCGCGGCGCGCGCCTTCGCCGACAGGCCGTGCGGGTTCTCGTCCGGGGTCTTTTGCGTAGCGCTCGCGCTCTCGTCTCCCTCGGCCCCGAGCAGCGCCAGCAGCTCGTCGATGTCGACGTCGTTGCCGCTGAAGTCGAAGGCGAAGGTGGGCCGCTCGAGATCCTCGAGCTTGGCGGTACCGCTCAGCTGCGAGCGCCCGACGCGCAACCGGTCGGCCTTCAGATCGGCCTTCAGCGTCGAGAGATCCGCGCTGTCCACGGAGAGCCGCAGCGCGCCCTCGTAGCGTCCGCCGGCCGGCAGGGCGTCCGTGTCCGCGAGCGCGCGCACGTCGTCGAAGGCCAGCTTCAACGACGTCAGGTTCGTGTCGACGCGTGGCTCGTCGAGGTTTCGGACCGTGACGTCGCCCTTCAAGCTGGAGCTGCCGAACGCGAGGTCGAGCTGCTTGGCGAGGATCTCGAGCGTCGACAGCGCCTCCGGAGAGCCCGCCACCTTCACCTGTCCCCGCAGCCTCCCTCCCGCCGGCAAGGTGTCGGCGCCCGGCAGCGTCTTGCGCAGGTCGTCGAACGCCACGTCCACGCTGCCGAAGTCCAGGTTGAGCGTCGGGCTGTCGGTGTTCAAGCCCGATGCCTGCCCCGTCGCCGTCACCTTCGTCTGCCCGAGCGCGAGCAGCGCCTTCTGGACGTCGGCGCGCTCGTCGGTCTTCGTCAGCGCGACCTCGAGCCGCGTCGGCATGCCGGCCGGCTTGTCGAGCACCTTGGCGCCGTCCTCGCCGACGCTCGAGAGCGCGAGCTGCGTCAGATCCGCCAGCGCGCGGAGGTCGATGACGCCGTCCTTCGGGGCGAGCACCGCCTCGAGCTTCGCGGCGCCGCGCGCGCTCGCCTGCGCGAGGTTCACGTCGACGCTGTCGAGCGAGACCAGCACGCGCGCGTCCTGCTTGCCGTTCGCGGACTTCGCGCTCGCCTGCAGCGAGAAGGTGCCGTCGACGTTGTTGCCCTTGCGCAAAGCCTCGGCGAAGGGCGGCACGATCTCCTTCAGCGACGCGAACGTCACCGCGCCGCTCTGGATGTCCGCCGAGAGCGGCGCGTCCTCGTCCATGGGCAGCCCGAGACTGCCGCCGATGCGCGCGCTGTCGACCTGCAGCGCGAAGGGCTCCACGGCGAGCACGTCGCCCTTTCGCGTCCCCTTCAGGGTCAGGTTCAGCGCTCTCCCCGGCGCCTTGTCGAAGCTCTCCGCCCACGCGACCCGCGCCTGGTCGAGGTTCACCGTCAGGTCGACGCTCTGTGCGTTGCCGACGAGCCGCGCCTGCACCGGACCCTTTAGCGTGAGCTCCTCGGGCAACGCGGCGCTGCCCGGCGGGAGCACCGCGAGCACGCGCTGCAGATCCTGAATCGTCGCCTTGACGTCGGCGGTCTTCACGCCGGCGAGCGAGGCGCTGTTCGCGTCGGCGCTGCCCGTGATGTCCATGCCCGTGCCCTGCACCTTCAGCGAGCGCACGAGGTAGCGCGGCGCCTTGGTGTCCACGTCGACGTCAAAGGCCACGTCGGCGTCGAGCACCTGCCCGCGCTTGCCGCGCTGCGCGAGCACGAGCTGGCTGGCCTTGACGGTGCCGCTGCCCTGGAACGTGCTCAAGTCCTTGCCCGCGTCGACCTTCACGTCGGCGCTCAGGGTGCCGGCCGCGGGCGCGAGGGTGTCGCTCGGCAGCAACGCGCCCCACGGTCCGACCTCGAGCTCCCCCAAGGTCAGCGCGGCGGCGAGCTCGGGAAAGGGCTCGAAGGAGAGCGTCTTCGGGAGCTCCGCGAGCTTCGCGCGCAGGTTCACGGGCGTGCGCTTGTGCCCGTCGACGAGCGTGGTCTGCAGCTCGGCGGCGAGCGGCGCGCCGAGGCGTACGTCCGTCAGCACGAGCTGGGTCGCCTCCGCCTTGAGCGGCCGGCCGAGCTTCGCGTCGTCGAGCGTGATGTCTGCGTTCAGGATCGCCGCCCGCTCGACGCGCGCCCCCTCGAGGAAGGACAGATCCGTCGGCCCCTCGTCGGCGGGCGCGTCCTGCTGCCGCGCGAGGATGTCGTCGAAGCTCCAGCTCCCGTCGGCGGCGCGGGCCACGTGCGCCTTCACCTCGCGCAGCTCGAGCGCGGTGACCTCGAGGTCCTTGCCGAGGGAGACGATGGCCTTCCAGAGGGAGAAGCGCAGCTCGGCGGCGCCCACCTCGAGGAGCGCGGGCGACTCGGCCGTCGGGCCCGCGACCTTCAGGCCGCGCACGGTGGCGCCGAAGTCAGGCAGGAGGCGGGCGTCGATGTCGCCGACGCTGACCTGCCGGCCCACGGCGTCGGACGCCTTCTGCAAGAGCTCCGGCTTGCGCGACTCGACGAGCGCGTCCACGTCGATGAACAGGGTGGCGATGCCCAAGAGGACGACGACGGCGACCAGGGCGCCGAGGACGATCTTGAGCGGCCGGGGCTTCCGAGCGGAGGGATGGGCGGAGGGCGTCATGGCCTGGAGAGATAGCGCCTCGCCGCCTGCGCGTCAGGACCGGGCGACGCGCTCGTGCCCCGTGGGGGGCGAGGAGCACCGGCCTCTCTCGGGAGCTCAGGGCGCGGCGCGGCTCTTTCGCGGCGTGGCCTTGCCCTTCTTCGCTGGAGCGGCGCCCGGCGCGAGCCCCTCGGCGGCGTTCAAGAGCGGCTTCAAGCGCTTCATCTGTCCGCGGGCGTCGAGGTCGATGAAGATGGTCTCCGCGCGCTTGGCCATGCGCAGGGCTCGTCCAGGCTTCTTGAAGCGAAGCAGCAACTGCCCGTAGCCGACGGTGGCCTCGCCGAGCGAGAACTTGTCGTGCGAGCTGCGGCAGAGCGCGATGGCGTGCAGGTAGGCGATGCGGCCGCGCTTGAAATCGTTCCGCGCGGAGAACAGATTGCCTTGCGAGCAATAGACCTCGGCGCGCGCGTTCGCGAGCCCGTCGGCGGGCAGGCGCTTGGCCGCCACGCGGAGCACCTGCTCAGCGTCGTCGAGGGCGTTCTTGGCGATGTACGCGTTCGCTAGATAGCAGCGCGCGGCGACGACGTTCGCGAGCTGACCCGAGCGATCGAAGGCGTCGAGCGCGGCCTTCAGGTGATCGATGGCGCGATCGTACT
This sequence comes from uncultured Myxococcales bacterium, assembly GCA_964388085.1. Classification (GTDB taxonomy): domain Bacteria; phylum Myxococcota; class UBA727; order UBA727; family CAYLZW01; genus CAYLZW01. The sequence goes on along the minus strand of CAYLZW010000003.1, from coordinate 18,568 downwards.
CGCCCTTCGCGAGGTAACACTCGCCGAGGTACTTGAGCGCGTCGGCGCGGTCCGCTTGCTGGCCCATCTGCGCCGACAGCTTGGCCGCCTGCTGGAAGCGGACGATGGCCTCCTTGTACTGCCCGGACACGAAGAGCTGGTCGCCGAGGGCCTTGACCAGCAGCGCCTCCTCGACCTTGTAGCCGGAGTCCTGCGCGAGCTTGAGGGCGCTGTTCAAGTGCTTGCGCGCGTCGAGGCGCTGCCCGGTGACGCCGAGCGCGGTAGCGAGCTGCCGGAGCGCCGTGATCTTCTCGAGCGGACGGGCCGCCCGGTCCGACAGCTTCACGCGATGCCGCGCGTACTTGATGCTCCGCTCCCGATCGCCCGCGTAGTAGGCGGCTACCGTGAGCACCTCGAAGGCGTTCAGCTCGTCGCCGACGTCGCGCGGCTCGGGCATGAGGCGCAGCGCCGTCTCGGTGTCGGTGAGCGCGTTCGCCGGATCGACCCGCTGGTTCAGCTCCCCCTTCGCGAGCAGGAGACGCGCGTACGCGAGCGGGTGCTCCTCTCTCGACAACAGCTCGAGGGCGCGATCGGTCGAGCGCGCGCCCTGCTCGACGGCGCCCATCTGGTTGCACGCGCGCCCGAGCCACACGTGCAGCTCCCCGAAGGCCTCCGGCGCCTGCACGGCGTCGGCGCGCGCCACCGCGCCCTCGAGGAACGCGCGCGCCTCGGGGATGCGCCCCGAGAACAAGAGCCCCTTGGCGACGAGCAGATCGCAGGTGACCACCGTCTCGATGTCGGCGCGCGCCTTCAAGAGCAGCCGCGACGCGCGACGCGCGAGGTTGATGGCGTCGTCGAAGCCGAACGACTGCAGCGCGTGCTCGGCGGCGCGGATCAGCCAGCGCAGCGCCGGCTCGGCCATGCCCGCCTGCTCGTAGTGGTGCGCGAGCGTCTCGGCGATGGCGTCGGCGCCGCCCCGCTCCTCGCTGCGCTCCTCGAGCACCTCGGCCGCCGTGTGGTGCCACATCTTCAGCACGCCGCCGCGCCGCAGATCCTCGAGCAGCACGTCGCGGATCTGAGGGTGACGGAACACGACACGCGGCCGCCCCTCCTCCTCGCCGACGACGCGAATGAGCCCCTGCGACTCCGCGCTGGAGAGCGCCTGGCGCACCTCCGCGCGCGTGATGCCGCCGATGGCCGAGAGCAGCTTCGGCCCCGAGGGGCGGTTGAAGACGGCGAGCGCCGAGAGCGAACGACGCTCGTTCTCGCCGAGGCGCGCGACGCGCTCGGACAGCACCTCGAGCAGCGCCGTCGGAGCGGCGGCCGCCGTGTCGAACTCGTCGAGCGCCCAGCCGCGCTCGCCCCGCTTGATCTCTCCTCGATCGATGAACAGCGCCACCAGCTCCTCGACGAGCAGCGGGTTGCCCTTCGAGTGCGCGGCCACGGTGTCCGTGAGCGCGTCCGGCACCTCGGCGACGCCGAGCAGCGCGGCGATGAGGCGGCCGACCCCCTCTCGCGGCAGCGGCATCAGCGGGATGCGCAACACGTCTCGGCCCGCCGCCTCGATGAGCTCCCGCGGCACCGGCCCGTGCGTGGCCGCCGGTCCCGCGGTGACGACGACGAGGACCTGCGCCTCCTTCGCCCGGCGCAGCACCGCCGAGAGCAGCGCGGCGCTGCCTGCGTCGCAGTAGGAGATGTCCTCGATGACGAGGACGCACGGCTTGGCAGCGCCGAGGTTCAAGAACAGCTCGGTCGCCATCTGGTGAAAGCGCTCGCGCTCGTGCCGCGGCAGCGGGTTCGAGAGGTCGGCCGGCTCGTCGCCCATCTCCGGGCAGAGGCGCTCGACGACCTGCTTCTCGCGCTCGCTGAAGGTCGCGCGCGCGGCCACCGGCGTCATCGCGCGCACGAGGTCGGCGATGGGCCGATAGCTCCAGCGCACGTCCTCCATGCAGCGACCCACCGCGCTGCGCCCGCCCTCGAGCTGGACGGTCGCCTTCATCTCGTTCGCGAGCCGGGACTTGCCGACGCCGTCGTCTCCCTCGACGACGATGAGCCGCGGCGCCTCCGGCCGTCGCTCGCGCACCGCGCCGAGCGCTTGCAGCAGCTGCGCCTGCTCCTGCTCCCGGCCGACGAGGCGCGCGCGACCGAGCGTAATGGGCATGGCCAGCGTGTGATGCGGCACGACGACGGAGAGGGACGCCGCCACCTCGGCCGCCGTCGCCGGCCGCTTCTTCGGCTCCTCGTCGAGCAGCCGCCCCACCAGCTCGGCGATGGGGCGCGAGACCACGCCGACGAGGTCGGGCGCCGCCGCCTTGCGCGCCGCCAAGAGCTCCTGTGGCGTGCCGCGCCCGTGCGGCAGCTTGCGCGTCACCGCCTGAAACAGCGTCACGCCGACCGCGTACAGGTCGGCGCTGATGGAGTGCCCGTACCCGCGCAGCACCTCGGACGCGAGGTACGGCGGCGTCCCCGCCCAGCGCGCGCCCTTCTGGGGCGTCGGATCGAGCTCGCGCCAGAGGCCGAAGTCGAGCACGCGCACGCGCTCGCCCGGCTCGGCGTGCATCTGCACGAGGATGTTCGCGGGCTTGAGGTCGCGGTGCAGCACGCCGTGTCCGTGGATGAACTCGAGGGCGCGGCAGATCTCGATGAAGAGCGCGGCCACCTCGTCGATCTTCTTGCCGGCGACGATGTCGAGCAGCGGCTTCCCGACGACGAGCTCTTGCGTGAAATAGAAGGTGTTCTCCTCGGGCGCGGGGCCGAAGTCGTACACGCTGACGAGGTTTGGGTGGTGCAGCTTCGAGAGCACGTCGAACTCGCGACGGAAGAAGTTCTCCCAGCGCGGGTCCTTCGCGTGCAGCATCTTCAGGGCGACGAACATGTTGTTGCGGCCGAGGTCCTCCGCACGGAACACCTTTCCCGCTGCTCCTTCGCCGAGGAGCTCGAGCAGCCGAAAGCGGCCATCGACGATGTCGCCGACCTGCATGGCGCGGAGCCTACCCTACCCGCCGCGCGCGCGCGGGCCAGGCGCCGGAACGAGCGACACTTCGTCTCCTTCTCTGCACCGAGCGGGATCCTCCTCGTCACAAAGGGGGGCTGTTCAGCATGAGGCCGATCACCCAGTCGAGCACCCACAGCGCCGACAGCGACACCGCGAACGCCAGCAGGGACCAGGCGGCGGGCGCGAGCTGGCGGCCACCGGCCCCGTCGCTCTCGGCGCGCCAGCGCTGGTTGGCGAGGACCGAGCGGAGCGCGACCACGGCGGCGAGCAGCGCAAAGAGGCCGCCGGCCACGCGGAAAGGCAGCCGGAAGCGCGCGGCGCTCTCTCGGCGCACCTCGTCGGCGAGCGCCGCCTGCGACGAGACCGAAGGCGCCAGGTTCGCCGCCCGCACGTGGTCGACGTGCAGGCGAGCGAGGAGCGCCCGCAGGAAGGTCTCGCTCGGCACCGGCGGCGGCGTCGTGGCTGAGCTCCAAAGGCGCGCGAGCAGCGGATCGTTCGCCGCCTGAAAGGAGGGGTGCGCCGCCAGCCGCCGGATGAGCGCGCGGGGCGACAGCGCCAGCTCTTCGTCGACGAGCAGCCCGAGCGCCACCGCGCCGCGCGCGTTGCCGAGCGGTGAGGTCGCCGCGTGGACCGCGAACCACCCCGCACGGGCGTCCTCCGGCAGCGGGAGCTTCAGCGTCGCCGGGTCGCTGCCGACCTCGAGGATGCGCATGTCGCGAACGCCGCCGTTGACGACGAGATCGAGGTGAAGGCGCTCCGGGCCGGCGCTGCGGACGACGACGTCGAGCGCCTGGCCGCGCGTCAGCACCGGCGGGACCTCGATCACGACGCCGCTCTTGTCGAGGCGCAGCGCCCTCCCGTCGGGGAGGCGGGTCCCGGCCGCGTTCGGCACCAGCGCGACCAGCTCGATGCCGGCGTCGCTGACGACGACGACCTCTCCCGGCAGCATGGCCGGCTGGCGCCCAGCGGCCGGATACACCGGTGCTTGCGCGCGATCCTCGACGCTGCCGGACGCGAGCTCCGCCGTCCACGGCTGGTAGCGCGGGAGCGGCGCGGCGGGCAGCGAAGCTCGCAGCGCGACGGTGACGCTCGTGCTCGCCGGGACGCCGTCTGCGTCGCCCTCGATGCGCAGCGTAAGCGCGTCACCGTCGGACGGCAGCGTCAAACGAGCGACTCCGTCGACGAGCGGCACCGGCTCCCCCGCCGGCGGTACCACGACACCGCGGAAGGCCGCGCGGCGCTTCTCGCTCGGCCACACGGCGACGACGCGCAGCGGGAAGCTCGCGCCGCGTAGACCGACAGGCTCCGCATAGACCAGCAGCGCGGGGCTCGCGGATCTCGACGAGGCGAACAGCGCCCCCATCCACGAGCCGGCCGCCACGACGAGCAACAAGGCCAGGATCGCGCGCGTGGCGCCTAGCCAGCTCAAGGGCTGGGCTCGCTCGCGTCGTGGTGGCCACGCTCGTGCGCCGCCTCCGCGGCCACGATCCGCTTCTCGAGCGCGTCGAGGTCCGCGTCTGCGCCGAGCCGCTCCCGCGCCGCGGCGAGGTGCGCGCGCGCCCGCTCGAGCTCCCCCTGCTCGAGCAGCGCCTCGAGCAACACCAGCGTGGCGTCGCGGTCCCCGCCGGTCAGGGTGACCGCGCGCTCGGCGTGCTGCGCCGCGGCCTCCGCGTTGCCCGCGAAGCCGAGCTCCAGCGTGGCGAGCGCGAGCTGAATCTGGCCGATCCTGCGGCTCGTCTCCGAGGATTCGGCGGCGCTGAGCCGCTCGGCCTCTTCGAACGCGGCGCGCGCCTCCGCAATGGCCCCGCCGCGCTGGTGCGCGAAGGCGAGATCGAGCCACGCCGCCGATGACGACGGCCGTCCGCTGACGTTGCGCTTCGCGAGCACCTCGGCGCGCGTCGGCACAAAGCGCAGGCGCGCGCGGATGTCGTCGAGGCGCACGCTCGCCGTGGGGCTGGCCGTCGGGCGCGCCGCGAGCACGAGCGCGCACTCGAGCTGACCGCGGGAGAACAGCAGCGCGTCCGCCTCGAGCGGCCCGTCGCTGGCCATGAACGAGAAGTGGACGCGCACGGCGGGCTCGGTGTGCGCGCCGCTGCCGACCGCCGACGGCACCGGCTCGGAGACGTTCAGGTCGCCGATGTGACCACCGCGCGAGAGGCCAACGAGCTCCGTGCCGACGAAGCGCTCGGCGGCCTCGTCGAGTCGGCTCGGCCCTCGACGATCAGCGCAGCCGAGCGACGCGAACGCGTCGACGCCGTTGCCGAAGGTGAGGAAGCCGAGCGGGTCCTTGGCCTTGGTCCAGTGCGCGGGGCGCTCCAGCACGACGCCGAAGGCCTCCACGGTGTAGGGCGTCATGTGCACGAACCAGCGGGGCAGCAGCGGCCCGACGAGGAGGAGCGCCAGCGGCACGAGGGCGGCGAGCACGAAGGGGCGAACGAGCTCGCGCAACGGCTCGCGCGGCTCGTCGGTGAGGCGCATGAGCCGAGGGGTGAGCACGCCCCCGAGGACGAAGCCCGCGAGCAGCCCGCCCGCGTGCCCCCAGTTGTCGGTGCTCGGGCTCCGGAGCCCGAGATAGAACATGGCCGCGGCGTAACCCACAACGACGACGCCGAAGTACGTGCGGTAGCGCAGCGGCAGCACGTCCCCGTAGCGCCAGCCGAACACGACGGCGCAGCCGAGGCAACCGAACACGAGGCCGGAGGCGCCGACGGTGACGGGCCCGCTCATGACCGCGCTGGTCGCCATGGTGCAGAGCCCCGAGACGACGAGGACGAGCACGTAGTCGCCGCGGCGATACACGCCCTCGAGCACGGTGCCGATGTTCAGCAGCGCGAAGAGGTTGAAAGACAGGTGCACGATGTCCCGGTGCAAGAGGTTCGCGGCCAACAGGCGCCAGGCCTCGCCGTCCTCGAGGATGCGCGCCCTCGCCTTGGCGCCGAGATCGAGCAGCACCTCGCGGGTGACGACGCCATCGCCGAGGTGGCGCGAGATGAGGAACAGCGCGACGCAGAGCGCGGCGACGAGGCCGGTGACGAGCGGCAGCCGCCCGAGCGCGAAGTGACGACGAAAGTGCAGCCGGCGCGGATCGTAGAGCGCGACGAAGAGCGACAGCTCGCGCGCTTGCACGAAGCGATCGCCGGTCAGCGTCGGGATGCAGACCCAGGCGAAGGGAGACATCTCGCCGCTGCGCGCCCGGGCCTCGAACTCGTCGATGGAGATGAGGGTCTCCACATCTCCTTCGCGCACGCGGATCATCGGCGCCAGGCTAACACCTGCGCTCCCGCGCGGCCGGAGACGCGCTCAGCGATATGTACGCGCTTGTCGCACCCTGCGCGCGTACCCTCGACGGCGATGGCGGCCGGCGCTATCGACGAGCGGCAGCGCGACGTACCCTCCTCTCGGCCGTCGCTGGAGCGTTGGTCCGCGGTTCGTCGCGGTCATGAGTGCCCGCCGGCAGGGAGACGAGACCAGCGCGTGTCCGAGCACGAATCACCAGCCGAGCACGAGAAGTGGGTCGACAGCGGGCTCTTCGTCGGGCGCACGCAGGCGCTCGATCGCTTGCACGAGCTCATCGAGGGCGGCGCGCGCCTGCTCACGATCCTCGGGCCCGAGGGGATCGGCAAGTCACGCGTCGCCTACCGCTACGCCGCGGCACACGAGCCCCGCTACGCGCGCGAGGGCGGCGGCGCGTTCCTCTGTGATCTCGCGGACGCGGCCTCGGTGGACGAGGTCACGCAGCGGGTGGCAGCGACGCTCGACACGGATCTGTCCGGCGCACCCGGCGTCGACCCGTCGCTCAGCCTCGCCGGCGTCCTCGACGAGAAGAGCCCTCTGCTGCTGGTGCTCGACAACGCCGATCGCGTGACGACCCCGCTCGCGCCGCTGCTCGAGCTCTGGCTGCAGCACGCGCCCGAGGCGGTGTTTCTCGTCACAGGGCGGAGCGGTCTCGGCCTCGAGCGGGAGGTGCGGGTCAAGCTCGGGCCGCTGCGGGTGCCGGCCAAGAGCGCGCGTCACCTCGACGAGATCAGCGGGCTCGAGGCCGTCAGCCTGTTCGTGGAGCGCGCGCGCGACGCCGTGCGCGGCTGGACCCTCAAGCGCGAGGACGCAGCGGCCGTGGCCGAGATCGTGCGCCGCGTGGGCGGCGTCCCCCTCGCCATCGAGATCGCGGCGGCGCGCCTGGCGGCGTTCTCTCCGGCGGAGCTGCTCGAGCGCCTGCCGAGCCGCGTCGAGCTGCTGAAGCGCGAGGAGCGCCCGCGCGCGCGAGTCGACGCCAACGCCCGGCGCACGCCGTCCTCCGGGACGTCGTCCTCGTCGGTGAACCGCGGTAACGGCAAGCGCGTCGGGCGCTCGACGCTGACGAGCACGATCGAGTGGTCCTGGCGCCTGCTCAAGCCCTGGGAGCAAGCGGCGCTCGCGCAGAGCGCCGTATTTCGGGGCGGCTTCACGGCGGAGGCGGCGGAGGCGGTGCTCGATCTGGCCGACTTCCCCGACGCGCCGCCCGTTGTCTTCGCGCTGAAGGGCCTCAAGGACAAGTCTCTGCTCCGTCGCGGATCGTCACACCTGTCCATCGGGCGCTCGCGCCTCACGCACTACGCGCCCATCCGTGACTTCGCCGAGGATCAGCTCCACCGCTCAGGCCACCTCGTGCGCATGCGCAACCGGCACGCGGCGTACTTCCTCGAGGTGGGGCGCGCGCTCGCCGAGGAGGTCGACACGCACGGCGGCGTGTTGCGTCGACGTCAGCTCGAGCAAGAGGCCGAGAACCTCATGGCGGTGGTGCGCACGTCTCTGGCGGCCGATCCGCTCACCCTCCTCGACGTCGAACGAGCGCTGCGTGGGCTGCTCGCGCTCGAGCCGGTGCTCGCCACGCGCGGTCCGTTCCAGGTGCACCTGATGCTCCTCGACATGGCGCTCGAGCCCGCCGAGGTGTTGAACATCGACCCGCTGTTGCACGCGCGCGCGCTCGAGTCGCGCGGACGCGTCCGGCGAGTGCGGGCCATGCTGGAGCAGAGCCTCGCCGATCTCGAGCGCGCGCTGGAGCTCGCGCGCGCAGCGGACAGCGATCTCTGGCAAGCGCGCGCGCTCGGCAACATCGGCACGCACCACCTCTTCACCGGCGAGCTCGAGCAGGCGGAGGCGCGCTACGCCGAGGCGCTGCCGCTCATGCGCGAGCAGGGCGCGCGGCTGCTCGAGGGACGCTGCACCTCTTTCATCGCCGGCCTGCACCGTCGCCGCGGGGATCTGAAGAGCGCGCGCGAGTGCTACGAGCTCGCCATCGAGATCCATCGCGAGGTGGGCGACCGCCGCTACGAGGGCATCACGGTGGGTGAGCTCGCGGTGCTCCTGCTCGGCATCGGCAAGGAGCGAAGCGGCGTGACGCTGCTCGAGCGCGCGCTGCAGATCCACCGCGAGGTCGGAAACCGCCGCTTCGAGGGCCTGCTCTTGAACGAGCTCGCGCGCGTCCGCTTCGAGCAGGAGCGCTACCGCGACTGTGCGGCGCTCTGCGAGGAGGCCATCCGCATCCATCGCGAGGTGCTCGACCGCCGCGCGGAAGGACACGCGCGCGCGCGCCTCGGCGATGCCCAGCTCCATCTGCGTCGCCACGACGACGCCAGGGTCCAATATGACCTGGCCGCCACGCTGCAGCAGAACGCCGGGGACACGGCCGACGCGGCCATCTCGTTGGCGAAGTGCGCGTGCGTCGAGGCCACGCAAGGATCGAAGACGCTGGCGCGCGAGACGCTGCGCGACGCGGAGGAGCTCGCCGCGCAGATCCCGACCACCGACATCGGCACGCGCCAGGCCCTCAAGCTGTATCGCGCGCACGTGCTCGACGAGAAGGAGGCGCGCGGCGAGCGCCGTCACGCGGCCTTCGAGGACGACGACGAAGAGGAGTCCACGATGCCCGACGGCCGCATCGGGGCGGGCGGGAAGCGGCAGGGCGCCGCCGCGTCCGACGCCCTGCGCAGCGCGGCGCGCACCTTGAGCGCGCTGAGGACCTCGAGCGCTTGAGCGACCGCGGCGCCCGCTACGGCGCCCGCCAGGCCGGGGCAGGCTCGAGATACCTCACGCGCACGACGCTGCCGTCGTCGACCGTCACGGCACACCAGCGGAGCTCGCGCGTCCAGCGGTGCTCTCCCTCGAGGTAGCCGCCGTAGCGGCCCCCCGCGGGCTCGAGCACGTTCCGCGCGTCACAGAGCGAGCCGCCGAGCGGCACGGCGCCACACGCCGCGCGGTACCCGTCCTCGCCGCAGGCGTGGGCCGTCAAAAACATCGTCGCGAGCGCCAGCATCGATCGTCGCAGCATAGGTTCAATGTACGAGACCGCCGACGTCGCGCGAGCGGATCAAGCAAGCTCGTGGTGGAACCGGAGATTCGCTCATCTCCTCGCTCGCCGAGGCCGCAGCGAGGAGACTCAGCGCAAATCGTCGTCGCCGAAGCGACCGTGGCGCCCTTGCCCCGAGACAAAACGCGACGCGCCCGCCGCCGCCTCGGCGCGCAGCGCGGCGCGGCCGTGGCGCAGCTCGTTTAGGATGGCGTCGTCGAGCGAGAGCGAGGCCTGCTCGTAGGCGCTCCGGCGATCGCCGCGCATGGCCTCCCGGGGGAACGAGGCGATGACGCGCGCGAGCTCCTCCGCCGCCTCCCTCGCCCTGCCCTTCGGCACCACGCGGTTCGCGAGCCCGATGCGGAGGGCCTCCGGCGCGTCCACCGGACGTCCGGTCAGGATCAGATCCAGCGCGCGGCTCTGCCCGATGAGACGCGGCAGGCGCACGCTGCCACCGTCGACGAGCGGCACGCCGAAGCGCCGGCAGAAGACGCCGAGCACCGCGTCCTCCTCGACGACACGCAGGTCGCACCAGAGCGCCAGCTCGAGCCCGCCCGCGACCGCGTGTCCCGCGATGGCCGCGATGACGGGCTTTCGGAGCAGCATGCGCGTGGGTCCCATGGGACCGTCGCCGTCCGCTTCGACGCGGTTGCCGCGCCCCTCGGCGAAGGCCTTCAGATCGGCGCCGGCGCAGAAGGTGCCGCCCTCCCCGTAGAGCACGGCGACGTCGGCCTCGTCGTCGTCCTCGAAGGCGCGGAACGCGCGCGCGAGCCCTTCCGCGCTGGCGCGGTCCACGGCGTTCTTCACGTCCGGGCGCGAGAGCACGACGGTGCTGACGGCGCCGCGCCGCTCGACGCGCACGGTGTCGCCGTACGAGGTGGTGCTCGCGGTCTCTTCACTCACGACGCGCCCTCCTCGTCCTCGTCGTGGTCGCGCGGACCCATCGGCGGGCTGTCGAAGCGAAAGCGGCGAGCCTTGAAGTCGCGCACGCGCCCGGCCTCGTCGAAGGGCACGCCCTCCTTGGCCAGCCGGCGTCGCTGCTCGGCGCCGCGCTCCTCGTCACCCCGAAAGCTGATGCAGCCCTTCGCGTTGATGACACGATGCCAGGGCACGTCGTGGCGGTTGCTCGGCAGCGCCGCGAGCGCGTAGCCCACCTGGCGCGCGACGTTGGGCGAGCCGAGCGCCCCGCCCACGTCGCCGTACGTGGTCACGCGGCCCTTCGGCACGCGGGCGACGACGACATAGACGCGCTCGTGAAAGCCCGGCCCCACGATGCGCACGGGGCCATGGCGATCGGGATCGTACGGCATCGCTCGACGTTACAGCCGAAGGGTCTCGAAGCGAACCCGGCCCGCCCGCACGGCGTCACGGACGCGCCGCTCGCCGCGCGAGAGCTTGGCGTTGCCGGTCTTGACCTCCACAAAGACGATCTCCACCTCGTCGTTCGCCGCGTAGCCGTCGAACACCACGTAGTCGATCGGCGCCCCGAGGAAGCGCGCGTCCTCGAGGTCGTGCGGGAAGTCCGGCAGCAGCGGGACGAGCTGCTCGGCGACCTGGCCAAACACCGTCGCGCGGCTCAGCGCCACCGCGTTCTTTCGCGCCCCGCGCAAGGCGAGCGAGAGGCGCACCGTGAACACGGCCCACAAGACGACGCCCGCGAGCAGGGCGCCGAGCGCGAAGGCGAGCGTGAGCGAGGTGTCGGGCACCTGCCCATGAGACGCGGCCGGATCGCCTCACGCAAGTTTCCGCACCGATTCGGACGGGTTACTCGACGAGCGTGTGGATCTTGTCCACGGCGTGGACGGGCGCGGCGTCACCCGCCATCAGGTGCTTGATGGCGCCGAGCACCATGCGCTGCTTCTCGAGCAGCTTCTTGCCCTCGAAGGCACCCGAGCGGACCGTGATCTGAAAGTGCCCCGGGGAGGCGTTCATCACCTCGACGCGCGCGCCCGGGATCGCTCCCTCGATGGCTCGTTGGATCTCGTCGTTCACATCCACGGCGACCTCTCAGTACTTGGGAAGGCCCGGGTGCAGATCGGCCCAGGCGAGGACGCCGCCCTCCAGGTTGTAGAGGTTCGTGAAGCCCTGGCCGAGGTAGCTCTCGGCCGCCGCCTGGCTGCGCCGACCGCTCCGGCAGTGCAAGACGATGAGCGCGTCCTTCGGGAGCGCGAGCAGTTGCGCCTGGCCCGCCTCGTCGAGCGGCACCGCCTGCTCGATGGAGACGATCTTGCGCTCGTCTTCGGGCCGCACATCGAACAGGTGCAGCGGCTCCTTGGCGTCGAGCTTCGCCTGCAGCTCCGTCACGGTCATCTGCTTGACCTTCGGGGGCTCGTTCGGGTTCTCGATCTTGAAGCCGGCGCCGCCGTCGGTGGTGACGAAGTCGATGCTCATGCCGTCAGCGCGGCGCGCGCTCGCGCGGTCGAGCAGGATCGTCAGGCCGCCCGCGTTGACCTCGACGTCGCGCTCGAGGCGCGGGCCGAAGGAGAGGCCGTACTCGAAGCGAGGCCCGATCTCGAGGCGCAAGAATTCGTACTCTGCCTCCTCCTTGGCCTCCTCGAAGGCCGCCTTGGCGCTGTCGCTGACGCGGATGCTCGGCGGCTCCAGCTCGATGGGCTTGTGTCCGAGCACGTCGCTGAGCTCGCCCGACTGGTGCAGGTCGCGCACGATGTCGCAGCCGCCCACGAACTCGCCCTTCACGTAGAGCTGCGGGATGGTCGGCCAGTCGGAGAGCTCCTTGATGCCCTGGCGCGCCTCGGGGTCCGCGAGCACGTTCACGGTCTCGTACGCCGGCAGGTACTCGTCGAGGATGCCCACCACCTGCGCCGAGAACCCGCACTGCGGCATGGAGCGGTTGCCCTTCATGAACAACAGCACCTCGTTCTCGTCGATGAGCTTCTGCAGCCGCGCGCGCAGCGACTCGTCTAGCGACCCAGCGTTCGGCGACCCAGCGTTCGGTGATCCAGCGTTCAGCGACACGGCGACCTCCACGGACGGCATCTGACAAACCCGCTTGGTGTACCGTCTGCGCGGGGCGGTACAAGAGGGACCTTCCGACGAGGGGTCGCGTGCGCCGACACAGCGGGCAACGTCGGGAGATCGCGGGAGGTGATCGTGTCCGGGTTATTCGCCCTCAGCTTGCTGTTGTCGCTCGGGGCCGAGACGCCCCCCGTCGCTGGCGACGCGGGAGCGACGCCGCCGTCGGTGAGCGAACCGGAACAGAGCGCGGCCGACGGCGACCGCTCGCGCACGGGGCCTGTGATCCCCCTGGGCGTCGACATGGCCGCCGACGAGCAGTACGCCATCTGCCTGCGCCTCTTGCGCCAGGCGCAGGACGCCTCCGGCCGGGCCTGTCTCGAGCGCGTCGTCGAGCAGGCGCCCGGCAGCACGGCCGCGCTGCGCGCCGAGAGCGTGCTGTCCGCGATCCCGCCTCGCGCTCCGCTCCGCGGTGCGGTGCTGCCGCGCCGCCCGATCCCCTTCGAGCCCGGCCACCTCGAGCTGGCGCTGACGAGCGGCCTGTTCGGGGCCTACAACGGCGCCGTGGGCGCGGTCTGGCTCGCGACGAACCCGGGCGCGCTGCCGTTGTTCGTGAGCGCCGCCGGTGGCGCGGGCGCGGTCGTCCTCGGCGGCGGCTTCGCGCTCGGCAGTTGGCTCGTCGCCGACGGGCTCGATCTCTCGGCCGGCGACGCGCGCCTCGTCGCGAGCGGCATCGGCTGGGGCGCGGGTCTCGGGCTCACGCTCGCCCCTTGGCTGTTCTCGCTCTCCGGTGTGCCTTGGCCCGACGCTGCCCTGCCCCCCTTCCGGCACAACCTCGAGCAGGCGCTGCCGCTCGCGCTGCTGCCCTCCGTCGTCGGCGGGTACCTCGGGCTCGGCAGCGCCGCGGTGCTGGCCACGTTGCTCGAGCTCGAGGACGCGCAGGTGTCGACGATGAACACCGGAGGCGGCGTCGGCCTCCTCGTCGGCCTCGCGGCCACGCCTTTGTTCTCGCTCATGGGCCTCGGCGACCCGCTCTACACGGCGCTGCTCTACCTCGGCTCCACGTCCATCGGGCTCGCGTCGGGCCTCGGCGTCGCTCAGCTCTTGCGCCTCGATCTGTGGGAGGTGCTGCTCATCGATCTCGGCACCATGGCCGCGTTCGCGCTCGTCGGCGGAGGCGCTTTGCTGCTGCGCTCGGCCGGCCCGCCCTCGCGCGAGCTCGACGTCGTCGCCGGTGGCGCCGCTGCGCTCGGCGCGGCCGCTGGTCTCGTGTCGACGACGGCCGCGGTGTCGTTCTTCCGCGTCCGTCGTGGTGAGTCCGCGTCACGCGCCGGGATCCTGCCGCTCGACGTGTTGTTCGCGCCCCCGAGCGCGCTGCTCGACCGCGACCGGCAAATGGTGCCGATGTTCTCCCTCGTCGCGTTGCGTTTCTAGCGGTTCGCCGCCGGATGAATCCGCCGAATCCGTGCGGGGCTTGGCGCGCGCTTGCCGGACGCGCCAGGCTGGTGTCGTGGTCGATCTCCCGCGCCTTTGCTCCGGAAACACCGTCGCCTACGCGAGCGACGAGTCGCTGCGCGCGAGCGCGGAGACCTACCTGACCAAGGGCGCCCTCGCGGTGTTGCCCGAGGTCGAGCTCGCGCCGCTGGCCATGATCGAGGTCCAGCTGACGGCGCCGCGCCTCGACCAGCCGCTGCTGCTCCAGTGCGAGGTGGTGGTGCTGCAGCCCGAGCGGGCGCTGCTGCGCATCGTCGAGCCGCCGCCCGGGACCTTCACGCCCTACACGACGCTGCCGGAGCCTCCCGGCGGTGGCGCGCCCGGCGTAAAGGAACCTCCCGCGGCCGAGGCGCCCCCCGAGGTCGCGCCGGCGCACGCCGGAGCCGACTCCGATGATTCGGAAAATGACAAAGCGGAAGAGACCCCGGCGCCGACGCTCCCGCCCTACCTGTCCGCGGAGACGCTCCGCTTCGCCTCCGAGCAGGACTTCAACGTCGCGGGGCGGGACCTCTACCTCCTCGGCGCGGTCATGGCGGCCTGCGATCAGCCGCCGCTGCCGGGCGAGCGTCGTGCCTTGAAGCTGCAGATCGGATCGAGGCTGGCGGAGACGCCGGTGCACACGACGCTGCAGCTCGGCCCGGGCGGCATGGTGGTGGTCGAGCTCGAGCAGCGCGACGAGCTCGCGCGCGTGCTGCCCGAGGTGCTGCCGCCGAAGACGCCGCCAGACGCCGTGCTCGAGCGCGAGGAGGGCGCTGACCCGGCCGCGGGCGACGACGACAGCGGGCGTGGGAGCCGCGCGAGCGTAGCGCTGGTGCTGGAGCGCAAGGGTCCGCTGTGGAACCCCACGACGGCGGACGGCGTGCTCGCCCTCGCCGTCACGCAGCCGCTCACGCCCGAGCACCTGGCGCTGCCGAACACGCACCTGCTGCTCCGCTGGCTGCTGACGTCGAAGGGGACGGTGCGCGTCGACATCGAGATGGCCGGGCACCCGATGCACCCGTTCGTCGTCATGAACGGCCGCGAGGTGCGCTCCGCCGTCGCCATGCCGACCCTCGGCCGCAACCTCGTCGAGCCGGAGGGCCGCTACGTCGTCGTCGACCTCAAGCGCCCGCCGCGCATGACCCACGGCGGCACCATGCTGCAGCTCATGCAGGAGGTGGTGAGCGGCCTCGTCGGCAAGCTGGCGGACGAGGCGCTCGAGCGCGGCCTCGAGCGGCACCAGGGGCGCTGTCCGCAGCTCAACGACGTCGGCAAGCGGCTGCTCGAGGGGCTCGGCTTCTCGTCGTCGCACAAGCGCCTCGCGCAGAAGGCGCTGACGGGCCGGGAGAGCGTGTACGACGTCACCCAGCACGCGGCCGGGGCGCGCTCTGCCTTCGAGGTGCTGTACACGCTCGAGATCTCGGGCGGCCTCGACTGGGTCGACGGCGACGGCGTCGCGCGCGCGGAGCGGCAGCGCAAGGAGCGCGAGCGCCTCGACCGCCTCGTCGAGGGCGCGGCGGGCCTGTGGGAGAAGATCCAGCACGCGAACCACTTCGAGGCGCTCGGCCTGCACTGGTCGACCCCGCCGCGAAAGATAAAGCCGGTCTTCGACGAGCTGGAGCGGCTCTACGGTCCTGGCGGGGAGGCGCGCAAAGAGGCGGCCGAGGTCTGCGAACGGATCTGGGCGAAGGTGAGCGACGCCTACGCCGTGCTGTCCGACTCGACGCGTCGCCGGGCGCACCGCAAGGAGGCCTACCCGCTCAAGTGGAGTGCGCAGATCGACGTGCTGCTCGATCGCGCCGACATCGCGATGTACCGCAAGGACTTCGAGGACTCGTACGACCTGCTCATGGTTTGCCAGGACATCCAGCCCACCGCCGCCGCGGCGGATCGCCTGGTGAAGCTCAAGGAGGCCCAGACGAAGGCGAGAGCCCGCTCGCGCGACGTCAGCTTCGACGAATGAAGCGCCGCTCGGCCGCGGCGATCACTCGGCGGGCAGCGCGGCGATGATGTCGTCGAGCAGGTTCTTGCCGCGCGACGCCGGCACCTCGGCGATCCACGGCCCGGCCTCGACGAGGAAGTCGGAACCCTCCGACACTTCATAAAGCGTCACACGCAGCGGCTCCGCGCCGATCCGGCGCAGCGTGACCGCCGCGCGCGCGTTCGCTCCTGCGAGCGCGCCCTTGTCCACATACTTGCTGACGCGCAGGCCGCGCAGCGTCGACAACAGGCCGCTGGCCTCCTCCGAGCGCTGCTCGGGCGCGTCGGCGCGGACGAAGTGGCGCTTCTTCGGTTGGTCCCGGTCGACGTGGCGAAAGGCCGCCTGTCGATCGCCCGCGCGCAGGTCCATGCCTTCGATCTGTTCGCTCTCGAGCGTGACGAGGCGGGCCTCCATGAGGCGCACGGGCGATCCCTCGAGGCCACGCACGGCGGCGGAGTCGAGCAGCAGGACGTCGTCCCGGCCCGAGAGCCGGGCGTAGCGCGCCTGATCACCGTAGGTGGCCGCGCCGACGTCGAACGTCCAGCTCTTGCCGCCCTTCGCCTTGACGACGAGGCGGCGCTCCGGCTGCACGAGACCCATGGCCTCGAGCCGATCGGGCTCCACCGGCCCGAGGCTGCGTCGCGCGCTCAGCGGCGCCAGCGTCTCGAGCGCGCGCCCCACCGAGCGGCCACCAGGGAAGCGCGCGCTCTTACGGACCTTCTCCGGCTCCGCGGGCGCGCCCTCGTCAACGGAGGGCCCCGCGTCGGCCGCTCGCGCGCCGTCGTCCTTCTTCGCCTCCTTCGCCGGCTTTTGCACCTCGTCGTAGGACAGGCTCGCGACCCAGGTCGTCTCCTCACCCGAGCGCAGCGGGGTGACGCTCAGCTCGCCCTCCGGCCAGCGGAGGTGGACCTCCTCGATGTCCGCCTCCTCGAGCTGCGCCAGCACGACGCCCCTCTCGCCGGCGCCGTCGTCCGGGCGGTTCCAGGCGAGGTAGCTGAGCGCGGCGCCGAGGAGGAGCAGCGCGAAGTGAGCGATGACCTGCGACCTCATGACGTCCTCCGGCGGCGGCGGCTCTTCACGAACAACAGGCCGAGGAGCAGCACGAGGCCCGGCATCACGACGGTGCTGCCGTAGAACCACAGCGAGTCCTCGTCGCGCGTGTGCACGATGGGGACGTCCTCGTCCATCTCCACGGCGCCGCCCGCCGCGTCATCGCGCAGCAGCCAGAGCACGGACTCGTACCCGAAGGCCGCGTTCGCCTCCGCGATGAGCAGCGAGTCGGACAGCACGTCCGAGTCCGCGACGACGATGGCGCGCGCCTCGGGCTTGCCCTGCACGGGACGCTCGATGGCGGCGGCGAAGTCCCGCACCTTGCGCTGCTCGCCCTCGTCGAAGCGCCCGTTGCCGTTGTCGTCGGCGAAGGTGCCCTTGCGCGAGCGCGCGATGAAGGTGACCTTGGCGCTCGCGTCCTTCTCGCGGTTCAGCTCACCGGCGCGAAAGAACAGCAGCGCGACCTTCCCGCGCGCGTCGTTCAGCGCCTTGACGGCCTTGTGCGACGCGAACGAGGCCGCGAACAAGAACGCGTGATCGGCCTCGGTGTGCGTACGCCGGACGAACTCCTCGGCGTTCAACAGGGGGACGCCGGGGGCCTCGACGCCGAGCGCCTCGAGCAGCGGATCGAGGCCGTGCTCGACGCCGGGCTCGAGCAGCAACATGACGGCGCCGCCGCCCTCCACGTAGGCCTTGAGCGCCGCGGTCTCCCCGGGCAGGAAGGCGGACTCCGGTCCGTGCACGACGACGAGATCGGCGTCGTCGGGGACCTTGGTGCCGAGCCCCTCGCGCAGGCCGAGCTCCTTGGTCTTCGCGTTGAGCGCCTTGGCGAGCTTCGCGAACGTCGACGCCGCCGCGCGCTCGCCCGGCTTCGCCTTTCGGTCGCCGCGCTCGCCATGTCCCGTCGTGAAGTAGATGGTCTTCGCGTCGCGCGTCAGCTTCGAGAGCCGCGTGCGCACCTCCTCGTCAATCTTGCGCAGCTTGCGGCGCGCCGCGTCGCGCTCGGTGCCGACGTACCAGGTCTCGCTGCGCTCCCCGCTGCGGAACGCGACGCTGCCGTTGCGCGAGACCTTCAGCTCCTTGGCGAGCTCCGCGTCGAGGGCCTGATCGAGGACGGTCCGCTTGGCGCCCGCTTTCTCGAGCCCCTCGAAGTAGTCCCCGATCTCGCTCAGCACCGGGCTGCCCTTCTCGAAGAAGAGGAACACCTCGACCTCTCGGTTACTCGCTTCCAAAAGTGACAAAGTCGCGTGAGACGGGCTCGTGGGGGCCGCGAACGAGAGATCCGTGCGCCACTCGACCTTGGCCGCGGCCACGTTCAAGAACGCGAGCCCGCCGAGCGCGAAGGCGAGCACCGCCGCGGTGGCGGCCGCCTGCTTCACACGCCGCACCTCGACGAAGCCCGCCGCGCGCATGGGCGCCCCGGTCAGCTCGACGGCGAACAGCACCCCTGCGTGCGTCGCCAGCAACACGAGGCTCGCGAGCAAGGCATAACCCGCGACGGGATCGTCGGGCTGCGCCCGGAGCCCGACGTGCAGCGCATACAAGAGCACACCGGACAGGAGCCCCGCGTACGAGACCAGCAGCGCCAGCGAGTAGCGCTGGGCGGCAGCGGGAGCCCCCCGCCGGAACACCAGGTGAAGCGCCACGCCGGCGACGAAGAGCAGCGCCGCGGCGCCACGTCCGGCCGTCTGCACCGCGCCCTCGCCGGCGATGCGCTCGGCGAAGAACAGCGCCGCGAGCGAGAGGAAGACGAGGCGGCTCGGCAGCGGCGAGAGCGCCCGCTTCAGCGCCG
>CAYLZW010000002.1:0-79695 GCA_964388085.1 uncultured Myxococcales bacterium | reverse complement strand
CGAGCCAGCGATGCACCGTGTGGATGGCGGCCGGGTTCTCGACGAGGTTCAGCCACGCCGGGGAGAGCGAGAAGGAGCCGGGCGCGATGAAGGCGCCGTTCATGTCGGGGAACGTCTGGAACATGTAGCCCGCGCGCGTGCCGGCCATGAACGCGCCATAGATGATCTGCACGACGACGAGCGCGCCCACGCACCAGGCTGCCTTCGAGATCGCGTTGCCTCGCGCGCGGATGAGGCTCGGCTTGCTGGCGTCGAGCAGGATCCAAAACAGCCACTGACCGACGAGGAACGCGAGCGTCAGGTGCGCGGCGAGGCGCAGGTGGCTGACGGCGGGCACGTCGACGAGGCCGCTCTTCACCATGAACCAGCCGAGCGCGCCCTGCAGCCCTCCGAGGACGAACGCGAGGAAGGTCAGGCCCGTCCACCTGCCGCGCAGACGACCGCGCAGAACGAAGTAGAGCCAGGGCAGCGCGGTCACGACGCCGATGCCGCGCCCGAGCAGCCGGTGCAGGTACTCCCAAAGGAAGATGCGTTTGAAGTCGTCGACGGTCATCCAGTGGTTGACCTGGAGGTACTGCGGCGTCTGCTGGTAGGCCTCGAAGGTGGAGAGCCAGTCGGCCTCGGAGAGCGGCGGCACGGCGCCGATGAGCGGCTGCCAGACGACCATGGAGAGACCCGAGCCCGTCAGTCGCGTGATGCCGCCGACGACGACCATCAACAGGACGAGGGCGTACAACGACGCCAGCCAGACGAGGACGCTCTTCGGGGGGACGTTCGCGGACGGTTGCATCGCCTGCTGGTTCTGACGACCTCCACCCCAGGTGGCAAGGGCGTGTCCCAAAGCACGCGCCCCGATGCCCTGTGCCCCATGCCCCATGCCATGTGCCGAAGCCCCCCGTGCCTTGCATCCCAACGACGCTGTGCCAGCGTCGCCGAGTGACGACCGCGCTCCATCCTCGACGACAGACCGCGACCGGCCCCCGCAGCGCGCTCCTCGACGCCGCACGCAGCACGAGGGGCTTCGCGTACCTCGGCGGCCGTCACGTCGGCGCGCCCGCGCTCCTGACGGATCCCGACGAGCTCGCCCGCGTAGAGCTCCGCGGCGACGAGCGGGACGGTGACGACGTCCACGCCCTGCTGCAAACGCTCGACGACGTGACGGCAGGCCTCGGCTCCGACGACATGTGCGTGTTCCTGCTCGGCTACGAGGCCGCGGCCGCGCTCGATCCGCTCGCCCCCCGGCACCCGCGGAAGCAGTCGTACGGCGCCGACGCGTGGGTGCGCGTGTACCGAAGCGCCGTGCGCGGCGACGACGAGGGCGCTTCGATCGACGACGCTTCGTCCCTTCAGCTCACGCTCCCCGACGACGCCAGGGAGCGTCACGTCGAGCGCGTCGCGCGCTGCCGGGAGCACCTGTTCGCGGGCACGCTCTACCAGGCGAACCTCGCGCACCCGCTCGTCATGGAGCCGACGTCGCTCGAGGACGCCGCCCGTTGGTTCCTCGCGCGCACGGCCGAGCGAGAGCCGCCGTTCGCCGCCTTCGTCGACGACGAGCGGGGAGCGACGCTGGTCAGCCTCTCCCCCGAGTGCTTCCTGACCTGGCACCTCGGCGAGGGCAGGGCGGCCGCGTATCCCATCAAGGGCACCCGCCCGCGCGGCGCCACCCCCGACGAGGACGAGCGCCTGCTTCAGGAGCTGCGCGACAGTCAGAAGGACGCGGCCGAGCACGTGATGATCGTGGACCTGCTGCGCAACGATCTCGGCCGCGTGGCCTCGACGGGCGGCGTCTCCGTCACGGCGCTCATGCGCTCGCTGAGCGTTCGAAACGTGCACCACCTCGAGAGCGAGGTGACGGCGAAGCTGCGTCCAGGGCTGCGTCTGTCCGAGCTGCTCCTTGCCACGGCGCCGGGCGGCAGCATCACGGGCGCGCCGAAGTCGGCCGCGCTCGACGTCATCCACGAGCTGGAGGAGGGGCCGCGGGGGCCGTACACGGGCGTGCTCGGCGTCGTCGACGGGCAAGGGAACGGCGCCGCGTCGTTGCTCATCCGCACGTGGATCCGGCCGAGCGACGGGCCGGGCGCGCTGCATGTCGGGGGAGGCATCGTCGTCGGCTCGGTGCCCGACGAGGAGTGGCAGGAGACGCTCGACAAGGCCGGCGCCTTCGGGTCCCTTGACGGCCGAAGCGCCGGCGTCTTGCCTCGCAGATAGATTTCTATGCACATAGGTATATGGCGCTCAGCATCAAGCATCCGGAGGCAGACCAGCTCGCCCGTGAGCTCGCGGCGGTCACCGGCGAGTCGCTCACCGAAGCCGTGTTGGTAGCGCTGCGAGAGCGGCTCCTGCGGCAGAGACAGAAGCGCGCCGCGCCGGAGCGGCGGGCGATGCTGCGCGCGCTGCGAGAGAGCAGAGGCAGCGCTCGCCGCCGCTGCGCCGGACTGTCCGTAGCGCGACGAGCGGCTTGCAGGACGGCCAGGCCGTGGTGAACGGGGCATTGACCCGCCGCCCCGGCCGCCACAGACCGAGCGAGCCCCAACAAGCGACGAAGGAGCACACGTCGATGGACCCGAGAGAAGTGCGCACGGCAGCCGACGCGCGCCAGATCGTCGAGGAGCGCGAGCTCTCGCACGTGAAGGTGGGCGTGTTCGATCACGACGGCGTGCTGCGCGGCAAGTACATGTCGACGCCGAAGTTCCTCTCCTCGCTCGAGAAGGGCTTCGGCTTCTGTGACGTCGTGCTCGGCTGGGACTCGAACGATCAGCTCTACGACAACGCCAAGTACACGGGCTGGCACACGGCCTACCCGGACGCGCCGGTGCGCATCCTGCCGGAGACGTGTCGCGAGCTGCCCTTCGAGGAGACGCTGCTGTTTCTGTGTGAGTTCAAGGACGAGGCCGAGGCGCTCTGTCCGCGAGGGCTCTTGCGCCGCATGGTGCAGAAGGCCGAGTCCATGGGCTTTCACTGCTTCGCCGGCCTCGAGTACGAGCTGTTCGTCTTCGACGAGACCCCCGAGAGCGTGCGCGAGAAGGGCTACCGCGATCTCAAGCCCATCACGCCGGGGAACTTCGGCTATTCGGTGCTGCGCAGCACGGTGTGGTCCGACCTGTACGAGCAAGTGCTGACCATGGCGCGCGTGATGGACTTCCCCATCGAGGGGCTGCACACCGAGACCGGCCCGGGCGTGATCGAGGCGGCCATCGCGTGCGACGAGGCCGTGAGCGCCGCGGACAAAGCCGCGCTCTTCAAGACCTTCACCAAGGTGTTGATGCAGCGAAACGACGTCATGGCGACGTTCATGTCGAAGTGGTCGAACGAGCACGCAGGCCAGAGCGGCCACCTGCACATGTCGCTCTATGGCGCCGACGGCAAGAACGCCTTCTACGACGCCAAGGCCGAGCATCAGATGAGCCAGACCATGCGCTCGTTCCTCGCCGGGCAGCTCGCGCACATGGGCGATATGTGCTCCATGGTCGCGCAGACGGTGAACGCCTACTCGCGGCTCGTCCCCGGCTTCTGGGCGCCCGTGAACGCGACCTGGGGCGTCGAGAACCGCACCACGGCGCTGCGTGTCATCCCCGGCGGCGAGAAGGGACAGCGCGTCGAGTATCGCATCGCGGCGGCGGACGCGAACCCGTACGTCCTCGTCGCCGCCGCGCTCGGCTCGGGGCTGTATGGCATCGAGCACGGGCTCGAGCTCGGCCCCGCGATTCAGGGCAACGCCTACACGCAGACGCTCGACGAGAAGACGGCGCTGCCGATGACGCTGTGGGACGCGGCGCAGCGCCTCCGGCGCTCGGAGGTCGCGCGCGCGCTGTTCGGCGACGCCTTCGTCGAGCACTGGGCCGGACACCGCGAGTGGGAAGAGCGCGAGTTCAGGAAGCACATCACCGACTGGGAGCTGCAGCGCTACTTCGAGATCATCTGAGCGTCAGGACGGACGACATGGCAGGCACCTTCGAGGTCATCTCTCCCGTCGACGGCAGCGTCTACCTCGAGCGTCCGCTCGGGACGCTCGACGACGTCGACAAAGCGCTGACACGCGCGAGCCGTGCGCAGAAGGAGTGGGCCGGCGCGCCGCTCGAGGAGCGCCTCGCGGTCGTCGAGCGCGCCATGCAGGTCTTCCGCAAGCAGCGTGGGCCCTGGGGGCTCGAGGTCACCTGGCAGATGGGACGACCGGCGCGCTACTCGCCGCGCGAGGTGGAGACGGCGGCGGAGCGCGGGGAGGCCATGATCCGCCTGGCGAAGCAGGCGCTCGCGCCCGTCGTGCCCGAGGCGAAGGACGGCTTCACGCGCTACGTCGCGCGTGTGCCGCTCGGCGTCGTCCTCGTCATCCCGGCCTGGAACTATCCCTTTCTCATCGCCGTCAACACGGTGGTCCCGGCGCTGCTCGCCGGCAACGCGGTCGTGCTCAAGCACTCGGAGACGACGCCGCTCGTCGCCGAGCGCTTCGCCGACGCCTTCCGGGAGGCCGGTCTGCCGGAGGGCCTGCTCGAGGTGCTGCACCTCACGCACGACGTCACCGCGGCGGTCATTCGCGACCCACGCACGTCGTTCGTGGCCTTCACGGGCTCGGTCCGCGGCGGACACGCCATGGAGCACGCCTCGCTCGAGCGCTTCGTCGGCGTCGGGCTCGAGCTCGGCGGCAAGGACCCCGCCTACGTGCGCGAAGACGCCGACCTCGCGTATGCGGTCGAGAACCTCGTGGACGGCAGCTTCTTCAACAGCGGGCAGTCCTGCTGCGGCGTCGAGCGCATCTACGTGCACGCGTCGCTGTACGACGAGTTCCTCGAGGGCTTCGTCGAGCAGACGAAGCGGTACGAGCTCGGCGACCCGCGCCACCTGACGACGACGATGGGGCCCATGGCGAAGCAGAGCGGCGCCGACACGGTGCGCGCCCACATCGCGGAGGCCGTGTCGAAGGGCGCCAGGGCGCTCATCGATCCGACCACGTTCCCGGCGCACACGGAGGACGGCGTGTACCTGGCGCCGCAGGTGCTCGTGAACGTCGACCACGACATGCTGGTCATGCGGGAGGAGACCTTCGGCCCCGTGGTCGGCATCATGTCCGTGCGCTCCGACGACGAGGCCGTGCACATGATGAACGACTCGCGCTACGGCCTCACCGCGTCGCTGTGGACGGCGGACGAGGAGGCGGCGCGCGCGCTCGGCGGCCGCCTCGACACGGGCACCGTGTTCATGAACCGCTGTGACTACCTCGATCCGGAGCTCGCGTGGGTGGGCGTGAAGGACTCCGGACGCGGCTGCACGCTCTCCCGCGTCGGCTACGAGCAGCTCACCCGCCCGAAGTCATTTCACCTGAGGACGCAGCTCCGATGACCACCCTGTCCGGCAATTGGAACTTCCCCACCCTCGTCCGCTTCGGGGCCGGACGCGTGGCCGAGCTGCCCGCCCTCTGCCGCGAGGTCGGCATCTCGCGCCCCCTCGTCGTTACGGACCCGGGCCTCGCGGCGCTCCCGGCCGTGAAGTCGGTGGCGGAGCGGCTGTCGGCCGAGGGACTGCCGGCGGCGGTGTTCTCGGACGTGCAGGGCAACCCCGTGGGCAAGAACGTCGACGACGGGGTCCTCGCCTACCGCGCGCACGAGGCGGACGGCGTGATCGCGCTCGGCGGCGGCAGCGCGCTCGACGTCGGGAAGGCGGTCGCGCTCATGGTTGGCCAGACGCGCCCCATCTGGGACTTCGAGGACGTCGGGGATAACTACACTCGAGTCAACGCCGCCAGCATGGCGCCGTGCATCTCCGTGCCGACCACGGCGGGCACGGGCTCGGAGGTGGGCCGCTCCTCGGTCATCACCGACGAGGAGGAGGGCCGAAAGAAGGTCATCTTCCACGCGCGCATGATGCCGCGCGTCGCGCTCTGCGATCCCGAGCTCACGCTGTCGCTGCCGAGGCACCTCACCGCCGCCACGGGCATGGACGCCTTCGCGCACTGCCTCGAGGCTTACTGCGCGCCCGGCTTTCACCCCATGGCCGACGGCATCGCGCTCGAGGGCATGCGCCTCGTGCACGACTGGCTCGAGACGGCCGTGGACGAGCCTGGGAACCTGCAGGCGCGCTCGTCGATGATGGCAGCGTCGATGATGGGCGCCACCGCGTTCCAGAAGGGCCTCGGCGCCATTCACGCCCTCAGCCATCCGGTCGGCGCGCAGCTCGGCGCGCACCATGGGCTCTTGAACGCCGTGTTCATGCCCTACGTCCTCGTGTTCAACGAGCCGGCCATCGCCGAGCGCGTCGTGCGCCTCGCGCGCTACCTCGGCCTCGAGCCCGCGTCGCCGCGCTCGTTCCTCGCCTGGGTGCTCGAGCTGCGCGCGAACATCGGCATCCCGCACACGCTCTCGGAGCTCGGCGTGGGGGAGGGCGATATCGACAGCCTGGTGCCGAAGGCGCTCATCGATCCGACGGTGGCGGGGAACCCCGTGCCGCTCGACGCCGCGGCGCTCGACTCGCTGTTCCGCAAGGCCCTCCGCGGGGAGCTGCCGGCTTCCTGAGCGGAGGGCTTCGCGGACGGCTCAGACCGCGACGTACTCCGGGTACCCCGGCTCCCAGATGTTCTCGTCGAGGCGCCGCTCGATCTCGGCCGTGTCGTCGAGGCCGGCCTCGCGAGCGACCGCGCCGGCGATGTCTCGCGTGATCGCGCGCAGCTGCTGAAGGCGCGGGTACAGGGCGCCCTCGGCGAGCTCCTCGTCGCTGAGGCGCCGGGCGAGGGTCTCGGCGGCGACCGTGAACATGCCGTCCGTGATGCGCCGCGCCCCGGCGATGATGGCGCCGAGCCCGACGCCGGGGAAGATGTAGACGTTGTTGCCCTGGCCGATGCGGTGCGTCTTGCCGTTCAGCGTGACGGGACCGAAGGGGGAGCCGGTGGCGACGAGCGCGCGGCCCTCCGTCCAGCGCAGGATGTCCTCGGGGACGGCCTCGGACTGGCTGGTCGGGTTCGAGAACGGCATCACCACCGGCCGCTCTACGTGCTTGGCCATCTCGCGCACGACGGTCTCGTCGAAGCTGCCGGGCTGGCCCGAGGTGCCCACGAGGACGGTCGGCTTCACGGCGCGCACGACGGCGAGGAGATCGCGCTGTCCATCGAGGCCGAGCTCGCCGACGAGCGGGCGCGGCCAGCGGAAGCTGTCCTTGTAGGCGTCGCCCGAGACCTCGCCCTCGACGAGGAGTCCGCGGCTGTCGAGCACCGCGACGGCGCGGGTGAGGCCCTCGCCCTCGAGGCCCGAGCGGCGCAGCGCGTCGCGGACCTGGTTGCCGATGCCGATGCCCGCGGCGCCCGCGCCGAGGATGACGACGCGTTGCTCCTTCATCGGCACGCCGCTCGCGCGCGATCCGCCCATGACGCCGGCGAGCGCGACGGCGGCCGTGCCCTGGATGTCGTCGTTGAAGGAGAGGATCTCGTCCTGGTAGCGGTGCAGGAGCTCGAAGGCGTTGCCCTTCTTGAAGTCCTCCCACTGCAAGAGCGCGTTCGGGAAGCGCCGCTGCACGGCCTCGACGAACTCGGCGATGAAGGCGTGGTAGCGCTCGCCGCGCAGCCGCGCGTGACGCCAGCCGACGTAGAGCTCGTCGTCGAGCAGCGCCTGGTTGTCGGTGCCGACGTCGAGGCTAATGGGCAGCGTCTTCGTGGGGTGGATGCCCGCGGCCGCCGTGTAGAGCGCGAGCTTCCCGATGGGGATGCCCATGCCGCCGGCGCCTTGATCGCCCAGCCCGAGGATGCGCTCGTTGTCGGTGACGACGATGAGGCGCACGTCGTCGAAGGGCGCGTTACCGAGCACGTCGAACAGCGCGCCCTCGTGCTCGGGCGTGAGCCAGAGCCCGCGACCGCGTCGGAAGATGCGGCTGAACTCCTGACACGCCCGGCCCACCGTCGGCGTGTAGACGATGGGCATGAGCTCCTCGAGGTGCTCGGTGAGCACGCGATAGAAGAGCGTCTCGTTCCGGTCCTGCAGCGACGCCATGCCGATGTAGCGCTCGAGCGGATCGGTCTTGCGGGTGATGTGCGCGTAGGCCCGCTGCTGTTGGAGCGGCAGCGTCGTCGATTGGGACGGGAGCAGCCCGAGCAGTCCGAACGCACGGCGCTCTTCGCCCGTGAACGCGGTGCCCTTGTTGTAGATGGGGTGGTTCAAGAGCGCCCGGCCCCTGAGCGGGACCTCGGCCAGGTGCCGCCCGTTGGCGGCGCGCTTCACGCGGTAGCTATCCATGCGCCGAGCCTGCCATGTTTCTTCGTCGGGTGAATGCCAGTAGAGCGTCGGATGTTGATGCCGCGTGCTCAGCGCGCGCGCTCGAAGGGGAAGCGATGAACGATCTACGACGAGCTCCTGCCCGCGCGGGCTGTGGCGAGCAGCGCTTCGGCACGGTGCGTCACTTCTGGTCGTGGTGCACAGCGACGACGCTCGCGTTGTTCGTCGCGGGTTGTAACGGGTGTCCGCCGCCGGATCAGGCCGCCGGCGGCGAAACACAGCCGGATCAGCCCGCGAGCGGCGGCGCCGTGGTCGATCCCTCGGGCGGCATGAGCATGAGCGCGCCCGGCGACGGCGGGCCGGCCGAGGCGATGGCTCCCCCGCGCACGCTGGCTGATCTCGCGCCCGTCATGCGGGAGGTCGCGGACGGCGGTGGGGCGCCGACGCGCGTCGTCATCGAGCTCTCCCGGCGGGTGGTCGCGCGCGCCGGGCCGGCGCCGAAGGGGACGCGCGTCGTCGTCGAGCCCGACGTCCCGGGCGACGCGTCGCTGACGTTTTTGAGCCCGTCGACCCTCGAGTACAGGCTGCCGCACGGGCGCGCGTTCGCGAACGACACCCGCTACACGGTGACGCTCGAGGCCATCGGCACGGACGACGGCAACGTGCTGCGCGCCCCCGAGGGTAGCGGGTTTCAGCACACCTTCACGACGCCGCCCTTCCGCTTCGAGCGCCTCGGCTTCTCGAGCTTCGACCACGCGCGCATGCGCGTGCTGCTCGACGTCGTGTTCACCGGACCCGTGGACGCGAAGGTGGTGCAGGAGAACGCCGCCGCCTACGTGGGCGCAGACCGCGCCACGCTCACGGTGGAGCGGACGTCGAACCCGAGCGTGGTGCGCGCCGTCGTCTCGAGCCGCCGGCTCGAGCCGGGAGCTCGCGTGCGCTTGACGACGACGCCGGTGCCGTCGGCCCAAGACGCGGACGTACGCACGAGCGGCGGCTCCCATGACGTCGAGGTGCCGCGCGGGCCCGAGCTGCGCATCTTCTCCGCGCACGTGACCGAGTCCGCCGACGGCTTCGTCATCCACGTCGTGTGCAACGACGAGGGCGCCGGCAAGGAGCGCATGTACTACTGGGACGAGCACGCGCGACAGAGCTGGCAGATCTCCCAGCGCTGCGAGCTGCACCAGGCCGCGCGCTCGGCCATTCACATCACGCCCGATCCGGGCGCCATCAGCGTCAGCCCCTCGCGCGGCGGTTTCCAGGTGCACGGCGACTTCAAGCGCGGCACCTACGCCGTGCGCATCGACGCCGGCGCGCACTCCAAGGACGGCGGCGTCCTCTTGCGCAGCTACGACAGCACCATGACGGTGCCCGCCCGCTCGCCGCGCGTCGACTTCGTCGCCCAGGGGCGCTACCTGCCGCGCGACGCGTGGGACCGCCTGGCCATCCGCCACCTCAACGTCGACGAAGCCACGCTCGAGGTCCGCCACGTGCGGCCCGAGAACCTGGTCTTCTGGATGAGCAACTACTCGGAGGAGGCCGACCAGCGCACGAGCGAGCTCGTGGTGAAGCGCAAGCTCGCCTTCCGTGGCGCCGCGGACACGCCCTCGACCGCCTGGCTCGATCTCGCTTCGATGCTTCCAGATACGACGAAGGGGTTGCTCGAGGTCGCGATCGGCGCCAAAGGCGCGCGTGGAGACACCCGGCACCTCGTGCTCACGAACATGAACCTCGTCGCCAAGCAGGGCGAGCGCGAGGTCATGGTGTGGGCCTTCGGCATCCACGACAACGAGCCGCTCTCGGGCGCCTCTGTGAAGCTCGTCACCCAGAGCGGGCTCCCGCTCGGCAGCTGCAGCACGGGGGCCGACGGCGGCTGCCGCATCGAGCCGAAGGAGCCGAGCGAGGACCTGCCGCGCGAGCGCTACGCCCTCATCGCGACCAAGGGCGATGACCTGACCTACCTGAAGTTCTCGGAGCTCAAGACCGAGATCGGCGACACCGACGTGCAGGGCACCGCCTTCAGCGACAGGGAGGCGCCCTATCGGGCGGCGCTCTACAGCGATCGCGGCGTGTACCGCCCGGGAGAGACGGCGCACATCGTCGCCATCGTGCGTGATCGCGACGGCAAGCTGCCGAAGTCGGGCATGCCGGTCGAGCTGCAGCTGAGCGATCCGAAGCACAAGCTCGTGAAGAAGCACGTGCTCGCGACGAACGCGGTCGGCCTGCTCTCGCAGGACCTCTCGTTCGGCGACTTCGCGGAGACCGGCCGCTACGTCGTCACGCTGCTCGCGGGCAAGAAGACGCTCGGCAGCTACACCTTCAACGTCGAGGAGTTCGTGCCCGAACGCATGAAGGTCGAGGTCGACGTCAAGCCCGCCGCGCTGCACGCCTCCGAGCCCGTCCCCGTAGACGTCAGCGCGCGTTATCTCTTCGGCGGCAGCGCCGGCGGCGGCCGCTTCGAGGTCGCCTGTGACCTCGAGCCCGGCTCCTTCCGGCCGCCGACCCTCAAGGACTACGAGTTCGGCGTCTGGAGCCCCGACGACAAAGCGCCGCGGCCCCTCAACGTCGGCAAGGTACAAGGCACGCTCGGCGAGGACGGCAGCGGCACCCTCGAGTGCCCCCCCGTCGAGAAGGGCGGCGGGCTCGCGGGGCCGGGCAAGCTGGTCGCGCGCGCCAGCGTGTTCGAGGCGGGCAGCGGTCGGACGACGGTCAACGAGACCAGCGTGCCGCTGCACCCGGAGCGCTTCTACATCGGGCTGAAGTCGTCCACGCAGTCGGTGACGCGGGACAAGCCCTTCCGGGTGCAGGGCGTCGTCGTGGGCTGGGAGGGGCAGCCGGTGCGCGACGTCCCCGAGGTCAAGGTCGCGCTCTATCGCGTCAGCTACGAATACGGCTGGAGCTACGACGAGTGGGACGGCAGCTGGCAGAACCGCTACCACCAGCGCGCCACGCTCGAGAGCGAGCAGAGCGTGCCGGTGAAGGATGGCAAGATCGACGTCGAGCTCAAGGCCGCCGGCGGCGCCAGCCTCTACCTCGTGCGCGCGACGGCCGGCGACGCCCGCACCGATCTCGCGCTCGAGTCTCAGGGCTACTGGTACTACTGGGGCTACGGCTGGGACGACGGCCGCGGCGACGCCACGCCGAAGCCCTCGCGGCCGACGACGCTGAAGCTCGAGCTCCCCGCGGCCACGAAGGTCGGCGAGACGGTGCCCGTGCGCCTCAAGGCGCCGTACCCCGGCCGGCTGCTCATCACCGTCGAGACCGATCGAATCGTGCACCACGCCTGGCAGGACGTGCAGGCAGGTGACGTCGAGTGGAGCTTCGAGCTCTCGAGCTTTGTGCCGAACGTGTACGTCAGCGCGTTCCTCGTGAAGGATCCGCACCTCGACTCGAAGGAGGCGTTCACGCCCGATCGCGGCTTCGGCGTCGCCTCCGTGAAGATCGAGCCCACGGCCTTCCAGCAGCCGCTCGCCCTCGACGTGCCGAAGGAGATCCGCTCGTCGTCGACGCTAGAGGTGAAGGTCGACGTCGGCGAGGTCTCCGAGCAGGCGTTCGTCACCGTGGCCGCCGTCGACGAGGGTATCCTGCAGTTGACGCGGTTTCAGTCGCCGGACCCGCTCGCCGGCATCTTCGAGCGGCGCGGCCTCGGCGTGTACACGTACGAGACGGTCGGCTGGAACCTCTTGCTACCGGCGTCCGACACCTCGAGCTCGCACGGCGGCGACAAGGGCTCGAGCCCGGGCCGCGTGCAGCCGGTGAAGCCGGTGGCGCTCTGGTCGGGTGTCGTCGAGGTGCCCGCCAGCGGCAAGGTGACCATCCCGCTCGAGGTGCCGCAGTACCGCGGCTCGCTGCGCGTCATGGCCGTGGCGGTCGCCGGCGAGAAGGTCGGCGCCGCGAGCGAGAACGTGCTCGTGCGCGATCCCATCGTGCTGCAGACGACGCTGCCGCGCTTCCTCGTCAGCGGTGACGGCTTCGACGTGCCGGTGTTCCTGACGAACCTGTCCGGCAAGGACGCCGACATCGAGGTCACGCTGCGCACCGAGCACCTCGACGTACCGGGCGTGACGCTCACGGCGGAGATGCAGAAGACGCGCCCCATCACCGTCGCCGGCGAGGCGCGCCAGACGCTGCGGCTCGAGAAGGGCGCCAGCGGGCGCGTCGTGTTCTCCGGCGTCGCGCGGCAGGCCTTCGGCGCCGCTCGCTTCCGCGTGCAGGCGAAGTCGGGCAGCACCGTCGTGCACGAGGACCTCGTCGTGCCCTTCGCCCCGGCGGGCGCGAAGCTGCGGGAGGTGCGGCGTATCAAGCTCGCAGCCGCGTCCACCGACGTGCTGCCCTACCTGAGCGGCTGGGTGCCCATGACCGAGCGCTCGACCCTGTGGGTGACGACGACCCCCTGGGGCGATGTGTTCGATCACCTGAAGTACCTCGTGCGTTACCCCTACGGCTGCGTCGAGCAGACCGCGTCGACGACGAGGCCGCTGCTGTACATCGGCCGCCTGGTGGCGAACGTGGACCCGGAGGTGGTCGCGGACGGCGGCGTCGAGAAGCGCGTCATGCACGGCGTCGAGCGCCTGCTCTCCATGCAGACGCCCTCGGGTGGCTTCGGTTATTGGCCCGGAGACACGCAGCCGACGCACTGGGCCTCGGCCTACGTCGTCCATCTGCTGCTCGACGCCATGGACGCGAAGTATCCGGTGCCGAAGAGCCGCGTCGACGACGCCTTGTCCTGGATGGAGAAAGAGCTCACCTACATGGTCGAGCGCAGCCCGAGCTCGGGCAGCAGCTACTGGTACTACCGGTACTCGGAGCCCTACTTCCACTACGTGCTCGCGCGCGCGGGCAAGGCGCGCAAGGCGCGCGCCGAGCAGCTCCTGCACGAGATGGAGAAGGCGCCAAAGAGCGCGCAGCGCGACGAGCAGATCTATCTGCTGCAGGCGGCGCTCTGGCTCGCCGGTGACCGACGCTACGAGGGGAAGCTGAAGGCCCTCGACGTCGGCCCCATCAATCACGATCGTGCCAACGACTGGACGTACTACTCCGACGCTCGTCGCCGCGGCTTCATGCTCAGCATCTTCGGCGACCTGTTCGGCGACGATCCGGCCGGCGCGAAGCTCGCTGACATGGTGGCCGATCACCTTCGTTCCCGCCCGAGCTGGTACTGGACGACGCAGGAGCTCGTGTGGGGCACCACGGGGCTCGGCAAGCGCATGCAGAAGGCCGCCAAGCAGGCCGACGCGCCGGCCGTCCTCGTCGCCAACGGCAAACGGCCCGCGGTGGCGTCGATCGCGAAGGACGACAAGTCGAACGATCGGACTTGGAGCGTGTACCGCGCGTCCGAGCACGAGCAGCTGCAGGTGAACATCTCGCCGAAGGACGCCGGCGACCTCTGGCTCATCCTCTCGAGCGAGGGCGTGAAGGAGAACGTGCCCATCAAGACCGGCGGCGACGGCCTGCGCGTCGAGCGGAAGTTCTACGACGGGGAGGGCAACGAGGTGACGCTCTCGAACGTGGCGCTCGGCGACCTCCTCTACGTCGTCGTCACGCTGCGCAACACGTCGGGTCGGCGGGTGCAGAACATCGCGCTCGTCGATCGCCTGCCGGCCGGCTTCGAGATAGAGAACCCGCGGCTCGGCCGTGGCGGCGCCATGGACCTCGTCCCGGCGGGGGACGTGTGGGCCGTCGAGCACATGAACGTGCGCGACGACCGACTCGAGGTGTTCGGCACCCTCGGCGCGAAGGACGCGAAGTCGGTGACCTACGCCGCGCGCGCCGTCACGGCCGGATCGTTCACGCTGCCCCCCGTCGAGGCCGAGGCCATGTACGACCCCAGCATCTGGGCGCGCGAGACAGGCCCGAAGGTGCGCGTACACGGCCCTTGGGAGCCGTGAGCCACGACGACACGAGCCTGGAGTAGGGACATGAGCTCGCGCGGGCGACGACGGCTCAAGCGGACCTCCGCGGCGCTGGCGCTGCTCGTCGCCGCTGCCGCCGTCGTCACGGTCGTGTTGTCGTACGCGCTGCCGCTGCCGGAGCGGCTGCTCGAGCCCGGCTCTCCCATGGTGCAGTATCGGGACGGTCATCCCGCGCACGTGTTCCTCTCGCCCGATGACAAGTGGCGCGTGGACGCGCGCCTCGACGACATCGACCCGCGCTACGTCGAGGCGCTGTTGCGCTTCGAGGACAAGCGCTTCTTCCTTCACCCCGGCGTCGATCCGCTCGCGATCCTGCGCGCGGCGACGCTCAACCTGCTGCGCGGGCGGGTGGTCTCGGGAGCGTCGACGCTGACCATGCAGCTCGTGCGCGTCGTCGAGCCTCGGCCGCGCTCGCTGCGCTCCAAGATCGTCGAGGCCTTCCGCGCGCTGCAGATCGAGCTGCGCCTCTCGAAGCAGGAGGTGCTCGAGGGCTACCTGACCTTCATCCCCTTCGGCCGCAACATCGAGGGGGTCGAGGCGGCCAGCCTCGCGTACTTCGGGCACACGGCGCAGGCGCTCAGCCCGGCCGAGATCGCGACCTTGCTCGCGGTGCCGCAGCGGCCGAGCGCGCGCTATCCGACCGCGCGAAACCATGCGCGCTTGCGCGCCGCGCGTGACGCGATCGCCCGCAAGCTCGTCGACGAGGGAGCGCTCGCGGCGGGCGATCGGCAGCGCCTGCGCGAGATCGCGAAGGATCCGCTGCCGCTCGAGCTACGACCCTTCCCCCGCGAGGTCGCGCACGCCGCGGTCTGGTTGCACGCGCAATACCCCGGCGTGGAGCGGCTGCGAACGACGCTCGATCGCGGCGTGCAGCGCGCGGCGCTCTCGGCCTTGCACGGCGCCGCCGCGGAGCTGCACGCGAAGGACATCCGTGACGGCGCCATCGTCGTCGTCGATCACGCCGCCTCCGAGGTGCGCGCGCTGGTGGGCGGCTTCGACTTCTTCGAACAGGAGAGCGGCGCGCAGATCGCGGCCTTCACCGTGCCGCGCTCGCCGGGCTCGACGCTGAAGCCGCTCATCTACGCCATGGCCATCGACGACGGCCGCGCGCTGCCCGGCTTCCTCGTGCCCGACATCCCGGTGAGCTACGGCGGCTATGCGCCGCGCAACTACGATGAGCGCTTCAGCGGCCTCGTGACGCTGCGTGAGTCCCTGTCACACTCGCTGAACGTCCCGTTCGTCAACCTGCTCGCTGACGTCGGCGTCGAGCGCTTCATCGGCACGCTGCGCATGCTCGACGTCAGCAGCCTCGATCCGCGGCCGGGATACTACGGCCTCTCGGCGGCGGTCGGCGGCATCGAGCTGACGCCCCTCGAGCTCGCCAGCCTGTTCAGCATGCTCGCGCGAGGAGGGCAGCACAGCCGGCTGCGAGTGCTCGCGGGCTCCAGCGAGGGCGCCGACACCGGCGACGCAGCCGAGGGCACGAAGACAACGAGGATCCTGTCCGCCGCGGCCGTCGAGCTGACGAGCCGAGCGCTGTCGCTGCGAGACCGACCGGACTTCCCCGAGCGACGTCGGATGACGGGCGTGCCGCCCCAGGTGCGCTGGAAGACGGGCACCTCCTTCGGCCACAAAGACGCGTGGAGCGCCGGTTACGACGACGCGTTCACGGCCGTGGTCTGGCTCGGCAACCTCGACAACACGCCGAGCGCGCACCTCGTGGGAGCGGACGCGGCGGGGCCCATCCTGTTCGACGTGCTCGAGGCGCTCGGTGGATCGCGCCTCGTCGCGCCGCGGCCGCCGAGCGAAGGGCTCCGTCCCATCGAGGTCTGCTCGTGGTCCGGGCGGCCGGCCAGCGACGCCTGCCCGCACACCGTCGTCGTCGACGCGTTGGCCGACCGCGTGCCGACGGACGAGTGCCCCTTCCACAAGGCCATCGACGTCGACGTGAAGACCGATCGCGCCGTCACGCCCGCGTGCCGCGCGGGCCGGCAGTGGGAGACGCGGGCCTTCCTCGTGCTGCCCCCGGAGGTGCGCCGTTGGCTGCGACAAGAGCAGCGTCGTCTACCGCCGCCGCCGGAGTGGGCCGAAGGTTGCGCGGTCGCGAGCGGTCGTGTGGCGCCCGCCATCGTGTCGCCGCAGGACGGCCGCGTGGCGCTCCTCGTCCCGGGCGTCGCGCTCGACCGGCAGGAGATCCCGCTCGAGGCGCGCGCGGGAGGGGCCGGGGCGAAGCTCAGCTGGTTCGTCGACGGCCGCTACCTCGGCACCGTCGGCCCGGAGGAGCCGCTCTGGTGGACGCCGTCGCCAGGGCACCACGAGATCGTCGTCACGGACGACACCGGCCTCGCGGACAAGCGCTCGCTCGAGGTCCGTGCGCTGGACTGAGCGAAACGAATCTCACGCAACGCCGCAACGGCACCTTCTTTGTGTTTCGTCGCGGCGTGGCGAGAGAGCTTGTGTCTCTCCGACGAGCAGCTACTTCGACCAGTGAGCGCCCTCGTCGATCCAGCGACGGATGAGCTCCTGCTGCTCCTTGGTGAGCAGGTCGCCCTTGGCCGGCATGACGTCTTCGTGGTCCTCGGGCAGCGTGATGAGCTTGTACAGGTGCGACTCGGCGCCCTTGCCGGGGAGGATGGCGGGCTCGCCGCTCTCGCCGCCCTTCAACGCGTACTCGCGCTTATCGAGGCGCAGGTCGCCCTTCTTCTTCTTCACGCCGTGGCACTTCAGGCACGACTTCTCGAAGATGGGCTCGATCTGCGTCTTGAAGTCGACCTTCGCCTGCGCCTTCTTCTCGTCGGGCGCCTTCTTCTCGGGCGCCTTCTTCTCGGGCGCCTTCTTCTCGGGCGCCTTCTCGTCCTTCACGGGGTCGGCCGCGGCGACCTCGGGAGCTTCCTGCGCAGCGAAGGCCGACGAGAAGTGGTCGTCACCGAAGACCAGGCTGCCGCCGAGGTGAGCGCCCGCCGCGATGAGGCCGGTGGAAACGACGAGGAGGACCGCGTTCATCACATCATTCTCCTTCTGGGGACGAGCACGCTCGAGGGCCGCCGCGACGACGGCGATGAGAGTTCCCGCGAGCGCCAGCCACTTGTGTCGCTCGAGGGTGTCGGCCGACGACCCGTGCCAGGTGTCGCCCGCCGCGAGGGCGAGGCCCGCGCCGGCAGACAACACCGCCGATGCCGCGGCGAGATAGACGAGCCCCCGCGTGCCGGCATTCAACGCCGGGCGCTTCAGCGTGAGCGCGCCGAGGCGGAGCCCGGTCGCCACCACGAGGAGCGCGATGGGGAAGTGCACGAGCATGGGGTGAAAGCGTCCGAAGAGCGCGATCAGGATGTCCATCAGCTGAGCACCGCCGCGATGGGGGGCTCGTCGAAGTGCGTGGCAGGATCCACGCCGGCGATGCTGAGCACCGTCGAGAGCGCGTGCGTGATGAGCAGCAGGTCGGCGTTCTTGCTCGTGCGGCTGCCCGTCTCCGCGTCGATGGGGACGGGAAAGAGCCCGTCGTCGGTCTCCCCGAAGACAACCGGTCCCTCGCCGGGCGCCGAGCGCTTGACGCCGTTGCCGATGATCATGGCCGCGTTAGCGGACCAGTGGTGCTTGCCGCCGAGCTCGTTGATCCAGGGCTCGCGGCTGAACTCGCTGAAGACGCAGACGGTCGTCTTGTCGAGCAGCGTGCTGCCGTCGTCGAGCCGGTGCCGAAGGAGCCCGTGGCAGATGGCCGCTACCGTCTCCATGCCGCGCTCGACCTTCTGCCGGTGTGACACGTACTCGTTCCGGTCGTGCGAGTCGAACTCGCCGCTGCCGACGGTGACGCAAGGCGCCATGTCGTGCTTGATGCACTCGACCGCGAGCTGCACCTGGGTGCCCCAGCGGTTGTCGGGCCGCACATGCTTCAGGCCGTCGGGCAACGAGACCGGCTCCGCGAGCTTGGCGCGCGCCACGAGGTCCGAGTTGCCGGCCGCGCGCGCGAGCTGCGCGTAGGAGACGAAGTCGTCGGCGAGCGCGCTCTCGTAACGTGTGGCGAACGCGCGATCACGCGCGGCGATGACCTCCTCGATGTCCTTCCGGTAGCCAGGGGTGGCGCCCTCCACGCGCGCGAGGGACTCGAGCTGGCGCGCGCTGGCGATGCGCAGCGGCTTCACGTGCGCGTCCATCTCACCGAGGTAGACGGCGGGCCGCATGGCGTCGCTCGACAGGTTCGGCAGCGGATAGCGCTTGCCGATGGCGGCCGCGATGCGCGTCTGCAGGCTCGCCTGGACCTCCTCGCCGGGCTCTTTGAAGTGGCCGCTCACCAGCTGGAAGCGCGCCTGCGGATGGTTCAGCGCCTGGGCCTCGATGCCGCGAATGATCGCCATGCGGTCGAAGAACGGCGTCACCGGCCGCATGGCGGGGCCAAAGCGCTGTCGTCCGGCCTCGAAGATCTCGGACGGCTCGTACTGCGTGGAGATGCGGCCCCTCTCGATGAGCGGATCGGACAGCAGCGTCAGGTCCCAGCCGCCCATCATGTAATAGAACACGAAGTAGCGGTCGCTGCGTCGCTCGCTCGACACCGGCGGCTCCTCGCGCTCGGGACGACAGGCGATCCACGCGGACGACGGCAGCACGAGCGCCCCACCGGCGAGCGCCATGCGCGCCAGCAGCGATCGTCGGTTCAGCTTGGTGTCATCCATCGTCGGTCATCCGTCGCAGAGCACGTCCTGGGATCGCACGAGCTTCGGCGAGGCTCAATAGAGGGCGAAGTCCGCGGACGCGAACAGGGCCGTGCACACCGCCTTATAACCATCCGCCGGCGAGTGCTCGTCGCTCACGCGCTTGAAGAGCCCGCGCATCAGCTGCTTCTCGTCGTCCGGCACGAGCGAGAGCGGGCGCGCGTAGATCCGCGTGTACCAGTCGTTCAGCACCGCATCGAGCTCGGCGTCGCTCGGGGCCTCGTCCACGTCGTCGACGTCGGCGAGCATCTTGCGCTCGGCGGCGGCTCGCTCCTCATCGCGGTCGATGGCGATGTCACAGGTCTCGGCCGCGGCCTTGTACTGGACGAGCGAGTGCCCCTGGCTCGGAGAGCGGTCGCGCTCCTCGATCTTCCGATAATCCATGCCGGCGACCTTGTCGTAGAACACGTCGAAGCCGCGCTTTTTGCCGACGCGCCACTTCACGCCCGTGATGCGCTCCATGGAGCGCCAATACAGCTCACGCTCCATGATCTTGAGCGCGTCCTTCGCGCGGTATTCGTCGCTCCGGACGATGGCCCGGAGGAGCGACTTGAAGCTCTCGCCGCTGCTCTTCAGCTCACCGAGGAGGGCGCGACGCGTCCGCACCTCCTTCGGCTCGAAGCGATGCCCGAGGAAGTGCTCCCAGGCCTGGCTCACGGCGCAGTCGAGAAAGACATCGGACTTGGCGAGCGCGCGCCCGAACGCGTCCATGCCGTCGACCGTCTCGCCGAGGAAGTTGATGCTCTGCGGCACGTTCGCGAGGTCGTAGTACTGCCCGAAGTTGTCCCAGCGGTCCTTCACGCGACTCAGCCCGTCGAGCTGCAGGTGACAGGCGGCGCAGGCGCGACCGGAGTTGACGTTGATCTCGGCCTTGGCCGTCGGGTGATGCCGGTAGGGCACCGGCGGCTTGCCCTCGTGCTCGTCGAGCAGCTCGTAGTCCGGCCAGGTGTCGTGGCAGAGGAAGCTCTCGAAGGTCCGCTGCGCCCAGCGCCGGCCGTTGTAGAAGAAGTTCAGGTACGAGTGCGTCGTGAGCACGCCCGAGTGCCGCGGGTCCCGCTCGACGCGGTGGAAGGGCCGGTAGACGTCGGCGTCCTTCAGCTCGCCGAGCCGGCCGTCGAGGCGCGCGTAGAAGTGCTCGAGGCGGCCGTTCCACATGCTCCAGTCGGCGGTGAGCACCTGCGAGTAGGGCAGGTCTCGCTCGACTATCTCCATGGCGACGCGCGCGCCCTCCTGGAGCATCGACTTCTTCACGTAGCCGCGGTCTTTCTTCCGATAGCAGTACACGAGGTTCGGCCCGCAGCCGCAGAGCCCCGAGCGCTGCCCGATCTCGGTCGCACAGTCGATCTGGGCGCCGGCCTCCGTCGTCGCGTAGCGCTCCTCGCGGGCGCTCTTGCGACAGACCTTCACGCGCTCCTTGCGGTCCCAATAGGGGCTCACCTCGACGACCTTGTCCGCGTCGCAGTCACCGCTCTTGAGCTCGTCACCGACGCGCGACGACGTGAACACCGTACCCGCCGGCGTCCGCCGCTCGTGCACCAGCGAGAGGGAGGCCGCTTTGTTGAAGATGCCCGTACGCGGGCGCACGAGGTCCATGTGGTAGAGCTCGAAGGTGCGCACGAAGTCGTCGCTGGCGAGGTACTGCTCGAGCTTGTCGTCGAGCGATTTCCGGCCCGAGGACACCTCGTCGACGTCACGCGCGCTGGGCGGCGCCCCGCGTAGGTCGAGGGACATGCGCCGCAGGATCTCGAGGTCGCTGGCCCGCTCGTAGGCGGGCTTCGCGACGTCGGCCAACGCCATCACGGGGGTGTGACGCCACACGAGGTCAGGCGTCGTGTGCGTCACCTCGTCGAGCCACCTGTCGACGACCGCCTCGGTCTCCCCACGCGAGAGCCCGGCGGGCAGCTCGCTCATTGCCTGGTAGTAGAGGCCGGTCAGGTTGCGGGGCCCGCCTCCGTTCGGGTTGTCGTGGCAGTGCGAGCAGCGCTTGTCTTCCTTCTTCGCGAAGGCCTTCTTCGAGTGCCCCTGCTCGGCGGCGCTGAGCGCGATGATGCCGACGGCGGCGCAGCAAAGCACCGCTGCCGCTGCGTTCCGTCGCGTTCGGGCCTGCGTCGAACGTCGCACCGTGCACCTCATGCTCGAGTCTCCCTGCTTAGCGAGTTCATGCAAGGGTCAACAACCCCTTTGGGGGCGGTGGCGGAGTGACGCGGGTACCCGCGCTTTTGATACTCTCGGCGCCATGTTCGTTTTGACACTGGCTGCGTGGCTCGCTGTCGCTGGCGCTCTCGCGGACAGCCCTGCGTTCCAAGAGGGCCTCGCCGCGTATCAGGACCTCGAGTTCGAGCTCGCCCTCGAGCGCTTCCGCGCGGCGTCCGCCGAGGAGGGCCGCAGCGACGACGAGCGCGCGACGCTGGCCGTGTGGGAGTCCATGTGTCGTGCGGGCGTCGGTGACGACGAGGGCGCGAAGGCGGCCGCGCGTCGCGCGCTCGAGCTCAGACTCGACGTCGTGCCGCCCGAGATCGCGCCGCCGAAAGTTCGCGGGTTTCTCGACGAGCAGCGCGCGGAGGTGGCGGCGCTCGCCGAGGCCGCCGCGGCCGCCGCGGAGCCGATCGCCGCCGAGCAGGCGCCCGCCGCCCAAAGAGCGCCCGCGGGGGAAGAGCTACCGCTGCTGCTCATCGCGGGCGGCACGATGGCGGGGCTCGGCGTCGTAGGGCTCGGCGGAGCGGCGTTGTTCGGCGCCCTGACGGCGGGCAGCCTCGCGTCGGCGAGCGACCCGGAGGCGTTTCAAATCGACGCCTCGAACCCGCTCCAGGCCGCGAACGCGCAGGTCGCGACGGCCGCCGTCCTGGGCGTGGCCGGCATCGCGCTCGCCGGCGCCGGCGCCGCGCTGATCGCGTTCGATCGGCTCGAGGAATGAGCCCACATGGCGCACGCTCACGGCGCCATCATGTTGACGCGCACCTTCGCGGTCCCGCCCTTCTCGACGACGACGGTCTCCGTCTTCGACCTGCCGTCGTACTCGATGCGCAGGGTGTAGGTGCCCGTGGGGACGGCGCGCGGCGGCGCAGGCACCTTCCACAGCTTTTCGCTGCCCGCGTAGATCGTCGCGTAGGGCACGACGCGGATGTCGAGCGTGCCGGTGGGCGCGTCGTCGTAGCTCACCTTGCCGTTGCGAACGGGGATGCGCGTCCGGACCTTGCGCGTGCGGTGATAGGCCGAGAGCGCCGTCGTACCCTCGGGCACCTGGAGCGTCGTCGAGCCGGTGCCGAGGGTGCGTCGACCGAGGCGCCAGGCGACGCTCGCGGGACCGAGCGCTTCCACGGTGATCGTCGGGATCGCGGCGCGATGAGCCTGCTGTCTGCTCGCGCTGCCCTCGCTCTCGCCGGCTGACGCGCGCTGCGTCCGTTCTGCGACGTCGTCGTCATTCTCGCCCGCGTTCGTCGCGACGGTGTGCTCCATGCCAGCGCCGGGGTTCGTCACCTGGGGCGCGCGCTTCTCGGCGGCGCCCGCCTGCGTGTGCTCGTCGTCGCTCGTCGGTCGCTCTGTGTCGTCGTCGCGCGCGCCTTCGAGCGTGGAAGGTTCTTCCCCGAGGAAGCTCCAGTCGCCGTCGCCGCCGGCCTTCCCGTCCTTCCCCGCTCCGCTGGCGGCCATGACGGCGGGGGAGGGGAGCGTCCGCAGCGCGGGCTCGTCGCTGCCGGAGAGCGCCCAGCCGATCCCGGCGAGCACCACCGCGGCCGCGGCGCCCGCTCCCATCGCCGTGACGGGGAGGCGGCGCGGAGGCACGTCCGGCGTGGGTGCGGCGTGCGGCTCGACGACGGCGGCGTCCTCGAGGCCGAGCGGTCCGAGCGGCGCGGTCGCGCGGCGCTCCGGCTCCGGCGCGTCGCTCGCTTGCAGCGCGCCGGGATCGCCGTCGCCGACGTCGGCCTCCTCGAGCTCCTCGAGGTCCGCGTCGGCGAGTAGCTGCATGTCGTCGTGGAAGCGGGCGGTCTCGGTCGGCTCGGGCGCCGCCGGCACGGAGGGAGCGGCGCCGTCCTCCTCGGGGAGGTAGCGCTCGAGCCACAGCCGCCGGGACTCCGCGACGAAGTGCGTCGTACGCGGCGTGGCCGCGATGAAGCTCGAGACGCTGATCGGATCGTTGTCGTCGGCTTTGTCGAGCGCCATGGCCTCCTCGACGAAGGACGCGACGTCTCGCCGCGAAGGCAGCACCATGGCGGTGAGCTCGTCGGCGAGCTGCTGGCCGTTGGCGTGGCGGCCATCGGGCTGCTTCGAGAGCAGGCGCAAGACGACCCGCTCGAGCACCTCCGGGATCTCGCCGTTGAGCTCCCGCGGCGGGACCGGCTCCTGGTAGGCGATGGCCTGCATCACCTCGAGGTCCGTCTCGCCACGGAACGGCCGCTTGCCGGT
Organism: uncultured Myxococcales bacterium; assembly: GCA_964388085.1. Taxonomy (GTDB): domain Bacteria; phylum Myxococcota; class UBA727; order UBA727; family CAYLZW01; genus CAYLZW01. The sequence continues at coordinate 56,487 of CAYLZW010000002.1, read as the reverse complement.
GAGCAGCCAGTACAGGGTCGCGCCGAGCGAGTAGAGGTCCGAGCGCCCGTCGAGGGGCCGGCCGTGCAACTGCTCGGGCGCCATATAAGGCACCTTGCCCTTCACCTCCCCCGCGCGCGTGACGGAGATGGAGCCCGCGGCCTTGGCGACGCCGAAGTCGAGCAGCTTGGTGTTGCCCGCGCGATCGATGATGAGGTTGTCGGGGCTGACGTCGCGGTGGACGATGCGGCGCGCGCTCCCGTCGGGGTCGATGTAGCTATGCGCGTAGTTGAGCGCGGTGGCGGCGTCGGCCGCGGCGGCGACGATGAGCTCCATCGGCACGCTGAGCCCGCTGCGCCAGGCGCGGCGTGCGAGGCGCTGCAGCGTCAGCCCGTCCACGAGCTCCATGGCGATGAAGTAGATGCCCTTGTCGACGCCGAGCTCATCGATGCGCACGATGTTGCGGTGCTGCAGCCCCTGCGCGACGCGCGCCTCGCGCAGGAACATCTGCACGAAGCGCTCGTCGATGGAGAGGTGCGGGTGGATGCGCTTGATGACGAGCTCGCGGCGAAACCCCGAGGGGCCGTCTTGTTGCGCGCGGAACACCTCGGCCATGCCGCCGAGCCCGAGCAGCTCGACCAGCGTGTATTGACCGAGCCGTTGCGGCAGCTGCAGGCCCGTGTCGGGGAACAGCCCGCCGCTCGTCGGGGAGCTGCTGCTCGCGCGAATCACCGTGTCGTCGGCGTCTCCCCGAGGCTGTCGCAGCTCTGTCTCGTCGGCGTCCTGCTCTTCGCTGCGCTGGGTCTTCGACACGGTGGCCGCGTAGGCGCCGGGGTCGACGAGCTGCGTGGGGCCGTCGAACTCGTCATGCCCGCCGTCGCCGCTCGCGGCGCTCTCGAGCTCGAGCGTCGGATCGCCCGTCGCCGCCGGTCCCGCGCGACCCGTCGTGTCGTCTTTCTCGTGCGGCTTCGACATCCCCCGACGCGTGCCCTTCCGTCGGCGACGTCGCGAGCGCTATCGCCTGCGACCCCCGAGCTTGCCGATCTTGTCAGGACTCGAGGGACGGGCGCTACTTCGTAGGCCGCGGCGGCAGGGGATGAGACGGACGCACCGCTTGCGGCGCTCGGCCCGTCTAGGGCGTGCGCTCGTCGGGGAAGGCCATCGTCGAGAGCAGCGATAGCTCCGCTTGGCGCGAGTCGAGGCGCGTGTGCTGCACGACGATGGGGACGTCCGAGAGGATCAGCGACGCATAGTCGGTCTCCTTCGGGATCGCCTCGGGCTCGCGCAGGTCGTTGAAGCGCAGGTGTAGCGTGCGCTCGGCGGGCACGACGACGACGAAGGGACCAGCGGGCGCGCGGTCGTGGAAATAGATCCAGATCTCGACGTGTGCATCTTGGTCCCCCGTGTTCAACATGCACGCGGTCTCGTGGCTCGTCATCGCCGGCGCCGGTCCGTGGCTCTCGCCCGGGATGTACCCCTCGGGGATCACCCAGCGCGTCGTTCCGGTGCTCCCCTTCGTCATGTTCGCCTCCCGAGCGCGCGCGTGATCACGCTGGGCAACGTGAGCGCTTCACGCTGACTGAGATCGCGGATCTGGGAGCGGCAGGAGAAGCCGTCCGCGCAGATGAGGCTGCCCGCCTCGGCGTCCCGCACCGCGGGGAGCAGCACGCGCTCCCCGCAGGCCCGGCTCACGTCGTACTTCTCGCGCTCGTAGCCGAAGCCGCCGGCCATGCCGCAGCAGCCCGAGTCGGGCACCTCGACCTCGAAGCCGAGCTCCTCCAGCAGCGACGGCGTCTGGGAGAAGCCGAGCACCGACTTGTCGTGACAGTGGCCGTGCAGCAGCACGTGGCCGCGCATTTCGGGCAGCGACCAGTCGCGATGTTCGTCGCGTAGGAGCTCCGCGAGCGTGAACACTTGTTTGGAGAGCTGCTGCGCGCGCGGGTCGTCGGGAAAGAGCGCGGGCAGCTCCTCGCGAAACACCGACACGCAGCTCGGCTCGAGGCCGACGATGGGGGTCCCGAGGGAGATCTCGCCCTCCAGCGCGTCGAGCGCCTGACGCAGGAGGCCTCGAGCGACGTCGAGCTGTCCGTACTCGTATGCCGGCCTGCCGCAGCACAGGCGCGCAGGCGAGAGCTGGGGCGCGCAGCCCGTCCGCGCCAGCACGTCGACGAGCGCGTGCAGCTCGCTCGGATGGAAGTGATTGTTGAACGTGTCGACCCACACGAGGACGCGGCGCCCGCTGCCGCTCCCCGGCGCCGGGCGAAACGAGCGTCGAAAGGTCGTCTTGGCGAAGCGCGGGAGCTCCCGATCCGCGTGCAGCCCCGCGGCGACCTTGAACGCGCGCGACAGTCCGGGCGCGTGCGCCACGAAGTTCGCCAGCCACGGCGCGAGCGACGCCAGCCTCGACCACAAATGCACATACCCGAACGCATAGGCCGAGCGCGGCCGGAGGCGCCCTCGGTAATAGTGGTACAGGAACTCCGCCTTGTACGTCGCCATGTCGACGTTCACCGGGCAGTCGCTCTTGCAGCCCTTGCAGGACAGGCACAGCTCGAGCGAGTCCTTCACCTCTTCGCTCTTCCAGCCGTCTCGCACGACGTCGCCCTCGAGCATCTCCCACAAGAGGTGCGCGCGGCCGCGCGTCGAGTGCTTCTCCTCGTGTGTCACCATCCAGCTCGGGCACATGGTGCCGCCCTCGCTGCGGCGGCACTCACCGATGCCGACACAGCGCAGCGCGGCGTGGGTCAGCCGGCCCTCGTCCTCGGGAAAGCCGAACACCGTGTCGGGCTGCGCCGGCGGGTAGTGCAAGATGCGAAGGTCCGTGCCGCGCGGCTCCGCGTCGACGACCCGGCCGGGGTTCATCTTGCCCGCCGGATCCCAGATGTGCTTGAACTCGCGCATCATCTCGACGCCGTCGTCACCGAACATCAGCGGCAGCAGGTCGCCGCGCGCGCGTCCGTCGCCGTGCTCTCCCGAGAGGGACCCGCCGTAATGGACCACGAGCTCGGCCGCGCGCCGGGTGAAGTCCCGGAACGATCGCACGCCGGCCTCGTCATGCAGATCGAAGTCGATGCGCGTGTGCACGCAGCCTTGGCCGAAGTGTCCGTAGAGCGCGCCCTCGTGGTGCAGCGCTCTCATGAGCGCCTCGAAGTCACGCAGGTAGGCGCCCAGGTTCTCAGGGGGCACGGCGGCGTCCTCCCAGCCCGGCGCGGAGAACCCGATGTCCGGTACGTGCGCCGTCACACCAAGGCCGGCTTCGCGCACCGCCCACAGCTTCGCCTGTTCGTCCTCGTCGTCGACGAGGCGGAGCCGGCACGGCAGCCGATGTCCCTCGAGCCGCCGCACGACGCGCTCGGCCTTCTCGCGGGCCTCTTCCCGGGTGTCGGCGCCGAGCTCCACGAGCATCCACGCGCGCCCCTCGGGCAGCACCTTCAGCGCGTCGCGGTACTGCTCGCTCTGTTCGAGCAGCTCGACGAGGCGCCAGTCGAAGGCCTCGCAGCCGACCGGCTTGAGCTCGCGCAGCACGGGGACATGATCGGCGGCTTGATCGATGCTGTCGTAGGCGCAGACGACAAGGGTGCGCTCTCGGAGCGCCGGGATGAGCTTCAGCGTCGCCTCGAGCGCGATGACGCAGGTGCACTCGCTGCCGACGAGCGCCTTGCCGACGTCGAAGCCGTTCTCGGGCAAGAGGTCCGGCAGGTTGTAGCCGCTGACGCGCCGGGGGAGGTCCGGGTAGCGTTCGCGGATGAGATCGCCGTGCGTCTCCACGAGGCGGCGCAGGCGGCGGTAGATCTGCGCGACGCGACCGCCGCCCGCGACGACGCGCTCGAGCTCCTCCGGCGGTGTCGGGCCGACGTCCAGCACGGCGCCGTCATAGGTGGCGACGAGCAGCCGCGCGACGTTGTCGGAGGTCCTCGCGCCAGGCCCATAAAACTCCGCTTGCACCGCGTGGGTCCCGCACGAGTTGTTGCCGATCATGCCGCCGAGCGTGCAGCGGTTGTGCGTCGCCGGGTCGGGGCCGAAGGTGAGGCCGTGGGGCAGGGTGCGCGCGCGCAGAGCGTCCAGCACGACGCCCGGCTGGACCCGCGCCAGCCGGCGTTCGACGTCCACCTCGAGCACCTCGTTCATGTGCGCGGTGAAGTCGAGCACGACGGCGTGGTTACAGGTCTGGCCCGCGAGGCTCGTGCCGCCGCCGCGCGCGAGCACGGGCGCTCCGAAGGCTCGACACACCTCGAGCGCGCGCAGCACGTCGAGCTCGTGCTCCGGCCGCACGACGCCGATCGTCATCTCCCGGTAGTTGGACGCGTCCACGCCGTACATGGCCCGATGCGCGCGATCGAAGCGCACGTCGCCTTCGATGACGTCGGAGAGCGCGTGGTACAGCGATGCATCGGCCTCGCCGTCGGGCGGACATCGCCGGTCCACGGACGAGACCAGAGGGACGAGCTGGGACACCGGACCTCCCTGCGCTCAGGCGGCGAAGCGCTCCGCGTCCTGGCGCTTCAGCACGAGGCCGAGCCCGGCGGCGTCACGGAGAGGACGCAGGGTCCCGCCCACGAGCCGCGGTCCGCCGTCGAAGAGCATCGATTCGATAACTACGTGATCGTGAAACCACTCCGCGTGGATCTGTTGGCGCAGCGCGCAGCCGAGGTGAGCGTGCAGCGCCGGCGCGCAGTGCGACGAGAGGGGGATGAAGAACGCCTCGGCCAGGGCGGCCGCCTTCAGGTAGCCGGTGACGCCGAGGCAGCGGGTCGCGTCCGCCTGCAGCACATCCACCGCGCGGCTCTCGAGCATGCGCCGAAAGTCCCCGGGCGCGTAGCCGTACTCGCCGGCGCTCACGGAGATGCCTACGGGGCAGCGCTCTCGAACAAAGCGCAGCCCACGCAGGTTGTCGGAGGAGACGGGCTCCTCGAACCAGGTCACTCCCTGGTCGGCGAAGCCGGCCGCGAGCTGGAGCGCCTGCTTCTCGGTGTACGCCCCGTTGGCGTCGACGAAGAGCTCGATATCGTCGTCGAGGGAGGCGCGCACGGCCGCCACCCGCGCGGCGTCCTCGTCGGGGGCGCGGCCCACCTTCATCTTCACGCGCATCATCCCCTGATCGGCGAAGTCCGTGAGCTGCGCGCACAGCGACGACGGATCCAGCGAGGTGAAGCCGCCGCTGCCGTAGACGGCGATCTCGTCGCGAACGGCGCCGAGCAGATCCACGAGCGGCAGGTCGAGCAGCTTGGCCTTCAGGTCCCAGAGCGCGACGTCCACCGCCGAGACGGCGGTCGCGCCGATGCCACGGGTGCCAAAGTTTCGAAGATGACGGAGTGAACGCTGCCAGGCGACCTCGGGGGCGAGCGCGGGGGTGCCCTCCACCTGCGCGCGCAGCTCCTCCTCGACGAGCTGGGCGGCGTCCGCCGCTGTGTAGCCATAGCCGAGACCATAGCGGCCTCCGGCGTGCGCTTCGACGACCACCACGGTGACCGCGTCCCAAGAGAGCGTGCCGTCTGACTCCGCCTCTTCGAGCGGGAACGTGTAGGCGCTGGCGCCGAGCCGCTCGACACGGGGTTCGGCGCTCATTCGTCGCCTCGCCCGTCGTGGGGGCCACCGCCGTTACCGGCGCGGCGGTTCCTCTGCGACTTCCCGGCGTCGCGGCCGGCGTGGCTCTTCGCCGGTCCCGTGATGCGCGCGGAGAGCCCCTTCACCGACTGTTTGACGGCGCGCCAGCCGTGCGGATCGCCCTTGAAGATCGCCTGCGCGTACTTCGTCGCCTGCTCGAGCTTGATGTGCGGCGGCAGCGGCGGCACCTCCGGATCGGTGATCGCCTCCACGACGACGGGGCGCTTGGCGGCCAGCGCCTCCTCCCAGCCGGGGACGATGTCGTCGGGGCGCTCCATCAGGACGCCCTTGAGCCCGATGAGCTCGGCGTAGCCCGCGTACGAGAAGTCGGGCACCACCTGTGAGGTGTTGAACTTCGGATCGCCGGCCATGACCCGCTGCTCCCACGTCACCTGGTTCAGATCCCGGTTGTTCAGCACGAGCACGATGAGGCGCGGGTCGGCCCACTCCTCCCACAGCTCGGCGATGGTGATGAGCCCGTTGATCCCGTTCATCTGCATGGCGCCGTCGCCGACGCAGGCGATGACGAGGCGGTCCGGGTGCGCGAGCTTGGCCGCGATGGCGTAGGGGACGCCCGGCCCCATCGTCGCCAGGTTGCCGGAGAGCGACGCCATCATGCCGTCGCGCAGCTTGAGGTCGCGCGCCCACCAATTCGCGGCCGAGCCCGAGTCGGCGGTGACGATCGATCGATCGGGGAGCAGCGGCGAGAGCTCCCAGAAGACGCGCTGCGGATTGATGGGCTGGGCGTCCAGCATCGCGCGCTCCTCGAGCACCGCCCACCAGTCCTTCACCCAGCCGAAGATCTCCTCCTGGAACGCCTTGTTCGGCTTGTCACGCAACAGCGGCAGCAACGCGCGCAGCGTCTCGCGTGCGTCGCCGCAGAGGTTCACCTCCATGGGGTAGCGGAGCCCGAGCATGCGCGGCTTCAAGTCGATTTGCACACCACGCGCCTGACCCTCGCGCGGCAGCCACTCGGAATACGGGAAGCTCGAGCCGACCATGAGCAACGTGTCGCAGCGCTGCATCATGAGATCGGTGGGCCTCGTGCCGAGCAGGCCGATGGAGCCCGTCACATAGGGCAGCGCGTCCGGCAGCACGGCGCGCCCGAGCAGCGCCTTCGCGATCCCGGAGCCGAGCCGGTTGGCGACGGAAGCGAGCTCCTCCCCGGCGCCGAGCGCGCCGGCGCCCGCGAGGATGGCGACGCGCTGTCCCTCGTTCAGGACGTCCGCGGCGCGGCGCAGGTCGTCGTCGTGCGGGATGACGCGCGGCGGGCTCCAGCCCATGCCGGAGAGCGTCGTGCCGTGCGTGCGCGCTGGGCTCGTCACCGCGTCCATCTCCTGCACGTCGTTCGGCACGATGATGCAAGTGACGTCGCGCTCCGCCATCGCGATGCGGACCGCGCGGTCTATGAGGTGGCGTGCCTGCGCCGGCGTCATGCAGGTGTGACAGAACAGATGGGCGACGTCCTTGAACAGGTTCGGCAGGTCCACCTCCTGCTGATAGTCGGTGCCGAGCGCCGTGCTGGCCTGCTGCCCGATGATGGCGACGACGGGCTGGTGGTCCTTGGCCGCGTCGTAGAGGCCGTTCAGGAGATGAATCGCGCCGGGCCCGGAGGTGGCGAGGCACACACCGACCTTGCCGGTGAACTTCGCGTGCGCGCACGCCATGAAGGCCGCCAGCTCTTCGTGTCTCGTCTGGATGAAGCGCACGGCGTCCTGCCGCTCGTCGAGCGCGCCCAGGAACGCGTTGATGCCGTCGCCGGGGTAGCCGAAGATGCGGTCGATGCCCCAGTCGATGAGGCGGCGGATCATATATTCGCTGACGTTCTCGCTCATGAGCGGCTCCCGGCGTCGTGATGACGTGAGCGCAAACGAAGCAGACACCGCGCCAGCCGCTGCGTGCTCCGCGGGCGCCTGGCACGGCATGCACGCTCACGGCCCGGCTCGCCGACGGGGGCAACCTGTCGCGCTGTGGCGGAACGGCTGTGGGGAACGCTCGCACTGCCGTCCGGTGCCGGTGCGCGTGTCTCACCCCGACGCGGTCGCCTGGACAACGATACGGGGGGAGGCGAGGATGAAGCGCCGCTTCGTTGCCCCCGTCGACGTCCAAACAGATGCCGAAAGATCCACAGCTTCGCATCGACAAGCTCGCCGTCCCGGGAGGTGCCATCGTGCGCCTCTCCGGCGAGATCGACGCGGACTTCGCCAGCCGGGCGATGGTCGACGGGCTCGCCGGCGCGGTCGTCGTCGATCTCGACGGGGTTCGGCGCATTACGTCCTTCGGCGTACGCGAATGGGTCGCCGCCCTCCGGAGCCTCGCGGCCGACGTCTACTGCTTCGTGAACGCGCGGCCGGCGCTGGTCTCGCAGTTCAACATGGTGGCCGGGTTCGCCGGGAACGGCGCGCTGGTCAGCATGTACCTGCCGTACCTCTGCGAGCACTGCGATCACGAGAGCGAGGTGCTGATCGACCTGCGTCACGACGACGAGCACGTGGCGCGCGGCGAAGCGCCCGTGCACCGCTGCGAGGCTTGCGGCGAGGAGGCCGAGTTCGACGACTCGCCCGAGGCGTACTTTTCGTTCGTCTCGAGCCAGCGTCCGCCAAAGCTCGCGCGTGAGCTGGAGGGAATCGTCGATCGCGCGCTCGGGAAGGCGCCCGCGCACGCACCGGCGCAGCTCGCCGTTCAGAAAGAGGTGCACGGCAAGGTCACCGGCTTCTGGCTGCAGGGCGCCATCGACAAGAAGTCCCGCTTCAAGCGCCTCGTCGACGGCCTCGAGGGCGTGGTCGTGGCCGTGCTGGCGGGCATCACCGAGATCGCGCCCGGGGGCGAGCGCCGCCTCGACGAGCTGATGCACATCGGCGGCGCCGAGGTCTATCTCGCGCGCCTGCCGCTCCGCGTGGCCGGGATGCTGGATGAGAGCGCGCTCGCCCGCGCGAAGGGGCGCGTCGCCACCGTCCTCGTGCGCGCGTCGTGCGGCAAATGCGGACCGATCGACGTCGAGCTCGACGCCGGCACGTTGAAGGCGCACGTCGGCGGGGGTGCGCTGGGCTGCGCGGTGTGCGGCAGCGCCGTGTTGCGCACCGATCGCGCGGAGAGCGTCCAGCGCGCGCTGGCGTTGATGGCGCCCGCCATCCCGCTCGACGTCAAGGCGTACCTCGACGCGCACCCCGGCGTCGCGCTCGCGGGCGTGTCGACGTCGGAGGTCAGCACGGCCAGCAGCGGCTCGAACCCTCGGGTCGAGACCCAGTCCCTGCTCTCGAAGTACGAGAGCGTGCGCCTGCTCGGGCGCGGCGGCATGGCCGAGGTGTTCCTGGCGACGCAGCGTGGCCCACAAGGCTTCGTCAAGCGCGTAGCGCTGAAGAAGATCCTGCCGGAGTTCGCACGTCACCAGCAGTTCTCGGGGATGTTGTTGCAGGAGGCGCGCGTCGCCGCCGCCATCACCCACCCGAACGTCGTGCAGATCTTCGAGCTCGGCCAGGAAGGCGACGCCTACTTCATCGCCATGGAGTACGTGAAGGGCTGGGACCTGCGCACCGTGCTGACGGCCGCTCGTCGCCTCGAGCAGCGCGTGCCCATCGAGCTCGCTTGTCGCATCGCGAGTGACATCTGCGCGGGGCTCCACGCCGCGCACACCTGCACCGACGAAGAGGGGAACGCGCTCGGCATCGTCCACCGGGACGTGAGCCCGCACAACATCCTCCTCTCGAACGCGGGCGCCGTGAAGCTGACGGACTTCGGCGTCTCGAAGGTGGCGAACTCGTTCTTCCAGACGCGCTCGGGGCAACTGAAGGGCAAGGTCGTCTACATGGCGCCGGAGCAGATCAACGGACAGCTCGGGCCGGTGGACGCGCGCAGCGACGTGTTCGCGACCGGGCTCGTGCTCTGGGAGATCCTCGTCGGGGAGCCGCTCTTTCGTCGCGACAGTGAGTACAGCTCCATGCACGCCGTGTTGAACGCGGCCATCCCCCGCGTGCGCGAGCGGCGCGCCGATTGCCCGCGCTCGCTCGAGCAGCTCGTGGAGCAGGCCCTGCGGCGCGAGCACGACGAGCGCTTCCGCAGCGCTCGCGATCTGCAGCTCGGCCTCGAGACGGCCCTCATGGGGATGGGCCGCGCCGCGACGTCGGCCCACCTCGCGCAGTGGCTCGAGGGTCTCGTCGAGAAGGCGCTCGAGGGCGGCGAGCTGTCCGCGCCGCTGCTGACGCCCACGCACGAGACCGGCGGCCTCGACGCCACCGACACCATCGACGGCAGCGCGCGCGCCCGGGCGGTGGCGAGCCTCCACACCCGCGTCCGCAAGCACGACACGGAGCTGGAGTAGCCATGCCGCCGAGCCCCGAGGAACCCGGCGCGCTGTCCGGGCTCCTGGTAGATGCGGACAAGCAGCACGCGCGCTCGGTGGCCCGCGTGCTGCGCTCCATCGTGCCTCACGTCGACACCGTGGAGCGCGTCGAGGACGCTCCCGCGCGCGCCTTCGACCTCGTACTGTTGAACTACGACGCTCTCGACGATCAGGAGCGGGCCCGGTCCGTTCAGCGCTTCTGTGCAGAGCGCGACCGTGGACGCCTCGTGCTGTGCTCGGCGGTGCGCCGGCCGGAGGCTCTGTCGGTGCTGTTCGGCGAGCTCGGCGTGCGCAACATGCTCGGCCGCCACGAGGAGGTCGACGGGCAGGAGCTGCTCATCACGGTGCAGAAGATCCTGCGTGACGAGATCTTCGGCATCGAGAAGTACTTCCCCTGGGGCGCCTCGCACCTGCGCTTCACGCTCGACAACAGCGGCGGGCGCGACGCGATCCGCGAGCAGGCGCGCGCGCTGGCGGAGGCCCTCGGCACGCAGAGCCGCATGGTGGAGCTCTTCTGTACGGTGGTCGACGAGCTGACGACGAACGCCATCTACAACGCGCCCATCGACGAGCACGGCGCCGAGCGCTTCTCCCACCTGAAGCGGGGGGAGCCTGTGTCGTTGCAGCGCGGCGAGGGCATCGAGGTGGTGCTCTCGTCGGACGGGCGCACGCTTGGCTGCGCGGTCAGCGACCCCTTCGGCTCCCTCGGCGCGAACACGATCGTCGACTACCTGGGCCGCTGCTTCCGTCGGGGAGACGATCAGATAAGCGATCGCTCCGGCGGCGCCGGCCTCGGCCTGTTCACGGTGTACGAGTCTTGCTCCCAGCTCGTCGTCAACATCGACGCCCGACGGCGCACCGAGATGATCGGCCTCATCGACATCCGCGGCCGCTTTCGCGACTTCGCGGAGCGCCCGAAGTCTTTCAACGTCTTCGTGGCCGGTTGATGACGGCGCCCGCCTCACTCGAAGCGATCGTCAGCTCGCCGGCGCCCGGCGTGTCGCTGGTGACGTTGAGCGGCACCATCGGCGCGGGCTTCCCGCGCGACAAGCTCGACCACCTGCAGGGCGCCGTGGTGCTCGATCTCGACGGCGTCACGCGCGTCACGAGCTACGGCGTGCCCGAGTGGATCGCCGCGCTCGAGTCGATCGACGCCTCCTTCCTCGGGCTCATCCGCTGTCGCCCTGCCATCGTCGCGCAGCTCAACATGGTGGCGGGCTTCGTGGGGCGTGGCGAGGTGCTGAGCCTGTACCTGCCGTACATCTGCGAGCACTGCGATCACGAGCAGCAGGTGCTGATGAGCGCGAAGGAGGCAGTGCTCGCCCTTCGACGCGGGGGGCCGAGACCGCTGCCCTGTCCGCGCTGCAAAGAGCCGGCGGAGCTCGACGACATCGCCTCCTCGTATCTCTCGTTCGTGTCCTCGGCGCCGGAGCCGTCGCCGCCGCGCGCCGTCAGCCGTCTGCTCGGCTTGCTCGAGGGCGCGACGCCCTCGTCGAGCTTTCAGCTGCGCAAAGAGGTCGAGGGTGACGTCACCGCGCTGTGGATCGGCGGGCACATCGATCGCCGCCTGCGCACCAAGCGCCTGCTCGATGGGCTCGAGGGGCACGTCGTCGTCATCTGCGCGGGTGTCACCGGTATGGACGAGCTCGGCGCCGAACGCTTGCGAGAGCTGGCGGAGCGCACCAACGCGTACTTCGCGCGCGTCTCGCTCGCTCTGCTGCAGTCGTTGCCACCCGCGGGCGTACGGGCGTTTCGCGGTCGCGTGCTCTCGGCGCTGCTGACGCCGCCACATCGGAAGACGCTCGAGTTCGACGCGCGCATCCTCGCGCAGGAGATCGCTCGAGTCGACGGCGGTGGACGCGCCGCCGAGTGGCTGACCGCGGACATGCTGGCGACGTTGAAGGACCTGCTGGCGGGCGAGTCACCGATCGAGCTCGCCGACTATCTCCGCGATCGACCCGGCGGCGAGCCGACCCCCGTCGAGCCGAAGGACACCGCTTCCGCGCGCGCACCCGGGCGCATCGGTGAGCGCTACCGCATCGTGCGCCGCATCGGGCGAGGCGGCATGGCCGAGGTCCTGCTCGCCGAGGTGCTCGGTCCCGGCGGGTTCAAGAAGCGCGTCGTCGTCAAACGCGTGCTGCCCGAGCTCACGCGCGATCCGGAGCTCTCCGAGATGTTCCTGCGGGAGGCGCGCCTCTCCGCTCGCATCTCCCACCCGAACGTGGTGCAGATCCACGACCTCGGACAAGAGGGCGCGGACTACTTCATCGCCATGGAGTACGTGCGCGGGTGGGACCTGCGCAGCGTGCTGCGCTACGCCCGCCGGCTCAAGCGGTCGTTCCCCATCGAGCTGTGCTGCCGCGTCGTCAGCGACGTCGCCGCCGGGCTGCACGCCGCCCATTCGGCGCGCGGCGAGGACGGCCGACGCCTCGAGATCATTCACCGAGACGTCTCGCCGGACAACGTGCTCATCTCGGTGCAAGGCGGCGTCAAGGTGACCGACTTCGGCATCTCCAAGCCGGCCGGCGCGAACCTCGGCACCCGGCCGGGCACGGTGCGCGGCAAGGTCATCTACATCTCTCCCGAGCAGCTCGACGGCACCCTCGGCGCGGTGGACCGCCGCGTCGATGTGTTCGCCGCCGGCCTGGTGCTGCACGAGTGTCTCACCGGCGTCCCGGCGCTGTGGCGCAACGAAGAGCTGGCCTCCATGCGGGCCGCGCTCGAAGCTGACATCCCGCCCATCGAGGAGAAGCGGCCGGACGTTCCCCCGTCGCTGGTCGACGTCATCCGTCGCGCGACGGCGCGCTTGCCGACGGATCGCTTCGAGACGGCGCGCCACCTCCACCTCGCGCTCGAGCGCGTGCTCCTCGACATCGGCCAACCGGCCAGCTCGGCACACCTGGCGCACTGGCTGCACGGGCTGGCGAGACAGGGATACGCTGAGGGGGAGATCCGTCGCCTGGACTTCACGCCCCCGCACGGCGCGCTCCTCCCGAACGACGAGGAAGAGCGTGGTTTCGACCGGACCCAGACGGAGGTCGACGCCTGGCCGGAGGTGACGATGTCCATACCGGATGAGGAGGTCCCGTGACCGACGGTCTGACCTGGAGCCTCGAGGAGAGCGGCGCGACCCATCGATTCGTCATGAGGGGCGAGATCACGGAAGAGGCCGACTTCTCGGGTGTCGTCGCGGCGGCGACAGAGCGCGTGGTGCTGAACCTGTCCGAGGTCCAACGCATCAACTCCTGTGGCGTGCGCGAGTGGATCGGCTTTCTGCAGCGCCTATCGAGCAAAGCCACCAAGGTCGAGCTCGAGCGCTGCTCGCCCGTCATGGTCCGGCAGCTCAGCATGATCGCGACCATGCGGGGGGACGCCGCGGTGACGTCGATCCTCGTGCCCTATTTCTGTGAGGCGTGTGACGACGAGCGTACGCTCCCCCTCGAGCTGCAGCCGGGGCGACGACCGACGCTCGACGAGTGCGCCCCCTGTCCGGAGTGCGGCGGCGAGATGCAGCTCGACGACACGCCGGAGTCGTATCTCGCCTTCGTCGACGAGTCGGCGGGACGTACCTCCACTTGACGATGGCGCCGAGCCAGACGCTGCGCATCGACAAGCGCAAGCTGCCGGGAGGCACGCTCGTCCACATCGCGGGGGAGCTCGACGCCAGCTTCCAGCGAGCGGACCTGCGCGATCTGGCGGGCCTCGTCGTCTTCGACCTCGACGGGGTGAGGCGCATCACGTCGTTTGGCGTGCGCGAATGGGTCTCCGCCATGGGCGCGCTCGACGTAGAGCACGCCTGCATCATCCACGCGCGCCCCGCGATCGTGGCGCAGCTCAATATGGTGGGCGGCTTCGCCGGAGGCGCCGCGCTCGTCAGCTTCTATCTGCCCTACGTGTGTGAGGCGTGCGACGTCGAGACCGACCTCCTCGTGGACCTGCGGACGCCGCCGGGCAAGAGCGTGCTGCAGCCGAGCGCGCCGCTCCCCGTGGCGCGCTGTCATCGCTGTGGCGCCGAGGCCGAGCTCGACGACGTGCCCGAGGCCTACCTGTCGTTCGCGCGCACGCAGGGCTCACCGCCGTTGCCGTCGGCGCTGAACGCGCTGGTCGACGTCGCGCTCGGCGCGGCGACGTCGCCTCGGCCCGCTCCCTTTCGTGCCCAAAAGGAGGTGACCGGCCTCGTCACCTCCCTGTGGCTTCAGGGCTGCGTGTCGTCGAAGGCGCGACTCCGGCGCCTCGCGGACGGGTTCGAGGGGATCGTGCTCGTGGTGCTGGCGGGCGTCACCAGCGTCGACGACGCTGGCAGCAGCAGGCTGCTCGACGTCGCAGAGAGCGCGGACGCGGACGTGTATTGGGCGAGGGTCCCGCTCTCGTTGCTGGACACGGGCAACGCTCCGCTGCAGGCGGCGCTCGCGGGACGCGTCGCCACCGTGCTGCTGTCGTCGTCGTGCGCGAGCTGTGCGAAGCTCGTCACCCTGGAGCTAGACGCGATCGCGATGAAGGCGTTGCTCGCGAGGTCGTCCACGGATCGTTCTCCTGTGCACGCCGGCGAGCCACGCGCGAATTGTCCCGCGTGCGGCGCCCCATGGCCGGTCGACAGCGCCGCTGGGGCCACGGAGGTCCTCGACCTGTTCGCCGAGCGCGTGCCGAGCGCGGTGATGTCCTACCTGGCAGCGCATCCCGGCGAAGCGCTGCCCGACGTCGGCGCCGTCCGTGTGCCGGCGAGCGCGCCGCCCTCGACGGGGACGCTGAGCGGCTCCGCGCTCACCCGCTACGAGGCCGTCCGACCGCTCGGGCGCGGCGGTATGGCGGAGGTCTCCGTCGCCAAGCAGCGGGGGCCCGAGGGCTTCGTCAAGCAGGTCGCGCTCAAGCGAATCCTGCCGGAGCTGGCAGCCAACGAACACTTCTCTCAGCTCTTCCTGCAAGAGGCGCGTGTGGCGGCGGCCATCACGCACCCGAACGTCGTGCAGATCTTCGATCTCGGCCAAGACGACGACGGCTACTTCATCGCCATGGAGCTCGTCGACGGCTGGGACCTGCGCTCGGTCATCAGCGCCGCGCAGCACCTGGACGTGGCGCTGCCCGTCGAGCTGGCGTGTCGCATCGCGTCCGATATCTGTGCCGGCCTGCACGCGGCGCACAGCTGCGCCGATGACGACGGCAGGGTGCTGGAGCTGGTCCACCGCGACGTCTCGCCGCACAATGTCCTGTTGTCCCTGAACGGCGCCGTGAAGCTCACGGACTTCGGCGTCTCCAAGGTGGCGCACTCGCTGCTCGAGACGCGCGCGGGGAACCTGAAGGGCAAGGTCATCTATATGGCGCCGGAGCAGATCGACCCCGCGCGCGGTGACGTCGATCGGCGCACGGACCTCTGGGCCGTCGGCGTGGTGCTGTGGGAGATGCTGACCGGCACGCCGCTGTTCCGCCGCGACAGCGAGTACATGTCGATGTTCGCGGTGCTGAACGAGCCGGTGCCCTCGGTCCGTTCCGTGCGCCCCGATGTGCCGGGCGCGCTGGACGACATCATCGCGCGCTGCGTGAGCCGCGAGCCGGACGCGCGCTTCTCGTCGGCGAGAGCGCTGCAGCTTGAGCTCGAGGCGACGCTGGTCGCGATCGCTCGCGTGGCCACGGCCGCTCATCTCTCGCAGTGGCTCGAGGCGCTCGCCGCGCGCTCCCACGAGTCGGGCGCCATGGACCTGCCGCTTCTGACGCCCACGCACTCGACCATCTCCATCGACGGCGGCATCACCCTTCACGGCGCGCTCCGACAGACCGCTGAGGCGGCCGCACCGGCAAAGGCGCCGAAGCGAAAGAAGCCGCCCCGCGGGTGATGTGCGCACGACGCCCACATGCCCCGCCGGCGCCATCGCTCGCGTGTCTCGCTTTGCTTCCGCGCGGCGCGCGCGGAAAGATGCCTGAACGAAGGTCTCGTGCCGGAGCGCAATGACGTCGACCGCGGGCGAACGTGAAGAGGGGGAGCGGGGCGGCCACGGGCGCGTGGTGCTGCATCGCCTCTCGCTCGATGACGGCAAGCGCGAGCTGCTCGCTCGCGCGGGCATCGACGTGGTGCGCGCCCGCTCCGTTCGGGCTGTGTGCGAGGCGATCGACGGGGCGAAGGGCAAAGCGTTCGTGCTCGTCGACCTCGCCATCGGCAGCAACGCGCCGGAGAAGATCTGGGCGCACGTGGCCGAACGCTGCGCCGAAACACCGGACTCCGCCGTGTTCATCGCGTGCTCGTCGACGCGCAGCGCGGGCTCGACGCGACGCGCCGCGAAGCTCGGCCTGCGCCAGGTGTTCGTCTGGCCGGAGGGAGCGTTCGGACAGCTCATGCGGCGCCTGGCGATGCTGCCGAACGTGACGCTGCACCGGCTCGCCGAGCGCGCCGCCGTCAACGACGAGATCAGCGGCCAGTCCGGCCTTCAGTTCGAGGGCGAGCTGGTGAACATCAGCGCCTGCGGCGCGATGATCGAGTGCGGCCTCGAGCACGAAGAGCTCGAGGGGCTGACCTTCGAGATCAATGTCTTCGAGCAGGCGGCGGAGCTGAACGCGCGCGTTCGTTGGCGCGAGCGCTTCACGGGCCCGACCGGCGCCGAGCGCATACGCATGGGCGTGGAGTTCGTCGCGGTGTCGGCCCCGGCACGGGCGGCCATCACCCGCTTCGTGCGCGACACGAACGTGATGCGCGTGAGGCCAGCGACGACGAAGCGCTCGGAGGCTTCGCCTGGCCAGATCCGCGTGCGCGCGCGCCACGGCACGCGCGTCGACTTCTTCCTGCTGCGAGGCGACCTGCAGGCGGGCGCCTTGCTCGTGCCGCGGAGGGCGTTCTTCGTGCCGTATGACGTGGGTGACATCTTGTCGCTCGACATCCTCTCGCCCCGGGTGATGGGCGCCGTCGAGGTGCAGATCGTGGAACGGGAGTCGCTCGACGAAGGGCGCGTGGATGGTCGCATCGGTTGGCGCGTACGCGTCTGCGAAGAGCGCGCGCCCAGCGCCGCGCCGGACCGCTCCGCCGCGGATCTGACTCCCGCATGAACCGGCCCGACGACGCTCCGTCGCCACAGGCGCGGCCGGGTGCCGCGCAGCGCGTGTTTCTCGTCGGGGACAAGACGTCGCTGCGCGACCTGGGACGCATCGCCCGCGCCGTCGTCGACGACGTACGGATCGTAGCGACGCCCGACGAGGTCGCGGCAGACGACGCCGATCTCGTCGTCGTCGACTATGAAGCGATCGAAGAAGGCGCGCGGGACGCGATCTTCGAGCGCTTCGCGCGGCAGCAGGACGCGGGGCGCTTCGTGCTCTTCATGGGCGGAGCGCAGCGCACCGAGCTGGCCGGGCTGTTCGCGCGCCACACGCTTACGCACCTATTGGCGCGCAGCGGTGACCTCGACGGCGACGAGCTGCTGGTCACGGTGCAGAAGATCCTGCGCGACGACATCTTCGGCCTCGAGAAGTACTTCCCCTGGGGCGCGGAGCACGAGCGACTCACGCTCTCGCGCGCCTCCGATCGCTTCGCCGCCATCCGGGCCGCCGCCGCCTTCGCCACGCGCAAGGGTGCCCAAGCGCGCTTCGTGGAGCTGTTTCAGAGCGCGGCCGATGAGCTCATCACCAACGCCATCTACAACGCGCCCACGAACGACGCCGGCGAGCGTTGCTTCGCGCACCTGAGCCGCACCGAAGAGGTAGAGCTCGCCGCCGGGAAGTCGGTGGAGGCCGTCTTCTGCACCGACGGCCGCAAGCTCGGCATCTCGGTGCGCGACCCCTTCGGATCGCTCGCCACGGAGACGGTCGTCGCCTATCTCGGCAAGTGCTTCCGCAAGGGGAGCGATCAGGTGGACGACAAGGAGGGCGGGGCGGGGCTCGGGCTCTACTATCTCTTCGAGACGCTCTCCCAGTTCATCATCAACGTGCACCCCGGCCGGCGGACCGAGCTCATCGGCGTCATCGACATCCGCGGCCGCTATCGCGACTTCTCGGAGCGCCCAAAGTCGTTCAACGTCTTCCTGGCACGCTGACGTGGGTCGCAGCCGATGCGGTGGCTGATTGGCGTCGTGCCACGCCACACGCGCGTCGGACTCGCTCGAATGGATCGCGCTGCATCGCCCAGAAAGGCGTGCGCGACCGCCGGGCGCCATTGGCACGGTCCTTCCTCAGGTCAGCGCCCATGCGCCATCCGGCCCGCCCCATCCGCTCGTGCCCGCTGCTGCTCTCGTGCCTCGTCGCCGCGCTTCCTGCACCCGCCGCGGCGCAGGTCATCGACGACGACGGCGATGGCACAGCAGACATCGAAGACAACTGCACCGCTTGCTACAACCCCCTGCAGATCGACGCGGATGGCGACGGTCTTGGGGACTGCTGGCCCTGTGATGAGTGTGACGGCGCGGGCGCGGACCTCGACTGGGACAACGTCTGTGACGAGCTCGACAACTGCCCCCTCGAATGGAACCACGACCAACGCGATCGCGACGATGACGGGCGCGGCGACTATTGCGACGCAGACCCCGAGGATCCGAGCCCGCCCGCGGGGGACGAAGGTCGCGGCGAGGCGGGCGACCCTGCGCCCAAGAGCGCCCGCTGTATCGACGCGGACAACGACGCCGTGTGCGACGACGCCGACAACTGCGTGGGCTGTTACAACCCGTCCCAGCTCGACGACGACGAGGACGGCCTCGGGGAGTGTTGGCGCTGCGATTGGTGCGAAGGCGCTGGCACCGACACAGATTGGGACGGCGTCTGCGACGCGACCGACAACTGCGCGCTCGTGTGGAACGCTGGCCAGGTCGACGAGGACGGCGACCGCCTCGGGGACAGCTGCGACGCGCTTCCGAGCAGGCCGAGCGCGCCGGCTCCCTGCGCGGACCGCGACGGTGACGGCGCCTGCGACGCCGATGACAACTGCCCGGCACAGTGGAACCCGAATCAGGCGGACCAGGACGGTGATGGTCTAGGCGGAGTCTGTGATCCACAGCCAACCATCCCGACGTCGGACACGGGCTGCGCGGATCAGGACTTCGACGCGCTCTGTGACGACGAAGACAACTGCCCGCTGGAGTGGAACCAGAGCCAGGCGGACGTTGACGCGGACGGCGTCGGAGATGTCTGTGACGTCGCGGAGCCACCTCCACCGCCACCGCCACCACCACCACCACCGCCACCGCCACCGCCCCCGCCACCGGAGGCGTGCGTCGAGAATTGGACACGCTATCCAGCGGATCGGACGCATTCGCCCATTACCTGCGCGGTAACCGAGAACCTGCGTGCGATCGCGGCGCAGCAGCCGAGCCGTCGGGATCGGGTCTTCATGAAGGTGGGCGACTCCATCTCCGCCGGCCACGAGTTCATGAGCTGCTTCGAGACCGAGACCTTCTCGCTCTCGGCGGTGGGCTATGGCGACCTCGTCCCCGCACACGCGTGGTTCTTGGAGACGGACGTGGGCGGCACGAGCTCGTATGCGCGTCGTGGCTTCGCGGCCGTGGCATCGAAGACGGCGGACTGGGCGCTGCGCGGTACCCCGCCGCCGGTGGAGCAGGAGCTGCTCGCGCTCAATCCCCGCTATGCGCTCCTGATGTACGGTACCAACGACATGGGGTACGGCGGCTTCGACGCGAGCGCGGCCGTGAAGTTCCCCTGGATGTACGAGAACATCGTCGAGCTGGTCGACTGGATCGTCGCCCGCGGCGTCATCCCCATCCTGTATTCGATCCCTCCGTATACGGGCCAGTATCCGGAGCTCCGCGACCTCATCTCATCGTGGAACGTCGTGCTGCGGGCGGTGGCCGAGGGGCGCCAGCTGCCTTTCGTCGACTATTACAGCGAGATGCTGCAGCTGCCGGACTATGGGCTGCGGTCGGACGGCGTGCACCCGAGCGCCGACTACATCTCACTCTGCAACTTCGACGCGGAGACCGGTCTCATCTGGGGCTACAATCTGAGGAACCTGCTCTCGCTGCAGGCCCTCGATCGCGTGTGGCAGGTCACGACGACGACGCCCGCGCGGGACGCCTGGGACGGCGCCGGCGCGCCGGCCCTCGCCGGCAGCGGCACCCCTGCATCGCCCCGCGTCGTGGACAGCTTGCCCTTCGCCGAGCTGCGCGACCTGAGGGGCGGCGCGAGCTCGGCGCTCGGGAGCTATGGCGGCGGCTGCGGCGTCACCCTGTCCGGCGCGGACGTGGTCTATCGCGTCGACCTGCCGAGCCCGACTCGCCTCCGCGTCATGGCGCTGCACGCCTCCGGTGTCGATGTGGACGTCGCCTGGCTGACGTCGACGTCGGCGGGATCTTGCGTGAGCGCTGGGGACGTCATGTTGCGCGGCACGTTCGCCGCCGGGACGCACTACTTCGCGCTGGACGCCCCGAGCGCTGCGGACGAGGGGGAGGTCGTCTTCCTCGTCGCTCCCTGCGATCCAACCGATGGCCGCTGCGCTGGAGCGCCCGTGGCCGAGTAGCTCGCGGCGCGGCTCACTCGGTGGCGACGTCGACGATCACCAGCGTCAGATCGTCGTCACGCTCGATGCCGTCCGTGTACGCCGTGGCGTCGTCGATGAGGCCGCGGATGCATTCGTCCGGCGCCTCGCCCCGTCGCGCCTGCGCGGACTTGCGGAAGCGCCGGTCTCCGTAGTCCTTCCCCTTGGCGTTCGGCCACTCGATGATGCCGTCGGTGAACAGCACCAGCCGATCGCCCGGCAGGATCTCTCGCACGTGCGTCTCGAAGTCGGTGTTCGCGGCCTCCCCGAGGCGGGTGCCGGCTGCTACGAGCGGCGCGGCGTCGGCGCCCTCGCGGAGCAGATACGGGAAGTTGTGTCCGGCGTTGCCGAAGGAGAGCTGCCGCGCCGCCGGATCGAAGATGCCGGCGAACGCGGTGGCGCAGAGCTTCCCGTGCGCGGACGCGAAGATGACCTGGTTCATGGTGCGCAGCACGTCGGCGGCGGAGCGGATGGCCTCCTGCTCTCGCAGGGTGTCGAGGCAGGAGCGCGCCACCGCGGTGATCAAGCTCGACGCCATTCCGTGCCCGGTGACGTCGGCGATGATGACGAGCGTGCGCCCGTCGGGAAGCGCGGCGTACCCCCAGAAGTCGCCGCCACAATAGCTCGCGGGGATCACCTGGCCGCACACCGACAGGCCGCTCAGCCGCTGCGTGTCCTCGGGGGGCAGGATCGAACGCTGAATGTCGCGCGCGAGCTGCATCTCCTTCTCGAGCGCGTCGCGCTCGGCCTCGGCCAGCTTGAGGCGCGTGTTGGTGAGCTCGTCGAGGGTGGTCTGCAGCTCGTCGTTCTTCTTGCGCAGCTCGACGGTGCGATCGCTGACCTTCCGCTCGAGGCCCTCATTGAGGCGCGCGATCTCTTCGAACGACACGGCGTTCTCCCAGGCGACCGCGACCTGCGTGGAGAACGCGGCCAGGAGGTCGAGGTGCTCGGGCGAGAACGGCACACCGGTGAGGCGGCGGTCGAGATAGAGGAAGCCGAAGGTGTGGTCCTTGGTGCGGATGGGCGAGCACAGCACCGAGCGGATGTCGGTCGCCATCACCGACGCCCGATCCATGAAGCGCGCGTCGGCCAGCGCGTTGTCCGACAGCACCGGCTCTCCCGAGCGCATCGCCTCGCGCACGACGCCGAACGAGACACCCTTGTTGCCCTCGCGAACGTCGGCGGCGGCGATGCCGCGCGCGACCAGGCACTCGAACTCGCTTCCGTCGTGCTTGAGCAGGGCGGCTCGCTCGGCGCGCAGCACGCGCGAGACCGAGTCGACGATGCGCTCGAGCAGCTCGTCGAGGCTGCGCACGCTCTGGAGGTGGCGGCTGACCTCGATGACGGCGTCGAGCCCCGCCTCGTCGCTCAGGTTCATCTGATCGAGCGACGTCTCGAGGCGCAGCGCGATCGACATGCGCGAGGGCATCCGTTCGGGAGCGCCGCCCTTCGACGTCGTCAGCGCGCCGAGGAAGCCGGTCGCGCCGGAGTCGAGCAGCAGGCTGCGCGCGCGCAAGGCACGCGGGTTGGAGCGCCGCTCCTGGACGGCGCGCATCGACTCGACCTGACGGGCCAATAGGCGCCCGTGCAGGTAGGGGCTGCCGGCCTCCTCGGCGTCCGCGATGGCCTTGTCGAAGAGGGCGGCGGGGTCGCCCGCGTTGAGCAGCGCCTCTTCCCCCGCGACCTGATGCGCCCACGCGCGATAGAGCGGGAACCCCTGGGCGTAGCGCTGCGCGCGTACGACGAGCGCGTGCAGCTTGGCCTTCTCGTCGTCCTCATCACCGCCGAGCGTCAGGCGGCGCAAGGACTCATGGCGGGCGCGCAGCACGGCGTGTCGCAGGAACGCCTCGGAGAAGCGGTGCTCGGGGGAGAGCCTGCCGCCGAGCCTGTCGAGCGCCTGTTGGGCCCCGACGAGCGCGCCCATCTCGACGAGGACCTCGGCTCCGTAGGCGTCGACCCAGCAGGCCGCCCACGCGTCGCCGGGCGCCGCGTCCATCAACACCTTGAAGGACGCGCGCGCGGCCGCGGTGTCGCCGCGCGCGAAGCTCAAGAACGCGTTCGCGACGTGCACCGATCCGCCGGCCGCCTCGACGTCGCGCAGGTTCGCCTGCGCGCTCTGCAGCTCGCCGGAGAGCACGGCGTCCTCGACGCTGAGCGCGAGCGCGACGGCGGAGAGGGACGCGTTGCCGGCCTCTCGCCACTGCTCCGCCGCGTCTTTGTGCAGCGCGGCAGCGCCACGCAGGTCTCCGCTCCGCCGCGCGACCTCGGCCGCGACCGTCGCCGCGAACGCAGCCTCGTGCGACGACGCCACGACGCGCAGCTCGGAGAGCGCGGACACCACGCGCGCCTGCCCGAGGCGCCGAAGTCCGATGCGCGCGAGACGGTGCCCCGAGAGCACGCGAGAGATGCCTCGCGCGCTCTCGTGCGCGCCCTGGGGCGGGGTCGGTAACAGGGGAGGGTGCATGTGGCGCTCTCGTCGGCTGATGGGGCTATACTTTCGCCGCCATCATGCCGCCGTTGCGAAGTGAATCGATAGTGTCCCGCCGCGCTCGAGCGATCCTCGTGGCGGCGCTGTTCACCGTAGCGACAGCAGAGGCGGCCGAGCCGACGCCGGCAGCGACGCCGGCAGCGGAACCAACAGGAGGGCAGGCGTCGCCTGGCGCCCCCGCGCCGGTGCGGACGTTGACGCTCGCGGACGCGCTGCGCCTCGTCGACGAGCAGCATCCGGAGCTGCGCGCGGCGGCCGAGCGCGTCAAGGCGAGCGAGGCCGCCGCGGCCGCGGAGTGGTCCATCTTCATTCCCCGCCTCGTGATCGACGGCGGCGTCGTCCACGACGCGCAGCCGAGCGTCGGGCCGGTCATCTCGTATCTGTACCCCGACGGACGCGTCGACACACAAGGCGTCACCGCGGGCGCCGGAGTGCTCGGCCTGTTGCCGACAGGGACCACCTACCAGCTCCGCCTCGACAACGACGCGCTCTTCACCGAAGACGTCGGCGCGGCCCTGGCCCCTCGCTACGAGCCTCGCTTACGACTGCGCGTCGAGCAGCCTCTCCTGCTCGGGCTGTGGCCGTCCCGTACCATGGCGGCGATCCGCACGGCGGACGCGCGCGTCACCGTGATGAACGCGGCCGCCGCAGCGAGGCGAGACGCGCTGTATCGCCGCATCGCGGGCACCTGGCTCGACGCTGCGCGCGCGGCGCGCGTGGTCGCCCTACGCGCAAGCGCCGTGAAGCTCGCCGAGAGCTTCCAGCGCCTGACCCAGCAGCTCATCGACGGTGGACAGCTCTCCCGGCTCGAGCTCGCCATCGCCGAGCAGACGGTCGCGCAGCGGAACGTCGAGCTGTCCGCGGCGGTGGCGGATCGCGAAGCGGCGCTCGGGCGCCTCGTCGAGGAGCTGCGCGTCCCCATGGACGCAGCGTCTGTAGAGGTCGCGCCGCTCAACCCCTGGCGCGCTCCCGGCGTCGCGAGAGACGCGGCCAAAGCGCGCGCGAGGGAGCGCAGCCCCGCGCTCCTCGCCCTCGACGCGGAGATCGCGCGCGCAGAGACGGAGCGCGAGGCGGTGGCGCTCGATGGCCTCCCCGAGCTCAGCGTCGGGCTCGAGGGGAGCGTCGGTGGTCTCGCGGGCGAGTCGCGTTGCCACGGAGGCACGCTGCCGAATCAGCTGGGTCCCTGCCTCGTCGACCCAGCGCTGCACGGCGGCTACGAGAAGGCGCTGCTCAACGTCGGGCGCTCCTGGAGCGTCGGCGTCGTCGTCAGCGGCTCCACCCCGCTGTGGCCGGGGACGGAAGGGAATCGCGAGACGGCACGTCGTCACGAGGTGGAGGCCCTGCGCTTCGAGCGCACCGCGACGGAGGCCATGATCGACAACCGCATCGCGCGGCTGCTGAACGACGTCGAGCAGCGCGGAACCGTGCTCGGCGCCGCCGCCGAGGCCAAGCGGCTCGCGGCCGTCGCGCTCGACGCCGAGGGCCGGAAGCTCCGCGGGGGACGCTCGACGGTGTTCGACCTGCTGCAAGCCCAGGTGTTGGTGACGCAGGCGGAGCTGCAAGAGGTCGAGGCGCAGTATCAGGCCATGCGCACCGCGCTCGAGCTGCGCGCGGAGCTCGGCCAGCTCTCGCCCGAGCACGCCGCGCTGTTTCAACCCGCGACCCCGTCCGTCGGGAGTGCGTCGAGCGACGCGAAGACGGCGAGCGAGGCCGACGGGGCGGACTCCGGCGCCGACGACACCGACGCCGAGGACTCCGCGAAAGCGGACGAGGAAGACGACGACGAGGAGCCCGACGGCGCGGATGTCGACGCCGCGGACGCCACCGACGACAAGCCGCCGGCCGCGAGCGTCAAGAAGCGTAGAGGCGGGAAACGATCTCGCGGAAGGCGTCGGTGAACGCGTCGATGTCCTCGAGGGTGTTGTAGAGATAAGCCGACGCACGCACCGCGCCGTTGGCGCCGAACGAGTCGAAGTACGGGTGACAGCAGTGATGGCCCGAGCGCACGAGGATGGACTTCGTGTCGCTCAGGATCATGGCCACGTGGTCGCCGCTCAGCGATTGCGAGTGCAGGACCAATGACGCCAGCGCGAGCCGCTCCTCGCCGGCCGGCGGGCCGAGAAGCTCCACGCCGGGGATGTCCTGCAGGCCGCGCGTCAGCCGCTCGGCGAGCGCTCGCTCATGCGCCAGCAGAGACTCCGGCGGAAAGGACTGCAGGTAGTCGACGGCAGCGCCGAGGCCGATGACCTGCGAGATGGCGGGGGTGCCTGCCTCGAGCCGGTGGGGCACGGGCTTCAGGGTAAAGCCGCTCGGCGTGACGAGCCGCGGTGAGCCGCCTCCGGGGAGGGGGGAGCCGAGCGCCTCGAGGCGGTCTCGCTTGCCCCAAAGGACGCCGACGCCCGTCGGGCCCAGCATTTTGTGACCAGAGAAGGCGAGGAAGTCGCAACCGAGCGCGTCGACATCGACGGGCAGGTGCGGGACCGCCTGCGCGCCGTCGACCAGGGTCGGGATGCCCTTCTCCCTCGCGCGCCGCGTGATCTCCGCGATGGGCTGGACGGCGCCGGTGGCGTTCGACGCCCAGGCCACGGCGATGAGCGCCGTGTCGTCGTCGACCTGGTCGAAGACCCGCTGTGGATCGACGCGGCCATCCTTGCCGACCGGGACGAAGCGCACATTGGTTCGCTGCAGAAACGGCATCAGCACCGAGTGGTGCTCCTGCACGGTCGTGACCACGTTGGCGCTTCCGTCGAGGCGAGAGCCGAGCGCGACGAGGTTTAACGAGTGCGTCGTGTTGTGCGTGAACACCACCTCGGAGGGCGCCGCGTTCAGAAAACGCGCGACCTTGCGACGCGCGTCCTCGAACAGCTCGGAGGCCTCCTCGGACAGCAGGTGCTTGCCCCGGTGGATGTTCGCGCTGATGTCCTCGTCGTAGCGGCGCATCGCCTCGAGCACGACGCGCGGCTTCGGCGTGGTCGCGGCGTTGTCGAGATAGACGACGGGGCGTCCGTGCACCTCGCGCGCGAGCAACGGGAAGTCGCTGCGTACGCGGGCGACGTCGAGGGGCTCGCTCATGCCGAGTCCTCGCGCACGGTCTGGCGGAACTTGAGCGAGCGCTCGGGGGAGAACTGCTTCACCGTGACGGCGCGAATACGCGCGCCCTCTCCCAGCACGCGCGGCAAGCGCGAGAGCGCGGCGCCGATGGCGTGCGCTTCATCGGCGCCGCTCAGCGTCTCGAGGCGAAAGCGGTCGCCGCCCTCTTGCACGAGGCGATAGAAGTCGGGGCCGTCCTCACCGATGGCGTCGTCGATCATGCGGGTGGTGACGGTCCGCCGGCCTGTGCTCTGCAGGGTGTCTCGCGCGCGGCCCTCGAGGATGAAGGAGCGCCACTCGCCCCCCTGCTCGCAAGGGCAGGGCTCCGGCGTCGGACGAGCGAGGTCGCCGACGCGATAGCGCACGAGCGGCATGTGCGGGCTCGACAGCGTCGTGACGGTGACCCAGCCGAGGCTGTCGTCATCCCCGCCGAGCGCTTCGATCTCGAGGTGCACGTGGTCCTCCCGCACATGCATGGATCCACGGTGACACTCGACCCCGATGAGCGCGCCGCCGAGGTCCGTCGCTCCGTAATAGGAGAACACCGGCGCGCGGAAGCCTTGGCGCAAAAGCTGGCGATGACGGCGGGTCAGGTACTGATAGCTCGCCAGCACGACGTCGACGTCCGGCAGCGTGAGCGCGAGCGCGCGGACCCGTCGCAACAGCACGACGGCGTACCAGGGGTTCACGAACAGCACGCGCGGCTGGTACTCGCGCATCTCCGCGGCGATGGCGCGCACCTCCTCGTCGCTGATGGCGAAGGGATCGTCGCAAGAGTTGAGCGTGAGCGTCGAGCCGCGGGTCCGCGCCGCCTTGGACGTCATGCCGAGGTGACATTCGAAGCCCGCGCAGATGGGGCTCGTGAACACCGCGCCTGAGCTCAGCTCCACGTCGTCGTCGAGGCCCCAGAGAGAGTGCGACGCCTCCGGCAGCCCGCCGGCGGACGCGTCGAAGAGCACCTGCAGGCGCTCGGCGGTGCTTCCGCTGGTGGCGCCGACGACGATCTTGCCGTCCCGCAGCAGGGAGGCGACGTCGACGCCGTCGGGCACGAGCCCATCGGGGAAATGTGCCCGCAGCACGTCCTTGGTCATGGGCGGGATGCGGCCGAGGTCCGACTCTTCAGCGAGGTCGTCGGGCGTGACGCCCGCGGCGCTCATCCGTTGTCGGTGCAGCGAGACGCGATCGAAGGCGAAGCGAATCGCGTTCAGGACGGCCTCGAAGCGCTCTTCGTCCCGCGACGCGCGGCGCGCCATCGCCTGGCGCCCTTCGATCTCGGCCGCCGAGAGGCCCTCCGAGAGGAGCCCGAGCGCGCGGAGCTGTTCGATGAAGCTCGCGACGTCGTCTTCCGCGACGTCCACGGCGCGCGCCAGCTCGGGCAGCGCGCCGCCGAGCCCGCGCAGGATGGCGGCCTCGCTCTCGCCGAGCGCGAAGGAGAAGCCGGTGAGCTGGTCATCGACGACGACACCGTCCTCCTGCTCGACGAGCGTGACCGTCACGCGCAGCGGCGGCGTGGCGGACGCGGGCGGCGTGAGCACCGCTTGCTGAAGGAAGCGCGCGATCTCGTCCGCGCTGCGCTCGGGGGCCTCGATGTGTGGATGATGACCCGCCTCGTCGAGCAGCAGGCAGCGCGCCGGCGGCAGCAGGTCCCGCAGCAGCGGCAGCGACGTAGCCGAGATGGGGTCGCGCGCACCGACGAGCGCGAGCCAGGGCATCGGCAGCGTCGCGACCTTGTCGCGCTGATCGATCTCGCGCATCTTGCCGGTCAGGCGGTGGTGTCCCTCGCGCCCCCACAGCGCGTCCCCCGGCGCGGGCCACTGGCGCATGGCAGGCGCGAGCGCCGCCGGGACGTCCACCTTCAATCGGTCGGGATCGTCACCGGCGACCTGCAGCGCCGCGTCGATGAGCTCAGCGGCGAGCGCGACCGAGAGCAGCGCGATCCCTTGCACGCGCGACGGCGCACGCAGCGCGACATCCACGCCGACGTTGGCGCCGAAGGAGTGCCCAACGATGACGACACGCTCGATCTCGAGGTGGTCGAGCAAGGCGATGACGTCGTCCGACTGCCGCGCGAGCGCGTAGGCGTCGTCCCCCTCGGGTGCCTCGGACTCGCCGGTGCCCCGCGCGTCCACGAGGACACAGCGCACATGTCGGGCGAGGTAGCGAGCGATGGGCCGAAAGCACACTCGGGAGAAGCCCACGCCGGGCAAGAACACGAGCGTGAGCGGCGCGTCACCGTGGACCTCGTACGCGAGCGACAGGCCCGACGACGAGAAGCGTCCGGTCTGTTGCGGAGAGGGTTCGATGGTCACGACGACACTCTAGCGCGGGTGTGTAAAACGGACACGACTACACCCGCGCACATGTCCCATCGGGAAGCAAGCTTGCGTCGGCGTGTCTTCCCGCACTACAGATCAGTGAGGAGGGGCACTCGCGTCGTTGAGTGAGATGTCGTGTGCAAGGGAAACCTTGTTCACGTGCCCCATGCCACCTACGTCGTTCTCGATATGGTGCGCTGGCGAATCAAGAGGCAGACCATGGACGCGAAGCTTCAGGCTCCTGAGAAGAAGAAGTTGAACCTCAAGGTCAAGACGCTCGAGAAGAAGACGGCCCCCATGAAAGCGCGTGGGTCGAGCCCGGTGATTGGGTACACCTGATCATCGGTTCTGTTAGCGGCCCACCGTAAGGCGGGATAGCGCGAGCGCCCCTCCACCTTCTTCCTCGTCTGCTCCCGCGATCGCCGCCCTGCGAGCGCGAGCGACGAGCTCGTCGAGAGAGAATGTCGCACGACGAAGTGGCTCCCGCCGACGCGCGCGCCCCCAACGAAGCTCCGGCCGAGGCGCGCTACCAACTCGTCAGCTCTGTCACGTGCTTCTCCCGAAGTGGGCGCATCGCGGTGTCGGACCGCGAGATGGTGCGGGAGATCGACGCGGACGCAGACGGACCGGTCGGCGCGGTGCTGCGCGGCCTCGAGCAGCCGAAGACGCTCCGGGAGCTGGCGGAGGCGAGCGGGCTCGGGGAGGACGACGTCGGAGAGGTCCTCGATCTCCTCCTGGCGGAGGGCGCCGTCGAGCGGGCCTCCGCGGTCTCACTCGACTTCGCGAGCACGCGCGTCGCGGCCGCGCTCGCGAAGGGGGCGCTCCTCCTCGGTGACGACGCGACCACGCCTTCGGTCGCGGAGGCGCTGCGAGCGGCCGGCATCGACGTCACCGTCCTGGCGAGCGCGCACCCGAGCGACCTCGCGCGTGCGCGGGGATGTCTCGTGGTCGCCTGCTTTCAGACCGTGCACGATCGCAGGCGCGACCAGCTAGAGGCCGCTGCGCTCGAGCTGGGGCTCAGCTTCGTTCCCGTCGTGCTCATGGCCGACGAGACGTTCATCGGGCCGCTGCGCCCGTCGGCGACGCCGTGCTCGACCTGTCTCGCGCTGCGCGTCATGGCGCGTGTGCATTGGCATCAGGTCGAGCTGTGGGACGCGGCGGAACGGGAGCCGGTCGTGCGCTTCGCGGCGCGCACCGTCGATGGTCGAGCGCAGCGCGTCGCCGCGGCGCTGCTGGGGTTTCTCTCCGCCGTCGACGATGACGGCGCGTTCGCCGGACGCCGCGACGCCGCCGTGCGCGTCTGCCATCGCACCGGGCTGGTGACCGCACATCGCGTCATCCGCCACGCGCACTGCCCGGCGTGCGGACCGAGCGTCAAGGCCTTCACGGGGGCGAGCGCGGCGCCCCTCGACGACGCGGCGCGCGCTTATGCCGAGCGTTGGCGCGCAATCCTGCGCGATGACGTCGACGTTGACGTGCCCGACGACCGCCTGATGCTGGATTACAACGACCCGGCCACGGGCATCTTCAAGTACGCCGAGGAGTGGAGCGAGCGCGCGCACTATTTCCGCCGCTTCCCGCTGTGCTGGGGGGGCGTCGCGCTCGCCCGCGGCCGAGAGCACATCTCCACGGGGTTTCAGGGCATCAACGGCACGGGCCCGACGCTGCAGCATCGACGCCTCGTGTCGATGAGCGAGGGGATAGAGCGCTACGCGCAGTACACGCACCGCCCTTATCTCGTCGGCGTGCCGTACCGAGACGTCGCCGGGCACGCCTTCGATCCGCGCGGCCTGATCCTTTACGAGGAGGAGCAATACCGCACGCCGGGCTTTCCGCGCCCCCGCTTCTCGGACGACCACCCGCTCAACTGGACCTGGGGATGCTCGCTGAAGACAGGCGAAGCGAAGCTGTTCCCGCAAGAGCTCGTGACGCCGTGCCTCACCGACGACACGTACCCAAACCGCGTCGTCGATCAGAACCTGACGACGGGCGGCGCGTCGCACGTGTCCTATCGTCGCGCGTTGCTGAACGGTCTGCGCGAGGTCATCGAGCGCGATCAGTACGTCATCGCGTGGTACAAACGCATGGCGTTGCGGCGAGTGCGGCTCCCGCCGACGCTGCCCGACGCCTATGCGGATGAGCTGCTGCGCTTCGTCGACGCCGCGGGCATGGACGTCGTGGTCCTCGATCTGCGCATCGACTTCGATCTGCCGGCCTTCTTGACCCTCGGTCGCATGCGCGAGCGGCGCGGAAACTTCGACGCGGGCGGGATGGTCGTCGTCGCCACCGCCGATCTGGACCCACGAGCCGCGCTCTCGCGAGGGCTGTGCGAGCTGGCGTTGCACTACGAGACCCTCGGCATGACGCCCGACCCCGCCAAGGACTGGCGCAATACGCCTTATGATCCCGAAGACGTGGAGCAGGGCTGGCGCACCTGGTTCCCGACGTACCTCTACTACTTGAACCCAGCCAACGCGGCGAAGCTCTCGTTTCTCGTCGCCGACGACACCGTCGCGCTCGACGACATCGCGCCCGTCGGCGGCGTCGATCCGAGGACTGACGTCGAGCACATCCTCGCCGCGCTGGAGGAGCGCGACCTCGAGGCCTTCGCGTTCGACCTCGTGTCCGACGAGATCGCGGAGATCGGCTTCCGCGTCTGCAAGGTGCTCGTGCCCGGGCTGGTGGAGCTCACGCCGGGACGCCAGAGCCGGCGGCTGGCGACGTCTCGCCTCGACGAGGTCGCGGCGCGCGCGGGGCGCCCGTGTCTGCCACCGGGGGAGCGCAATCGCGATCCGCACGCGAACGCGTGAGGCGAGTGGACGACCCGTCAGCCGAGCAGGCGGCTCGCGTCGATCTGGATGAGCCGCGCGACACGCAAATAGATGTGCCAAGCGACCGGATGCCAGCCGGCGCGCATGCTCACGCGCCCGCTCAGGCCCGCGGCGAGCGTCCCCGGCGCTACGCTCTCCTCGTCGAGGAGCACGTCGGCCGGCAAGACCGAGATGCCGGTGTCGTT
Organism: uncultured Myxococcales bacterium; assembly: GCA_964388085.1. GTDB lineage: Bacteria > Myxococcota > UBA727 > UBA727 > CAYLZW01 > CAYLZW01. The sequence continues at coordinate 25,200 of CAYLZW010000002.1, read as the reverse complement.
CTGCGACGCCTCCGCGAACGATCGGCTCACGCGTTCGAGCGTGCCCGCGATGGCGAGGGAGGGGAAGCCGAGCAGGCGCGCCTCCACCTTGGCGCCGGGCGTCAGCGACGAGATGGGCTCGGTGACGGGGATCTCGACGGACAAGCGGACCGGGCCGCCGGTGCGCACGCGCAGCAGCTCGGTGCCCGCCTCGAGGTGCGAGCCGACGAGCTCGCTGGCGGGAGTGCCTGGGACCGAGAGGACATAGCCGTCGGCGGGGCTGCGCACGAGCGACTGCTCGAGCTCCCGGCGGGCCGCGTCGCGCTGCGCGATGAGCAGCTCGACCTGCGACTGCGCGATCATCAGGTCGCTCGACGACGCCGCCGCGGCCTTCGCGCGCAGCTTCATGGACGCCGACGAGGCGTCCGTGCGCGCGGCGGCCTCGGCGGCGAGCGCCTCCTCGAGGGCCGCGCGGGAGGCGAGCCCCCGACCGACGAGGCTGCGCAGGCGGTGAACGCGAGCTGCCGCGGCGCGTAGCGAGCGCCGCCCGCTCGTGACCTGGGCGACGAGCACGCCGCGTTCTTCGCTGCGCATACCGGTGACCAGGCGCGCCAGCTCGAGCTCGCCGGTCTCGAGCTCGGCCTCCGCGTGGATCAGCGCGGCGACCTGCTCTTCCGATCGCAGCCGGAGCAGGGGCTGCCCCTCCGCGACATGCTCCCCTTCCTGGGCGAGCACCTCGACGATGATGTCGCTTCGCGGCGCGCGCACCTTCTTGATCTCGGGGGTCACGGTGCAAGGGCCTTCGATGCGTAGCGGCCACGGGGCGATGAGCGCCAACACGAGCGCCGTCCCCGTCGCCGTGACAATGCGCTTGAAGCGGCGTGACTGCCAGAACAGCGCCCGTCGCTGCCACAAGCTCCCGAACCAACGACGGACGGGGCGGGCGACGGTGTACCAGAACAACGCGACGCTCAGGATGAGCCCCAGCGTGTGCAGCTCGCGAACCAGGATCTGGGCGAACGTGTACAGCATCGCGATGATGACGACGCCCGTGAACAGGGTGCCGGGGATCGCGTAGCCGAGCAGCGTGCCGCGTCGCGCCTCCATCTCCTCCGGCATCTCGATGTGCTGCGCGACGAGCCAGCCCTCGACGCGCGCCTGCAGATACTGAAAGGCGTCATCGCGCAGGTTCGGATAGTCGAGGGCGTCGGTGAGGGCGTAATAGGTGTCGTTCTTCACCAGCGGGTTGAGCATCGCCCCCATGCTCTCGACCATGATGAGCGGGATCGACACCACGCAATAGACGCCGAGGGCGCTGTTCGACTCCACCAGCGAGTAGACGACGACGGTGAGCGCCCAGTACGCGAGCGTGAAGATGGGGCCGGCGACGGGCACCGCGACACGATGCCAGCGGTTCTCGAAGAGATAGGTCGCGGAGATGTCGCAATAGGCGGCGGGGCTGCCGTAGGCGAACAGCAGCCCCATCTCCCGGACGTGGCCGCCGAAGTGTTTGCACGTCACGCCGTGGGCGAGCTCGTGCAGCGCCATCGACAGCGTGACGGAGAGGAAGAAGAGCGGGAAGAACAGCGGGTACTCGAGCATCCAGCCGAAGCGCATCATGTGGCGCAGGTCCTGCTCGAGGCGCTCCCATTGGTAGCCGACGAGGACCCAGGCGAACGCGAACAGCAGCAGGAACGCGGGCAGGAACAGGCGGTTGAACACGAACGGCCGCAGCACGCGCTCGAGGCGCCCGAGCCAGCGATCCGGGTTCGTGAGCGGCACCCGCCACCACCACGCGTTGTCGATGTTGCGCAGGCCGCCGACGTTTGCCTTCTGTAGGGCCTGAAGCAGATAGCGCGCCCGCCAATTGCTCGGGCTCGTCGTCAGCAGCTGACGGAGCACGATGGCGCAGGGACGGATCTCACCCCGGTCGAGGTGCTCGAGCGCGCGGTCGATGGCTTGCGCGTCGCGCTGGTTGCCGCGCCGCTCGCGACCGTGCGGTGCGCGGCTGGCGACGCCCCGTCCTCTGTAGGCGACGCCTTCGCGCTCGAGGAACTTCTTCACCTTCTTCGCGAGGTCGAGGCCGTCTTTGGTGTCGACGCGCTCGTCGCTCGTGATGTCGAGCAGGTTGAGCTCACCGAGGTTGTCGATGAACTCGGCGAGCTCTTGTGCGTCCACCTCGAGCTCGTAGGTGTCGTACAGCTCCTTACAGATGTCGTCGATGCTGCGCTGGCCGTCGAGCCGGCGGAACACCTCGTACTGGAGCTCCTCGAGCTGCTGGTATTCGTTCTTCAGCGGATCCGCGACGAAGTAGGTGAGCTCGCCGTTCACCATGCGAGGAGCGATCTCGAGGTCGTCGCGTCCCAGCGGTCGTTCGACGGTCACGGCTCCTCCTTGCGCAGCTCAGATGAGGAAGCGGACGCGGATCCAGCGGATCGCGCGGCGCGTCAGCAGCTTCAAGATGGGGATCTCCTCCGCTTCGATCTGCGCGAAGCCCGTCATGTTGGGCACGAGCAGCCCGTCCTGGTTCTTGATGGCGCCCTCGACGCGGATGATGGTCTGCCCGTCGATGATCTCGACCTGCTGCGCGATGCGCTCCACCTTCCCCTGGAACACGGCGCCGGGGTAGGCCGCGACCTTGATCTCGATCGGCAGCCCGGGCTTCAGCACGTCGAAGTCGCGCTCGTTGACGAGCACCTCGGCGAGCATCTCGTCGAGCACGGCGATCTCGAGCACGGGCTGGCCGGCGACCACGCGCGTGCTGACGAGGTCGCGCGGCTTCAGCGTCGTCACGAGGCCGTCCATGGAGGAGCGCAACACGGTGCCTTCGAGGTTCGCCTCGTCGAGCTCGAGCTGCGCCTGCAGGCTCTTGATCTCGGCCTCCTTCTTCACCAGCTCGTCGTCGCGCGCGCCGGCCTGCACGAGCTTCAGGTCCGCGTTGGCTTGCGAGAGCTGGCCGGAGATGGCCGCCTCCTGTGCGCGCGCGGTCTCGAGCTCGCCGCGCGGGGCGATGCCTTGCTTGACCAGCCCGCGCACGCGGCGGACCCGGTCCTTGGCGACGCTGAGCTCGCGATAGAGGCCGTTCACACGCGCGCGCGCCGCCTGAATCTCCTCGGCGCGGTTGCCCTCCTTGAGCGCCTGCAGCTCGGCCTTCGCCTTCTCGACGGCCGCGCGGCTCTTGACCACCGCGGTGCGCGTCGCGGCGTTGTGCAGGTTGCCGATCTCCTGGCCCTTCGTGACGCGCGCGCCTTCGTCGACGGTGATGGCGGCGATGACGCCGTCTCGTGGAGCGCGCACGGTGTCCTGCTGCAGCGGCTTGACCGCGCACGGATACGTGATGCTGAGCGGGTAGGGGATGAACGCGAGCGCGACGATGATGGCGGCAGGCAGCGCGACCAGGCGCCCGAAGATCTTGGCGCGCCAAGCCCAACGTCGACGTGTGGCGTCCGCCTGTGACTCTGCCTGCAGCGCCGCGTCCTCGTAGGCAGCCGCGCCACCTTCGTCCACCGCCTCGCCGGCGGGCTCCTCGCCTTCGCTCGGCACCGGCTCGTTCGTCGCCTCGACGGGGGGCATGTCGTCGCGGCTCAAAGGGCCGCGGCCGGCCTTCGCGTCACGGACCATCTGCAAGAGGCTGCCGGCCTCGGCGTTCGACGGGTTCGTCTCGAGCGCGGCGTGGAGGTAGCGCTCGGCTTCGTCGAGCGCGCCCGCGCGAAAGTGCTCGAGCCCGGCCTGCAGGTAGCGACGATCGAGGTCGCTCTGCGGCGGCGCGGACGGCACCGAGGGCGGCGCTTGGAAGGGCGCGATGGGCGCGGTCACCGGTGTCGTGACGAAGCGAGGCTCGGCCTCGAGCGAGACGGACGGATCGCTGTAGACGGCGGCGACGACGGTGCGCTCGCCGAAGTCGTCCTCCCCGCCGCCCTCCGGCTGGGGAGCGACATAGTGCACCGCCGCTGGCGGCGGAGCGGGGGCGCGCGCGCGAGGGTCCGTGACCTCGAGGAGCCCCATCGCCTGCACCTTGTCGAGGAGCTTTTGCAGCTGCCCGATGGTGAGCGAGGGATCGCGCTGACGCACTGCGGCGAGCCAGCTGCCGGCGTCGTTCACCCCCCGGAGCGCATGGATCGCGAAGTAGACCCGCTCGCTGAAGCGCTGGTCGACCGCGCCGTCCGGGGTCGACACCGCGAACACCACGCGGCTGCCCTCGTCGAGGCGCTGGACGATCAAGTCGGAGCGTAGCTTCGGGAACTGCGTGGCCAACGTCCCACCGATGCACGTCGAGGAGGCCGCTGAGGATTTCTGACAACGGCCGGTGGGCAGAATAGCGCAAGGACCGTCGCCCTCGCTGCTTTCGTGCACGCAGGCCGGGTACGCCTACCAACCTGAAGCACCTGGCCCGTCTGCAGGGCGACACGATGACGCCGTGACCGCGGACGCGCTACTCATGCACGGTGTCCCCGTCTCCCCGTGAGCTCTTCGTGCTGCACGTGCCTCGCGAGCGCATCTTCGCCCTGCGCGATCGCGAGGGGCGAGCGCTCGGCGAGCGGGCGGTCCTCGACGAGCCGGCGGGCGGCGCCGAGATGGTCTTGAAGCGCTGCCCCTACACGGGCTCGCGGCATCATCACGAGCACCCCATGAACGCGTCGGCGCTGACGCAAATGACGCAGCGCTGGAGCGACGTGTTGGGGCTCGTGGGCTACTTCCACTCCCTGCACAGCGCTGCGCTCGGCCACGCCCCCGCGCGCTTCTTCGAGGTGTGGCACGTCATCCAGCACATGAAGCTGCTGCCCTGGTTCCTCACGCGCCGCGCGCAGGCACCGGTCGAGAGCGGCGCCCTCGATCCGCTCGCGGCGGTGACCTTCAAGCTTATGCGCGGCATCGACGACGTCGTGCAGCGGATGTCGCTGAACGAGCTGCTGTACGAGATGGCGGGCGAGCTCGAGAGCGCGCCGCCGCTCACCGGCGCGTCGATCCACGACGAGGCGGAGCAGTCCGGTGCCCTCATCGGGCCGAACGAGGTGTGCGCCGGGCCGCCGAAGCTCATCGAAGACTTCGCCGGCGCCCTCATCGTGGGCCCCGCGGTGCCGGCCGACGTCGTCTCCCGCGTGCGGGGATGGCTGCCGGACAGCCAGGTGTTCGCGCGCTACGTGCACGCCAGCATCGACTTCACCGTGCTGCGCTTCTGCTTCGTCGTCGTGAGGCGCCTCCTCGTCGAGGACCTGCTGGCGGCAGGGCCGGACGCCCCCGAGACGAAGCGCGCGCTCGAGGAGGCGGCCCCGGCGAGCGATTGGACGGAGCCGTTCTCGGCGCTCGACGACGATGAGCGCGCAGACATGCTGCAGGCGCTGTCCGCCATGCTGAGCCCGAGCGGCGCCGCCGCGCGGCGGACCCTCGACGACATGGCCGCCGCCTTTCGCGAGCACGCCAAGCGCGCCGTGCCGGATCGCGCTGCGCTCCATGAGCGCCTCGAGGTGCTCGTGGGGGAGGGTGCGTTACGCTGCGAAGACGCCGTCCGCGCGGCGCTCGGCAGAGAGGCGCTGGCGCGCGACCCGAAGGATCCGGTTGCCTTGGCTCACGAGTTGTTTGGTGACGCGCTGGCGCGCTACTTCTCCCGCGTCTCTCGAGAGGTGCCCGATGTCTGATGCCATCCCTTCGCCCGACGCAGAGCTCGTCGTCGAGCACGGGCTCATCGCCCAAGCACGCTTGCACCTGCTGCTCGACGGCGAAGGCCGCCACCTCGGGGAGTGGCGCGTGCCGCCTGAGAGTCGCGCGCCGGGCTTCGAGATGGAGCTGCGCCGCTGCCCGTACGAGGACTCGCGCCAGGGGCACGAGAACCCCATGAACGTCTCGGCGCTTCGACAAATGACGAAGCACTGGAAGGAGCTGCTCTCCTACGTTCGCTACTTCCGGACGCTGTACCTCGAGGACACCGGCGTCAGCGAGCTGCGCTACCGGGACGCGCAGTGCGTCGGCCAGCTCATCACCATGGTGCCGTGGTTCTTGTGGCGACGACGAGAGCCGGCCCTCGGCGACCATCCGGTGCCCCCCGTGGTGGGCTCCGCCTTCAAGCTCGTGCTCGGCTTCAACCCCGTCACCAGCATGCTGAACGTCGACGCGCTGCTCGCGGAGATGGGCGGCGACGAGGGACCGCCCGTCACGCCCGAGCGCGTGTGGGAAGAAGCGGATGGGTCCGGGCTCTTGATCGGGCCGGAGCAGGTCTGCGCCGGTCCAAGGCATATGTTCTCGGAGGCGCTGGCTGCGTTCCTGCTCGGCGCGGGCGAGGGCGACTTCGACGCCGACGTGACCGCGGCCGAGGTGGCGCGCGTGCTGCCGGACCTCGACGCGTTCCGCAGCTATGCCTACGGGACGTACAACTTCATCGTCGTGCAGTACCTGCTGCGCAACGCGCGCCGGCTGATCCTCGACGACCTCGCGCGCGCCACCTGGGAGCGCGAGGACGTGCCGGCCGCGCTCACGGAGGCGATCGGCGCCGCGCACGAGGCCATGCCGGCGACGCTCCTCGATCAGGCGGTGAACGAGCTCGATGACGACGAGCGGACGGTGATGAGCGGCGTGCTGGGCGTCGTGGTGCCCGATCTCGAGGGGCTGCCGCACGACGGCGCGGTGCAGGTCGCGGGGGCCATCGCCGACGACTGGACGCGCCCGCGGGAGGAGCTCGCCGCACTCACAGGCAGACGTCTGGCCCCTCGGGCTGATCTCCCCGACGACGTCGCCGCCGTGGTGCTGGATCGCGCGCTCGTGCACGGCGCCATGGCGCAGCGGGTCGGTCACTACATCGAGGGCGCGGAGCGACGCCTGTACGCGGCGCTCGGTCGCGATCCGCCGAAGCTGCCGCCCACGGCGGTCATCCTGAAGCAGCTCTACGGCGACGAGCTCGAGCGCGTGTTCTCCGTGGCGCTCACGGGAGCCGATCCAGAGAGTTGATCGGGCCGGTGAACGTCGCGTCTTCGAAGCGCTGCACGAGCCCGCGCAGCAGCTCGATGACCGCCAGGTCGTCCTTCAGCATGTCCGCTGCCCAGGCCGCGTATTCGGGCGATGCCGCGCCCGTCGAGGCCAACAGCGAGCCCTGCGCCTTCTGTAGCAGACGCGCGCCGATGCCGAGCTCGATGCCCTCGACGGTGAGGAAGCTGGGCGCCCGATACAGCTTGCCGGTGCGGGGATCGAGGAAGTCCACGACGGGAACGCTCGGATCGAGCGGGACCTCGTCGTCCGCGCCCACGACGTAGATGCGGCTGTAATCGAGGAAGGACTTGTCGACGTAGCCGCTGTAGAGCAGGCCGATGCCGTAGATGGCGGCGCGCAGGCGCAGGCTGAAGCCGATGGCCGGGTCGATGGCGACGCCCGCGGACGTCGACGAGAGATCCGTGAAGTCACGGTAGCTGGCCTCGTCGCCGTCCCAGTACGCGGCGAGCCGGGTGGTGTCTGCGACGATGACCGAGCCCATGACGTCGAGCAGCTCGGGCGCGTGCGTCCAATAGAAGTTCACCATCCACAGCTCGACGTCGGACCAGGTCTCGCGGCCAGGGAACCAGAAGAAGGAGGGATCGAGCAGCGCCTCGAGCGCGAGCTCCTTGTCCACCGCGGTCCCGATGTTCTCGACGTCGAAGCGTGACGTCGTGATGGAGAACAGGCTGGTGTAGATGCGCCCGGGCCCGAGCGGCAGCGTCATCGTCGGCGCGTCCATGGGCGGATCGGGGTGGCTGATGGCGAGGTTGAACTCGTGCGTGACCAGCAGCTCTTCGCCCGTGGGCATCGTCACCTGCCGGTGCGGACCGAAGTTCGGGACGGCGAGCAAGCGCGCCAGAAAATTGAAGGACACGTCGGCGGACCTGGCGAGCGGCTCCAGGAAGTCCTCGTCGGAGTGGACCGTCGGCTCCTGCATGGCGAATTCCCACTGCGAGTGAGCCAGCCAGTTCTGCCACTTCTTCAGCGGAAAGAAGACGCGCATCCACATCTGGTCGACGTAACGCGTCGTCGAGAAGTCGAGGCGCGCGCGCCGGAAGCTATTGAGCATGTAGTACGCGTGGTACCAATTGCTCAGGTTCGACACGATCTCGTACGGGTCGAGGCCCATGTCGTACGGCTGGCAGTACGGCAGCACACCGATGAGCTCGTCGTTGCAGCTCAGATAAGGCACGGCCACACGCCCATCGGCGGCGGCGAGAGGAGCGCCCCAATCGTAGGGATCCTCGAGCTTGGCGAGCGGGACCCAATCGCGCTGCAAGAGGTTTGGGTACTCCTGGGCGAGCTTCGCCGGGTGGAGGCTCCGGTGCGTATGACCGCCGGGGTGACTCGGGTCGTCGACGATGACCGTCGGCAGGTGCGGCTCCGGCTGGCGGAACCACATCGCCTTCAGCAGCTCGAGATCACCGTCACCCGGGTCGAAGACCTCGACCAGATCGCCGTAGAGCCACTTGATGGCGGCCTTGTCGAAGCTGCCGATGCCGTGCAGGTAGGCGTTCGCAGACGGGTGGTAGTCCATGACGCTGGCATAGGCGTAGTCCGTCAGGTTGCCGTCGCGCTCGCCGGGTGAGGGTTGGCGGTCGTAGCGCGGCGTCGGGTCGCGCGCGTCCCAATAGCCCTGCTTGTAATTGAACGCGTCGTAGGAGCCCGAGAAGTTGTGTGTCAGGCCGAAGGCGTGACCGAGCTCGTGCATCATGGTCGCCTGCGCGAAGCGGCGGCGGACCTCCTGGTACAGCTCGTCCGCCGAGAGCTCGCTGGTCTCGTCGAGGAGATAGGCGAGATCCGCCGCCACCGGAAGATCGAGGTCGCCGCCGAGCTCTCGCAGCTTGGTCTCCGTGAGCCGCCGAGGGCGCGAGGCGAACGAGCGCCGCAGCGGTGAGGCGGCGCCGATCATCTCGGCGCTCAGATCGTCACTGCGCGGATCGATGCCGGCGAGCAACAGCGACTCCACATCGACGGCGGAGGACTCGAAGCGGGTGCCGACGAAGGGCGCCAGCGACGAGGAGCGAAAGCTGGCGCCGTCGAAGGTGTCCGGCGTCCCGAGCGACTGGCCGGGCACCGGTGAGCCGTCGGGCCCACCGAAGGGCCGCGTACGCTCCGAGACCTCGATGTTCGCGGCGAACGGATCCTCGCTGTAGCGCTCGAGGCTGTGCACGAGCTCCTCGAGGTCCGCCATGCTGCTCGGCACGTAGCCGCCGCGAAAGAGATCCTCGGGGGTGATGTCGCCGCGCATGAGGAGAATGGCGTCGCGCGTCGTGGCCGCGGCTCGATCGATGTCCGGCGCGTAGAGCTTCGCGCTCGCGTTGACGATCTCGCCCGTCTGCAGGTCGGGCGCCCACCAGGCGAGGCCGACGATCCGGTTCACGTTCGGCGTCGTGATCCAGGCGAGCATGTTGTAGCGGAGGTCTCCGACGCGGGCGACGGTGCCCGCTATGCCGCAGGCCTCTGGATCGTCCTTTTGCACGGGGTTGTGCGGACAGAACACCAGCACGTCCTCGGGGACCTCGACGTCGCCCGCGCAGTCGGCGGCGCTGCCGCCGGCGTCGACGCACTCGGAGAGACGGAGGTCACGTACGGTCTCCACGAACGCCTCGTCCCAGGACTCGAGCGCGTCTCGCGCCACGCCGAGCAGGGCCGGATCGAAGTTGCCGTTGACGTGAAACGCGATGGGCCGCACCTTGCGCTCGCGGTAGGGCAGCGGGGCGCCGTCGTCGTCGGTGCTGCGCTGCCAGATGCCGAAGTGCGACACCTTGAGGTCGAGCCCGGCGTCGGTGAGGCCGTACTCGTCGTCGAGGAAGTACGTGCCCATCTGGAAGAAGCGCGCGAACCAGCGCTTGGCCAGGAGGCCGGTCGGGCGCTTCTTCTGCTCGAAGTCGTTGTCCGGCAAGCGGCGCAGGATCGACGTTCGAAAGGCGATGTCGCTGGGCGCGCAGTCGTAGATGTCGATGATGCTGTCGGCGATGCCGCCGTTACAGCCGGGGTTGCCCGTCTCCGGGTCGGCTTGCAGCGTCGGGGAGACCGTCACGTGCGTCGTGAACTCGATGTGGTCGATGCGCGGCATGCGCGGCAGCTCGCCGCCCATGGAGTCCTGCCAGCCGCCGCCGCTCCGGACGCCGAAGCGAATCGCCTCCGGGTCGCTCGGGTCGGTGACGACGTAGGAGGGGCCGCCGCGCTCGAGACGGGCGACGCTGAAGCGGTGACTGGTCACGAGGTCGTTTCCCCAGTCGACGTCCATCCATCCGCGCTCGTACCAGGGCCGCATGGGGCGCTCGATGACGGAGTCCCCTTCGACGTCGAAGTGGCGCCGGATCGGGTACATGGCGACCGGCGCGTCGTAGTCGTTGCCACCCGCGACGTCGTGCTCGTTGCCTCCGATGAGCGGATGCGCGCGGTAGGCGATGAGGAAGCCCTCCTCGATCTTCCATTGGATGCGATCGACCAGGTCCGCGTCGCCGACGAAGGTGAAGCCGGCCGTGTAGGGGACCTCGGTGACGGTGCGCTGGAAGTACCACTCGCCGCCGTCGGCGAAGTGGGCCTTGTTCAGCATCCAGTAGGGCAGCGCGTCCGGTTGCTCGGGAGGCTCGACGCAGCTCAGCAGGGGCAGGCTGCACACCAGCATGACGACGAGGCGCATGCGGCGGCGGAGACGTGCAAGGGGAGGGCATCGCATCCGTCGAGAATCGCAGGTGCCCTTGGGCGTCGCAACCGAGGGCCTGGCAGCGCGCGGCGACGTGCCTGTGTCGTCTATACTCCTCGTCTCGACCTGCGATCCCGCACGTAGGCGGCACCCAAAGCGTGGAGGGACAGTGAAGCTCGAGCACCTCTTCGACGGCGACTACCTCTACACGGGCGCGCTCGAGCTCGTCGTCTCCCCCTTCGACGAGAACAAGCGCATGCAGTTGTTCGGCGGCGGCGACGGCCGCGTGCGCGGAGAGCGCATCCGTGGGGCGGTCGAGTGGGAGAACGCGCCGCGCTTTCGCAGCGACGGCGTCTTCACGCCGAACGTGCGAGGGCTCATCCTGTGTGAGGACGGGGGCCGCATCCGCTACGAGACGCAGGGCTTCAGCGAGCCGCCGGATCCCGCGCATCCGACGCTGCGCCGCATCGTCGCCAGCGTGCGCTTCTACTCGAAGGTCGACTCGTTCGCGTGGCTCAACACGATCCTCGGCCTCGAGGAGGGCGTCATCGACGTCTCCACCGGCCGGATCCGTACGCGTGTGCTCGCCTGCCGGCACGATTACGAGCTGCCGGCGAGCGAGGCGTAGCGGCCTCGGGGGGCGTGGTCACCGCCGGCGTAGAGAGGCGGACCCTCAGTCCTCGTCGATGAGCTCGTCTCGCTGCGTCCAGAAGCCGAAGTAGGACTCGGGTACGTCGTCGAACTCGAGCTCGGCGCCGCACTCGGGGCAGGCGCGCGCGGGCGGCTCGAAGGGCGGCTCGTCGCCGCTCACCTCGAGCAGGAAGTCGTTCCGCTCGTCGTCACAGTCGTCGCAGAAGTAGGGCAAAAAAACGCTCTTGATGACGGCGCCGGCGCGCGTCGACGGCACCATGTTGAACTGCCGCACCATGACGCTCGGGCAGCGCTCGAAGACGATGGAGCCGCCGCGCGCCTTCAGCCCGCGCACGAAGGGCACCCACTCCTTTACCCCGAAGGAGCTGATGCGCCGCACGCCCGAGAGGTCGACGACGAGCTTGCTCGCGGCCGGCGGCTCGACCGCGCCCATACGCACGTGGTCGTCGATGTCTCCGCTCAGCACCAGCCGCGCGGCGCCGTCCGCGTCGTTCTCGACCTCCCAGCGCAAGTTCCCGGTCTCCGGCATGGCATCACCTCGAGCTATTCGGCGCGGACGAGCGCCAGCTTCTTCGCGCGCTCGCACCAGCGCGTGTTGTCGATGGAAGAGAACTGGCCGATCGCCTCGTCGACCGCTTGCTGCACGTCACCGTTTCCGAGCCGCTGCCGTCGACGTGCGATGGCGTACCACGCGAAGCCCTGCTGTACGGGGCTCTGCATGTCGGCGGCGACCTCGAGCGCCCGGGCGAGGAGGTTGTCCCCGGGCTCGCCGTCGCTGACCTCGCCGAGCAGGCGGCTGGCGACGCTCTCGTCGTAGCTGCAGCGGAGCTCGCTCGAGGTCGCGCGCTGCAGCGCCTCTTCGAGCAGCGGGCGCGCCTCCGCGTCGCGCTGCACCGAGGACAAGAGCTGCCCGCGCGCACACAGCGCCGTGGCGAGGCGGCCGAGCTTGCGCGCGCGCGCTCCCTCGATGGCGCCGATGAGCAGCTGGTCGGCGCGCTCGTGCTCGCCAGCTTCCATGGCGTCGAGCGCGTGATAGATGCCGGCGTAGGTGAGCAGCCATACGTCTCGGGTGGCCTTGCCCATTCCTTCGAGGCGCGCGGCGGTGGCGCGGGAGAGCTCGAGCTCACCGCGCTCGAGGTAATAGATGGGCAGCCACAGACGGAAGCGGCTGTGCAGCGCGTGGGGGTAGCCGAGGCGACGGATGATGTCGTCCATCTCGGCGAACCATCGGTTCAGCTCGGACGGGATGCCGGAGACGGCCGCGCGCACGAGCCGGGGCAGCATGGCGAAGGCGCGCTCTTGCGGCAGGTCGAAGCGCTCCGCGATGTCCTTCGCCTTGTTCGCGACGTCCTCGTCGAGCACGCGCCCGTCGACGGCCTCGGACAGCGAGTACACGTACGTCGACAAGAACCAGAAGATGCGCAGCGGCGGCGGCAGACGATCACCGGCGGCCTCGAAGGCGGCCATCGCGCCTCTCGCCACCTCGCGCAGCTCACCGAAGCGCCCCATGTGAAAGAGCGCGAGGATGCGCGGCACCGCCGCCACCGCCTTCAGCGGCGAGCGGGGGTCGGGGAGGCGCGCGACCAGTCGGTCGGCGACGGCCATGGCCTGGTCCGGCTGACCGAGGACGGCGAAGGCCATCGCCTGCATGCCGTGGAGCTGCAGCTGCCGGTCGAAGATGCGCACCGGATCGTCGGTCTTCGGATCGAACGGCGGGGGCGGCCCCGGCGGCGGCGAGAAGTACTTCTTCAAGAACGCCGGCGCCTTCTCCGCGCGCTCCTTGCGCTTCTTGATGAGCGCGAGCACGCGATCGGGATCCACCTTGTTCTGCCAGAGCTCGTCGAGCCGAGCGACGGCCTTCACCGTCGACGGTGGATGGGTCCCGACGGCGGCAGCGGCCATCGCGTCGTAGAAGGTCGCCAACAAGGGCGTCTTGTCCTTGCGTGAGGACTGCTCGAGCAGCTCCGCGCCTTCGCTCAGCATCTGGCTGCCTTCGAGCAGGAGCTGCTTCTTGATGGCGAGCTGCGCGGCGGCCAAGAAGAAGTCGACGGCGCGCTCGGGGGTTCGGCTGCGCTTGTAGTGGTAGGCGAGCTGGTTCGGCGGCGCCGGCTGCTCGTCGGGGACGCCGACGCCCTTCTCGAGCAGCTCGCCGATGCGCAGGTGCCGCGCCTGGCGCTCGTCGTCGGCGGTGTTGCGGTAGATGCCCTCTCGCACCGCGTCGTTCGCGAACGAGAACTGCCCGCGCTCCCGCGATAGGAACTGTCGCTCCACCAGCTGCTCGAAGCGCTCCTGCACGGACTCCCGAGAGCTCGCGGTGAGCTCCTCGACCAGCTTCGCCGACAGCGCGCGACCGATGGGCGCCACGGCGCGGCAGAAGTCGGCCAGCTCGTCCGGTAGCGCGAGCAGGCGCTTCTCGACGATGGCGCCGATCTCGCCTGGTAGCTCCACCGCCTCCGCGGTCATCGCGAAGCGGCCCTCGTGCTCGGCCAGGTGGCCCGCCTCGACGAGATAGCGCAGCATCTCGATGACGAAGAACGCGTTGCCACCCGTGCGCTCGAACATCACGTCGATGAAGTCGTTCGAGAGGGCGTGCTCGGTCAACGTGCTCGCGAGCAGCTCGTCGACGGCGGCGCGCGACAGCGGCGAGAGCTCCAGGCAGCGCGCGGCGCCTTCACTCACGGTCGCGTACAGCGGCGACGTCCGGTCCACCTCGGTGCTACGGAACGTGCCGAGCAGCAAGACCGCGCTGCCCTTCAGCTCTCGGATCAGGTGGTTGAACAGATCCAGCGTCGCCCCGTCGGCGGCGTGCAGATCCTCGAGCGCGAGGCAGAGCGGCCGCTCGGCGGCGAGGTCCTTCAGCCACGCCGCGGCGGCCTCGTTGACGCGGAACTTCGCCGTCGTCGGGCTAGCGAACGGGGGAGGGCTGAAGCCGCGCCCGCGCAGCGACGGCAGGATGTGCGAGAGCACGGCGCCATGGGGGGCGAGGATCGGGTCCGAGGTCCGCGCGGCGAGGAGCTCGAGCACCTCGACCATCGGCTGCAGGGGCGCGAGCCCTTCGCGCCGACACACCGACGAGGCCCACGGGATGCGATCGAGCTTGATGCCGAGCCGCAGCTCCTCGAGCAGGCGCGTTTTGCCTTCACCGCCTCGGCCGCTCAAAAAGAGTGCGCCGCCCTTGCCCTCCTGCAGCAGCTCGCGCAGCGAACGCAGCTCCGCGCTCTCCCGCTCTCGCCCGACGAGGTTGGCGCTGTAGAGGTAGCTCGTGCGATGGGTGACCGGCAGGTCTTCGGCGTCGATGCCGGAGAGCGACGTCAAAGACGCGAGCACATCGGCGGCGCTCTTGAACCGCTCCTTGGGGTCTTTCGCGAGCAGGCGCAGCACGAGCTCGTCGACGCCGTCGGGGAGGTCGAGGTAATAGCTCGGCTCCCTCGGCCGTTCGCCGAGGTGCTGCTGCATGACCTCGAGCGGCGTCGCTCCCTCGAAGGGGAGCCGGCCGGAGAACATCTCGTAGGCGAGCGCGCCGAGCGAGTAGAGGTCGGTGCGTCCGTCGATGACGCCGCCTTGAATCATCTCCGGCGCCATGTACTGCGGCGTGCCGCGCGCCTCTGTGGCGGGCGTGCCGAGCTGGTGCAAGAGGCCGAAGTCCATCAGCTTCGCGCCCTTGCTCGTGACGCGGATGTTCTCGGCCTTGATGTCGCAGTGCACGAACAGGCGCGAGTGCATGAGGTGAAGCGCCTGGCACATATCGATGAGCACGCGAAAGACGCTGTCGCGCTCGAGCGGGCCGCGCTTCACCTTCTCGTAGACGTCGTAGCCGGGGACGAGCTCCATGACGAGATAGCGGGTGCCGTCGTCGAGCTCGCCGTAGTCGAACACGCGCACGATGTTCGGGTGCTGCAGCTTCGAGAGCGAGTAGAACTCCTGCTCGAGCTGCGCCGTGCTCGCGCCCTCGTCGTCCGCCGTCGCCGGTCTCCGCATCTCTTTGAAGGCCACGTCGCGCTCTGCGCTCAGATCACGCGCCCGCCACACGCGACCGAAGCCGCCTTCCCCGAGCACGTCCTCGAGCCGGTAGCGATTGGCGACCACGGAGCCGGGCGCCAGCGCGTCGACGCTGCCCGCGGGCGCGGATGGCGACGCGCTCGGCGGCGCCGGCCAGAGCCCGTCGGCCCACGACAGCGTCCGCAGCACCAGGCCATCGAGAGCTTCGCGCATGCCGGCGTCAGGCCGCCTGCTGCTGCAGGCCGCGGTACTGCTCGGCGACGGCGCGCACGCCTTCGCGATAGCTCGGATAGGCCAGCTGCACGCCGAGGACGCTCTTCATGGCGTCGTTCGAGCACACGATGTCGGAGAGCAGCGGCGGCGACAGCAAGGAGCCGAGCACGAGCTTGATGATGAACGCCGGCGCGCTCCCCGGCTTCTTCGCGCCGAACGCCTCGGCCATGGCCTCGATCACCTGCGCCGTGGTCGCGGGCTCGTCATCGGCCGCGTTGAGCACTTGACCGCTCAGGCCCTTTTCGGCCGCGGCGACATAGACGCGCGCCAGATCGTCGACGTGGATCCAGCTCTTCAGATCCTGCCCGCTGCCGGGGTACTTGGCGGACCCGCCCTTCGCCATGGTCTTCAGGTAGAGGTTCTCGAACAGTCCCCAGGGCTGGTAGACGGTCGCTGGGCGGATGACGACGCCTTTGACGTCGCCCGACTGAGCCGCGCTCAGCACCATCTTCTCGGCGCTCAGCTTGTGCGCGATGAGGGGGAACGGGGCGGTCGCCGCGCTCTCGCTGCGTCGATCCTTGCCGGCGCCGTAGACCCAGACGCCGCTCGTGTAGAGGAGGGGCTTTCCCTTCGCCGCTTCGATGAGCAGCTCGACGCATTTGAGATCGGCGTCGGCGGTCTCCTGCGCCTGCTTCTTGTTTGGGCGCTTGCTCGTGAGCTGCGCGGCATGAACGACCGCGTCGGCGCCTCTGGCGTGCTCGAGCCAGGAGGAGCCATCCCGGACGTCGCCGACCACCGCCGTGCCGCCATCGGCCGCGATGAGCGCCTTGTTCTCCGTCCGGCTCGTGAGGCCGACCACCGAGTGACCCGCGCTCGTGAAGCCACGCGCGAGGCCGCGGCCAACCGCTCCCGTTGCACCCGTCAGAAAGATCTTCATGTTCGTGCTCCCACACCCGATCTGCGCGCAGGCTAGCACGTGCGCTAGGTCACGGTGGCCGCGGGGCCAGAGGCCGCATCGGGCCAAAGAGAAAACGCGCACGAGGCATCAAGCCAAGTGCGCGTCTCTTGTTTGGTTGCGGGGACAGGACTTGAACCTGCGACCTTCGGGTTATGAGCCCGATGAGCTACCAACTGCTCCACCCCGCGGTGCTGACGGGATTCATAGCAGCGCCCGCTTGCCTGTCAACTGTTCGTTTGGATCGTTCGACGACGATCGCCGTGCGTTATTCGCGCGCGAGCGAGCGCGCCGCCTGACGCAGGGCGGCCGTCACGTCGTGGAGCGCGTCCGCCAGCGGACCGTCGAGCACGAGCTTTCTGCGCCTCGACGCGTTCGCGGCGAAGCGCACGAGCAGCACCCGTGGAGCGGCGAGGATCGAAGGCGCGCGCTCGGGCCACTCGACGCAGGTGAAGGCGCGCTCGTCCGACGCCATCTCGAGCAGGCCCAGATCGCGCGCGGCCTCCTCGTCGTCGAGCCGGTAGAGATCCATGTGGTGCACGGGCGGCGTGGTCTCGTACGTGCGCGCGAGCGCGAAGGTCGGGCTCTGCACCCGAAGATCGCGGCCGCCGGGGAGAGCGGCGACGAGGCCTTGCACGAAGGTCGTCTTGCCGGCGCCGAGCGGGCCGAGCAGCGCGAGCACGACGGGGGGCTCGAGGCTCGCGGCGAGCAGCGCCGCCACGCGCCGGCAAGACGCCGCCGACGTCGTCGTCAGCTCGATCATCGCGCCCAGGCCTCGTCGAGCACCCGGGCGCTCTCGTCCGCGATCTCCCGCGCCGTGTGTCCGCGCCTTCGGGAGCGCGCGAGGCGAGCGCCTGCCTCCTGGTGCACGACCGCGCCGACGACGGTCGCGAGCTCGAGCGGCAGGCCGCCCGCCACGAGCGCGGCGAGCGTGCCCGCGAGCGTGTCGCCGCTGCCGCCGACGGCGAGCGGGTAGGCGCCGCCCTCGACGACGATGTGGCGTCCGGCCGGACCGCCGACGATGGGGCAGGCGCCCTTCAGGAGCCACGTCACCTGCACGGTCTGGCCAAGCAGCTCTTCCACGGCCGCGTGCCGGTCCCGCTGTACGTCGATCACGTCGGCGTCGAGCAGCGTGGCGGCCTCTCCGGGGTGCGGCGTCGCGATCGCTCGCAGCGTGCTCGAGAGCTTGTCCTCGAGGAGCAGCGGCAGCGCGTCGGCGTCGACCACCACCGGCAGGTCTCTCGCCGCCGCGGCGCGCAGCAGCGCTCGGCCTCGCGCGCGCGCCTCGTCGCTGCGTCCGAGCCCCGGTCCGACGACGACGACCGTGAGGCGCGCGAGCGCGTCGTCGGGACGCTCGGGATCGAAGCCCAGGCGCATGACCTCCGGCTCGTCGCCGGGACCTGTGCGCGCGGGATCGTCGGTGAGCATCGTGACGAGGCCGGCCCCGGCGCGCAGCGCGGCGTGCGCGCAGAGGCGTGCGGCGCCGGCCGTCTCCGCGCTCCCGGCGAGGACGCCGACGTGACCGAAGCGTCCCTTGTGCGCGTCTTTGGGCGGCAGCGGCAGGCGCAGCGACGACAGCTTCGGCGCCGCGAACACCCACGCGCCCGCGCGCAGCTTCTCGTCCCAGAGGACGCCGATGTCGCGGAGCTCGACCTCGCCGCAGAGGAAGCGGCCGGGCTCGGTGGCGTGCGCGATCTTGCGGCCGCCGAAGGTCAGCGTCGCCGTTGCGCGCACACAGGGGCCGGCGGGGGCCTGTCCGTCGGTGGGCAGCCCCGAGGGCAGATCGACCGCGAGCACGGGGATCTCGAGCGACGAGAGGCCGAGGACGGTGTCCGCGGCCGCCCCCTCGAGCGCGCGGCCGAGCCCCGTACCGAAGAGGGCGTCGACGACGACGGCCGGCTTCAGCGCACGGAGCAGCCGTACGAGCTCCGCGCGCGGGGGCAGCGCGCGCCAGGGGCTGCCGTCGTCGAGCGCCCGCCAGCCGAGCGCGGCCGCCGCCTTGCCGAACGCATCCGCCGCGGCGCGCGCGTCGCCCTCGAGCGCGCTCGGATCCTTGAGCGCGAGCACCATGGCCGGCACGCCGCGCGCGAACAGATGTCGGGCACAGACCCAACCGTCGCCGCCGTTGTTGCCTGGGCCGCACAGCACGACGACGGCACCGCCCGCGCTCATGCGCTCGGCGGCGTCCGCCACGAAGCGGCCGGCCTGATCCATGAGCACGGCGCCCGGCACCCCGAGAGAGTCGATGGTCCAGCGGTCGGCGGCGCGCATCTGGTCCGCGTCCCAGAGCGGCTCGAGGTGGGCCAGCAGATCGTCGTGCTTCGGCAGCGCGCTGCCGTGAGGGCGTCCGGCGTCGGTCATCGCGCGACGATAGCCTTGCTCGAAGCCGTACGGCAGACTGGCGTCCATGGTCCAGATCGAACGACACCGACGACGTAGAAGAAGCCTCTGCGAGGCGCTCCTTGCACACCCCCTGACGCGCGCCTCGGGTGGCGCGCCGGCGGCGGTGCTGTTTTCGCAGCCCGTGGCCGCCCGCAACAGCGACGTCGACCACCCCTACCGGGCCGACTCGGACATCGCCTACCTGAGCGGCTTCGAGGAGCCCGAGTGCGCGCTGGTCTTTCTGCCGGGGCGCGCGGAGGGGGAGGTCGTGCTGTTCTTGCGGCCGCGCGACGCCGAGCGCGAGACGTGGGACGGCCGCCGCCTCGGCCCCGGCGCCGCGCGCGAGGCGCTCGGTGTCGACGAGGCACATCCGATCGCGGAGCTCGACAAGATGCTGCCGTCGCTGCTGCGCGGCCGCTCGGCGCTGTGGTCCTACCTCGGACGAGACGCTGCCCGCGACGAGCGGCTGTTTCGCGCGGTCGCTACGGCGCGCACACGATCGCGGCGAGAGGGCGTGTGGCCGACCGCGTTCTGTGACCTGCAGCTCGCGCTCTGGCCGCTGCGGCTCATCAAGGACGACGACGAGATCGCGCTCCTCGAGCGTGCAGTGGCCGCGACGGCGGCGGGGCACCGCCGGGCCATGGCGGTGTCCCGGCCGGGCGTGACCGAGGCTGAGCTCGACGCTGTGCTCGCCTACGAGTTCCGGCGGGGAGGCGCGGCGCGGCCGGGCTACGAGTCCATCGTCGCCGCGGGCGAGAACGCCTGCATCCTGCACTACGTCGAGAACAAGGATCCGCTACGGGAGAACCAGCTCGTGCTCATCGACGCCGGCGCGGAGGTCGGCATGTACACCGCCGACGTCACCCGCACCTACCCGGTCGGCACGTTCACGCCCGCGCAGCGGCGGCTGTACGACATCGTGCTGCGCGCCAACGAGGAGTGCATCGCGCGCACGAAGCCGGGCGTATCGCTGCGCGAGCTCGACGACCACGCCCGTCACGTCCTCGCCGAAGGCCTCGTGGAGCTGAAGCTCTTGTGCGGTGACCCGAAGGAGCTCGCGACCAAGCGCCCCTTCGACGGCATGAGCGAGGGCAACCCGGGCCGGGCGCCGCTCGATCGCTTCTATATGCACGGCACCGGTCACTGGCTCGGCTCGGATGTGCACGACGTCGGCGCCTACCACGACGGCAAGACGCCGCTGCCGCTGTCGCCCGGCATGGTGTTCACCATCGAGCCCGGCCTCTACATCCCGCAGAGCGCCGAGGACGTGCCTGCCGAGTACCGCGGCATCGGCATCCGCATCGAGGACGACGTGCTCGTGACGCCGGACGGGGTGCGAAACCTGACGAGCGGCATCCCGAAGCAGCCCGAGGAGCTCGAGGCCCTCGTCGGCAGCGAGTCGCTCTGAACGCTACTCGTCCACGTCGAGCGACCGCAGCAGCTGGCGCATGATCTGGTTCTCGGGCTCCTCCGCGAGGGCCTCACGCGCGTGGTGCAGCGCGCGAAGGTTGTCGCCGCGCTTGTGACAGACGAGGGCCAACGACGCGTGCGCGTCCGCGCAGTCGGGCTCGAGGTGCAGGGCGGTCTCGAGCGCCTTCTCGGCCGCGGGATAGTCGTCGTCGTCGAAGTAGCTGCGGCCGAGGTTCACGTAGAAGCCCGACTCGGTGGGGTCGAGGGCCACGGCGCGCTCGAAGGCCTGCGACGCCGCCTCCGAGTCACCCGAGTGGTACAGCGCCATGCCGAGCGCGTTCGCGGCGTCCGCGCGCTCGGGCAGCTCACGCTCCGCCTGCTCGAGGAGCGGCACCGCGCGCTCGTATTGCCCGAGCACGTTCAAGCAGCGCCCGAGCGCGAAGGACACCTCGCCATCCGCGGAGTCCGAGCGCAGCGCGCGCTCGAAGGCGTCCGCGGCCAGATCCTGGCGGCCGATGGTCTCGAGCGCGAGCCCGCGTTGATACGACGCTTGCGAAGGTGCCGAACGGAGCGCCTGGGCCGCGTCATCACAGAGCTCGAAGTAGTCGCCCGGCACCAGCGTGAGCTCGAAGTGGCCCGCCGGCGCGCCGCTGAGCGAGAGCGTCTTCTCGTAGCGCAGCCGATCGGAGGGATCGTCGTAGAGATCGCGCTCGAGCTGGGTGGCGCGGCGCTCGGACTCCGAAATCAGCCGCACGCCGGCCTCCGGGTGGGCGATGAGGAGCACGTCCTCGGACGGCGCGATCACGCGCACGGTGTCGGGCAGGGGCGCGAGCTGCTCGATGGCGCCCCGCACGAGGCTCTCGTGCAGCGCGGCGCTCGCCATGCCGTCCCCGACGAAGCAGACCACCGCGTGCTCGTCCTGGCGCACGACGAAGGCGTGCCCTTTGAAGCGCAAGAAGCCGAGCTGGCGGAGGCCCTCGAGCCGGTAGTGCTCGAAGCGATCGGGCGGGTCCTCCGGGCGCGAAAGCACCGGCGACACGCGCGCCTCGAAGTGCCTCACCGCGACGATAGAGTAATCATCGAATCGTTGCGCGAGCGCGTCGGGCCAGGCCTTCAGGTAGGTGGCCGAGCGCAGCATGAGGCCGGCGTCGCCGTGCAGGGTGACGAGGTCCTCGAGGGTCACGCGCGCGAGCCAGCGATCCACGCCGAGCGAACCGTGGCGGATGGCGGCGGTCAGGTGCCGGTAGTTCACGCGCCCGTCGACGCCGTTGCCGCGCACGCGCAGCTTGCCGCCGTCGATGTCGAAGCGCACCCCGGGGAAGCGGCGGCCGAGGCCGGACAGCGCCGCGAGGAAGCCGCGAAACTCGCCCGGCAACGAGCGCGCTCGTCGACGGATGACGCTCAAGGGACCGCGCGCCGTCCACAGCGCCTCGGCCACGAGCGCGTGCACACCGACGTGGGCCTCGAAGCGCCCGTCGGTGATCCACACGGAGGGGCGCACGCGATCGACGCGCGCGGAGAAGCCGAGGTCCTGCGCCGCGTGCGCCATGGCCAAGCCGATGGCCTCGACGTCGACGAAGAAGATGAGCCCCACCTCGCCCTCGAAGCGCCGCGCGTCGCTTCCGGCCCACTCCCGGTAGGTGGGCTCGAACGCGGGGCGCGCCTCGCGCAGCGCCGACCAGGTGAGCGACGAGAGCGTGCGTCCGTCCGACTGCATCTTGCGGATGGAGGTGTCGAGGTCGGTCGCCAGCCGGCGCTCCTCGCTCTCCTCGTTCTCGTATACCGGCGGGATGACGAGGAGCTGCACGGCTGGATCGAGGCGATACACGTCCGCGCGCCCCACGCGTTGCGCGTGCTCGAGGGCCTCGAGCAGCGCGTCGCGGAACGCCTCGGGCGGCGTGACCGGCAGCCGGCGCAGCGGCGCGCCCGGGAAGGCGGAGGGAGGCGGCGCGTCCGCCACGAGGCTCTGCTCGGCGTCGCTGTCGGCGCGAAGCCAGGAGCCGAGGCGCGAGAGGAGGCGCATGGTCGAAAGCTAGCACCCGGGAGAACGCCTCCGCATCCGCTCGTCGACGACCGGCACACCTGGTGAGCGTGTGTAGGACAAGCGCATCGTTCGCCCTCCGCAGTCCTCCCGCCGCCCGCCTCGAGCCCTCGAGCGCCGATCAGCTTGCGCGAAGGGCGAGCTGTTCGGTGCGCTCGGAGCGGAGCGACCGAGGATGGGGTGAAGCGTCTCGGGGCCTGGACCCCAAACGCGAGGGCGCGAGCCCCCTCGAAACACCTGGAGCACCGAACCGGTGCCAACCTGTTCGGTGCTTTAGAAGCGGAGGGTCGTGAGCGACGCGGCCAGCTCTCGCAGCAGGCGGCCGAGATCCCCGAGGTCCACGTCGAGCGCGGCGCGATCGTGCTCGGCGTACACGAGCAGCGCCGCGCGACCGCCTCGGCGCAGGGCCGCGAACAGCACGCCGGCGGGCACCGCGCCCGAGGCGCGCTGGTGGAATTCGAGCCAGCCGTCGTCGTCGTGCGGGGGGCCATAGTAGGCCTCGCCGGTGGCGATGGCGGCGTGCAGCGGCGGGAAGCCGGCGACGGCGGCCTCGAGCTGCACCCGTGGCGAGAGCCCCCAGGCGTCGACGACGCGCGGCGGGTTCGCGCGCAGGTCGACGAGGGCCGCGCGATCGAAGCGCGCGCGCAGGAAGTCGACCGTGACCGCGCCGACCTCATCGAGCGAGCCGGCGCGCGAGATCCGCATCGCCGCGTCGGACAGCGATGAGATGGCGCTTCGCGGCGGCGGCGGCGGCGCCTTCTTCTTCGTCAGCAACATGATCGCGTCGAGGCTCGTGTCGTCCGGCGGGGGCGACGATCGGGGGCCTCCCTTGCGCCGCGTGAGCGCGATGGGCTGGTCGTCACGGATGGCGCCCTCCTCGGGCGCGCTCACCGGCGGGATCGCGGCGAAGTCGAGGTCTACGGACGGTTCGCTCGCCCACGCCTGTACGACGTCCGGCGTGTGCGTGGCCTCGCGCGCGATGTCACCGGTGGAGGCGACGGCCCAGCCCTCGCTGCCGTCTACCCGCGAGAGCTCTTTGAGCAGGGCGTCGGCGGAAGGGGGCCGGTCGGCCGGGCTCTTCGCGAGCAGGCGCAACACGAGGTCGTCGACGACGGCGGGCACGCTCGCTCCGGCGCCATGCTCGCTCGGCCGAGGCGGTGGGTCCTGCATGTGGCGAACGAGGATGCGCACCGCGGACTCGCCCGCGAAGGGGATGCGCCCGGTCAAGAGCTCGAACCAGACGGCGCCGATGGCGTAGAGGTCGCTGCGCAGGTCGTCGTCTTTGCCGTTGATGCGCTCGGGCGGCATGTAGTTCGGCGTGCCGGGGATGACGTCCTTTTGCGTCAGGCGCGCGTCCACGTCGTCATCCCGCTGCACGCTGCGCGCGAGCCCGAAGTCGAGGATCTTCACGAAGTCGTCATCGTCACCGGCGCGCACGAGCATGACGTTCTCGGGCTTCAGGTCCCGGTGCATGATGCCGTGCCGGTGCGCCTCGACGAGGCCGCTGGCGATGCCGCGGATGACGCGCAGCGAGCGCCGCCAGGACATGCGCCCCTCGTCGTCGAGCAGGCGGCGCAAGCTGCGCCCCCTGAGGTACTCCATGGCGAGGAACAGGTGCCCGTCTCCGGTCTGGCCGAAGTCGTAGATGGTCACGATGTGCGGGTGCGCGAGGGCGCTCGCGGCGCGCGCCTCCTTCTCGAAGCGGCCGAGCGCGGTAGCGTCGTCGGCGTACTCTCGACGGAGCAGCTTGAGCGCGACCTCGCGACCGAGCGGCTCCTGGGTCGCGATGTAGATGGCGCCCATGCCGCCCTGCTCGAGCTTGCGGCGCACGCGATAGCGTCCGGCCAGGGTCTGGCCGACGAGCGGATCGGGATCCTCCACGAGCGACATGGTGTGCTTCGGCGCCGAGCCGAGAGCCGCACTCTGCCGTGGAATGAGGCCTTTAAGGAAGTCTGTCGCTCGCTGGTGCATGCGCTCTTCTCCGAGGGGGCGTGCATCGAGGTCGATGTACCGGGCGCGTTGACGACGACGCCTCTCCTCGGGGAAGCTTCCGCCCTATGGAGCTCAAGACGACGACGGTCAGCGCCACGGCGCTCGCGGAGCACCTTTGCAGCGTCTGCGGCAAGGGCTTCAGCCCGCGGCTGGCGTTCCAGCGCGACGTAGCAAAGGATCGCTTCTACTGCTCGCTGCCGTGTCGCGCACAAGACAGCGCGACGGCCGGTTGCGACATCTGCGGCGGCAGCGTCGAGGTCCGCTTCGCCTGGCAGGCCCAGACGCGCGGCCAGCGTCGCGTGCACGTCTGCTCCGAGGCGTGCCTCGCGCGGCTCGAGTACCGCGAGCGCGCGGCGCCGCCGACGAAGATCCCGCGCGCGCATCGGCTCGCGGTGCTGAACCAGAAGGGCGGCACCGGCAAGACGACGACGGCCATCAGCGTGGCGTCCGGGCTCGCCGAGGCCGGCCGGAAGGTGCTCCTCGTCGACGGCGATCCGCAGGGCAACGTGGCCGCCAGCCTCGGCATCCGCGCGCGCCGCACGCTGTATCACCTGCTCATGGAGGACGCGCCGCTCGAGGACGTCGCTGTCCCCCTCGGCAAGGACTTCGACGTGCTGCCGTCGGACGGCACCCTCGCGCACGCGGAGCTGGCGCTCGCTCGCGATCCGAGCCGGGCGGGCGTGTTCAAGCAGAAGCTCGGCGCGGCGCCCTACGACCACGTCGTCGTCGACTGCGGGCCCGCGCTGTCGATGCTGAACCAGCACACGCTGTGCTTCGTCGACGAGGTGCTCGTGCCGGTGGCCTGCGAGTACCTCTCGCTCGTCGGCGTGAAGCAGCTGCTGCAGACCGTAAAGCGGGTGAACCTGAACATGGGCCACCCGCTCGTCATCGCCGGCGTGCTGCCGACCTTCTACGACCAGCGCACGAACGCCTGTCAGGAGGCGCTCGACGCGCTCCGCGAGC
>CAYLZW010000001.1:0-79732 GCA_964388085.1 uncultured Myxococcales bacterium | reverse complement strand
GCGGCGAGGTGCTGCGCCTGAACGGCGCGCTCGAGAAGAACAACACCGGCCTCGACCTGCGGCAGCTGCTGATCGGCAGCGAAGGCGTCCTCGCCGTCGTGACGGAGGCCGTGCTGAAGCTGACCCGCTTGCCCCCGCCGAGCGAGGTGACGCTGTTCGGCGCGGATGACTTCAGCGGTCTGCTGCAGCTCTGCGCGGCCGCCCGCCAAGGACCGTTCGACATCCTGGCGTTGGAGTTCTTCACGGACGCCTGCCTCGCGGAGGTCGAGGCACGCGGTCGCGGGCGCTCACCGTTTGCGCGGCGTTGGCCCGTGTACGCCCTGCTCGAGGTGGCGCCGCGCGACGCCGCGGACCTCGAGGGCTGGCTCGAGCACGCGCTCAGCAGCGGGCTCGTGCGCGATGGCGTGCGCGCGGCCTCCGTCGCCCAGGCCCGTTCGCTGTGGGCGCTGCGCGAGAACATCACCGAGAGCCTCAGCCACCGCGGCGTGGTGCACAAGAGTGACGTCGCGGTGCCGGTCAGCCGCCTGTCCTCGTTCGTCGCCAGCCTCGAGGCGCTGTTGTCGGAGCGCTATCCCGAACTGGTCGTGTTTCTCTTCGGCCACATCGGCGACGGCAACCTGCACGTGAACCTGCCGAAGCCGCCCGCCATGGCGAAGGAGACCTTCCTCGTCCGGGTGCACGACGTCGACCACGACCTGGCGCGGCTGCTGGAGCAGCACGCGGGCTCGGTGTCGGCCGAGCACGGCATCGGCCTCATCAAGAAGCCGCTGCTGCGCTACACGCGCGGCGCCGCCGAGGTCGAGCTGTTCCGCGCCATCAAGCGGGCGTTCGACCCGAAGGGCCTCTTGAACCCAGGCAAGGTGTTCGACGAGGCCGGGCTCTGAGCGCTACTTCTATCATTCCGTGAGCGACGTAGTGAGCCAGAGAAGGCTGCCGGCGACGAGGCCGGCGCCGACGGCCAGCGCAGGCACCGCGAGCGTCACGGCCGCGCGGGCGGCGTCGGGCGACGTCTCCGTGCGCGCGGGGCCGGCGCCGCCGAACAGCAGGCCGGTCGCGGCGGACGCACCGCCAACGACCAGCAGCGTCCCGCCCGCGCCCGCCATGAACAGCGCACCCGTCGTGGCGTCGGCGGCCTCCGGCCGGGAGGCGACCTTGGTCGGCGTGCCGTCCTCGTCGAGCAGGTGCGCCAAGGCGGCGGGCACGTCCTCGCCGAGTCCGTCCACGTCGCCGATGGAGGAGCGCTGCGTGAGTGCCACCACGTCGAGCAGGTGCACGCCCGCGGTCGGCCGACCGTCCCCCTCGCGCAGCGCGCCATAGAGCACCTTGTCGACGCCGATGCGCGCGCCGAGCGCGGCCAGGCACCTCGGTTTCATACCTGCGCAACCCTCGGACTCGGCCAACGCGGCGCGCAGCGCGTCATCGGCCGCCAGCACCACGCCGGCGCGGCTCGTCAGCTCGGCCCGCGCGGCCGCCTCCACCCGCGCGAGCAGGCCCGTGCCGCCGTCGTCGAAGGGGACGACGGCGACGCGCACCGGCGGCGGGGACACCGCCAGCACGTCGGCCACCGCGCGCGCGACCAGGGCGTCCACGGGCGCGCTGGTCACGAGCCGGCGGGCGATGCGGCGCTGCTCCTTGCCGCTGCCCACCTCGGCGCGGACGAGCTCGACGACGACGCCGCCCTGGCGGGGCAAGAGGCGCAGCAACAGGAGGTCATCCGCCTCGACCAGCACCGCGAGCTTTCGATAGCACTCGAGGTCGTCGGCGCCGCAGGCGACGCCCACCTCGCGCCCCGTCGCTATCCCGTCGCGCGTCTGTTCGCGCGACACGAGCGCTACGCTCGCGTTGTTCTCGAGGGACGCGCGCACCGCCAGCTCCACGTCTTCCGCGAAGTGCGCCGGCAGTCCTTCGCCGCCGGCGCGCAACACCACCATGCGGCGCGCGTCCGCCAGCGCGGCCGTCGACGAGCAGAGCGCCAAGGACACGAGCGCCATCGAGCGCAGCCAGCACAGCCGAGGACAGGGGGTCATGGCGTCTTCTCCGAGGCGACCGGCGGGGGCGCGAGCGCGCCGGGCGGCACGGCCGGCGGCGGCAGCACGGCCGGCGCGTCGAGCGTGAGCAGCTCCACGCGCCGGTTGTTGGCCCGCCCGGAGGCGGTGCGGTTGTCATCGACAGGGCGGGTGTCCCCGTAGCCGGCGTGCTCGAGGCGGCGCGAGTCGATGCCCCTGCTGACGAGGTAGTTCACGACCGCCAGCGCGCGCTGCTGCGAGAGCACGAGGTTCCGCTTGGCGCCGCCCTGCGCGTCGGTGTGCCCCTCGACGCGCACGCGGGCCGTGGGTTGCTCCTGCAGCGAGCGCACGATCTCGTCGAGCAGCGCGTGCGAGCGGCGCTCGATCTGGTAGCTGTCGAGCTTGAAGTGGATGTCGTGGAACACCAGGCGCTCGCCCTGTCGGAACACATAGGTCGGCACCTCGTCCGCGCAGCCGTCGTCGTCGGCGAAGCCGTTGTGCGTCTCCGCGACGAGTGGGCAGGCGTCGCGCGCGTCCACCACGCCGTCACCGTCGTTGTCTGCCTCGGGGCAGCCGTCACCCTCCTCGAAGCCGTCGTTGTCCTCGGCCTGGTTTGGGCACGCGTCGTTCGTGTCGAGGATGGTGTCGCCGTCGTTGTCGGCCTCGGGGCAGCCGTCGGCGTCCTCGAAGCCGTCGTTATCCTCGGCCTGGCGCGCGCAGCCGTCCAAGGCGTCGACGATGCCGTCACCGTCGTCGTCCTCGTCCGGGCAGCCGTCGGCGTCCCGGTAGCCGTCCTTGTCCTCCGCGCGATCGATGCAGCCGTCCACGTCATCGTTTAGCCCGTCGCCGTCGGCGTCGCGCTGCCACTGCCAGCGAAAGGCGCCGCCCGCGAACACACGCCAGGCGGGCACTCCGACCGCGTCCCCGATGCCGGCGCCGCCCCCGACGAGCAAGTGCACCGGCCCAAGCCACGCGCCGGTGCTCGAGAGGAGCTCGACGGGGCTCGCTCCCGGCGCCAGGTCGAGCGCGAGGGCGCCGACCGCCTCGAGCGAGACGTGGAACATCTCGTCCTCTCCAAAGCGCCAGGAGGCGAGCGCGCCCCAGGTCATCTGCGGCCCGAGCTCGACGCCGTGCAGGCTGCGCATCTGGTGCGTGACGCGCGCGCCGACGCTGCCGGCGAGCAGCAGCGGGCCTAGCTGGTGGTCGACGAGCGCGGCCGCCCGCACGCCCGGGCCGCCGTCCCCCGTGAGCAGCGCCGGTGAGCCGCTCGGCAGAGACACTTCGATATCCAACGAAATGCCGAAGGGGCAGCGACCAGGGCCCCAGCCGAGCCGCGCCGGTGCGTCTTGGACGACGGGGAGGCCGAGCTGGCAGGAGGAGCGCATGAGCGGGCTCCACTTGAGCCCCACGCGAGCGTCGCCGAGAGCGCTACCACCGACGCCGACTGGTCCCTCGCCGAGCTCCAGGAGCGCCGCCGGAACCGCCGCGTCGAGCTCGAGGTGCCAGGGCAGCCCGAGGGCGGCGCGCACCTCCGTGAAGAGGGCGCCGTCGACGACGCCCGTGAGGTGGCCTCTCAGCGGGCTCTGCAGCACCACCGGGGCCTGCGCGTAGTCGACCACCAGGTCGGCCTGCACGTCGAAGGCGCCGAGCGTGTCGCTGTCCTCGACGACGACGCCGCCTCGGCCGGCCGCGCCGGGCAGGATGGTGCGCACGTTGAAGCCCTCGGCCGCGCGGGCCGCCGGCGGCGAGAGCGCCGGCAGCAACAAGAGCAGCGCGGCGCCCGCTGGCCCGCCTCGGAGGCGCCGCGCCGCGCTCCGCCCCGTGCGCCGACGGCCGAGGACGCACAACGCGAGCGCGCCCAGGAGCAGCAGCGCGCCGCCGCCGCCGCCGCTCGCGCCGCAGCCGAAGGTCAGCCCGCTGCCGCGCGCCAGCGGCAGGTCAGCGGGGTCGTTCGGATCCGTGCCGACGCTGCGCTCGAAGCCGTCCGTGACGCCGTCCCCGTCCGAGTCCTTCGGCCCGGCGTCGACGTCGACAGGGCCGGCGTCCGCGCCGGGCTCGAGCGGCGAGCAAGCGTCGCCTACCCCGTCCGCGTTTCTGTCCTCCTGTCCGGGATCCGCGCGGCGCGGGCACACATCACTCTCGTCCCCCACGCCGTCGCCGTCGTCGTCGCCATCACAGACGTCGCCGAGCTCGTCGTCGTCGAGGTCGTCCTGGCCGCTGTTCGCGCGCCGGGGACAGTTGTCCTCCTGGTCGAACACGCCGTCGCCGTCGTCGTCCGGGTCGCAGGCGTCGCCCGCGCCGAAGCCGTCCGAGTTGCGCTGATCGAAGTTCGCGAGCGCCGGGCAGTTGTCGAGCTGGTCGTGTACGCCGTCGCCGTCGTCGTCCTCGTCGCAGACGTCGCCGAGGCCGTCACCGTCATTGTCGATCTGGCCGCTGTTCATGACGCTCGGGCAGTTGTCCTCGTCGTTGCGGACGCCGTCCTCGTCGTCGTCGCCGGGATCCTCGCACGCGTCCCCGGCGTCACCGCCGCCCGTGTTCGCCTGGTCGGGGTTCGCCAGCGAGGGGCAGTTGTCGTCGTCATCGTCGACGTCGTCGCCGTCGCGGTCTTCGTCACAGGCATCGCCCAGCGCGTCCCCGTCGAGGTTCTCCTGGCCCGCGTTCGGGATCGCGACGCAGTTGTCCTGCCCGTCCGCCAGGCCGTCGGCGTCCGCGTCCTCCTCGCAGGCGTCGCCCTGGCCGTCCCCGTCGACGTCCTCTTGCCCGGGGTTCGCGGCCGTCGGGCAGTTGTCGCTCGCGTCCGGCGCGCCGTCGTCGTCGTCGTCGCCGTCACAGGCGTCGCCGTCACCGTCGCCGTCGGTGTCCACCTGCGCGCCGTCCGCCAGCCGCGGGCACACGTCCGCGCCGTCGGGTGCGCCGTCGCCGTCGTCGTCATCGTCACAGGCGTCGCCACGTCCGTCGCCGTCGATGTCCGCCTGATCGCCGTTCGGCACGTCCCCGCAGTTGTCGGCGCCGTCCGGCACGTCGTCGGCGTCGGCGTCCCCCTCGTCGCAGGCGTCGCCGAAGCCGTCGTCGTCGCCGTCGCGCTGATCGGGGTTCGCCAGACGGCCGCAGTTGTCGCTCACGTCAGGGACGCCGTCACCGTCGTCATCGCTGTCACAGGCGTCGCCGCGCCCGTCGTCGTCGAGGTCCTCCTGGGCGGCGTTCGGCGCGTGCGGGCAGTTGTCCTCGACGTCGAGCACACCGTCACCGTCATCGTCCACGTCGCAAGCGTCGCCGAGCCCGTTCTGGTCCTGGTCGGCCTGGTCGGGGTTCGAGAGCGTCGGGCAGTTGTCGTTCGCGTTCTCCTGTCCATCGCCGTCGCGGTCCCCGAGCGGGCCGTCGTCGTCATCGGCGTCACGCCAGTTCGGCGTCCCATCACCGTCCTGATCCTCGCCGCCTTCGCTCGCGTCCGGTCGGCCGTCGTCGTCGGCGTCCTCGTCGCGGAAGTCCGGCGTGCCGTCGCCGTCCGTGTCGAGCGGCTCCGTACACACGCTCGCGCAGCCGGACTCGAGCCGGTCCGGCAGCGCGTCGCCGTCGCTGTCGTCGTCACAGCCGTCGATCTTGCCGTCGTCGTCGGTGTCCACCGCGCCGCCCGCCGGTACGCCGCTGCCGGTGAAGCCGTCCGGGTGCACCTCGAGGAAGTCGTTCAAGCGATCGCCGTCGGTGTCCGGGCCGATGCCGGTGCGCTGGTTGCCGCTGAGGCCGCACGAGGTCTCCCAGGTGTCGACGAGACCGTCGCCGTCGAGGTCGAGCTCGATGATGGCCTGGGCGGCGGCGGTACCGGGCAGCGCCAGCAGCGCCAGCAGCGCGAGCAGCGGCGCCGCGACGCTGAGTCGAGGGGCGCTTCGGTTCGTTGGGCGAGGAGCAGCCATCGAGGACCTCGGGACGTGCGTGCGACATGTCTACGTGACACGCACACCGGCACGATCACGTCGCGGGATCCGGGCGCTACAGGCCGAGCGCGAGCTGCCGCAAGAAGGCCAGCCGAGCGCGCAGCTCGTCCGCGACGCCCGAGCAGCCCGCGACGCCGACTGTCTCTATCACGGCTGTCGCCTCTCCCGCTGGCAGGTAGCGGCGCTCGAGCTCGATTCCCGCGACGCCGAGCGGGCGCGGCTGGGGGCAGTCGGGGTCCTCGCCGGCGAACAGCGCGTCCGCCTCCTCCGACAGCGTCGCCGCGGCCAGGGCGGCGACGTCAGCCAGCGGCACGAGCGCGCTCACCTCGGCGGCCACGAGGTCGAGCCAAAAGACCCGCCCGTCTGCCTCGACGCGGGTGACCTGCAGGCAGAGCAGCTCGAGGCAGGGATCGACGGTCAGGCCCTCCTCGAGGTGCAGGAACACGTCGACCAGCGGCGGCGGGTCGGGGCCGGCGTCGCCGCCTTGCGGGACGCCGGCGTCGAACCCGGCGTCGTCGGCCGAGCCCGTGTCGGAACCAGCGTCCCCGTCCTGTCCCGCGTCGACGCCGGCGCCCGCGTCCTGCCCTGCGTCGAAGCCGGCGTCGGGGTCGCCGCCCCCGCCATCCGCGCCGGGCTCGCACGGGACGGCGTCGCGCAGATCGACGCTCACGACGTCGCTGCTGCGCTCGTCGGCGAGGGTGACAGTGAAGGAGGCGCAGCGCGCCGGCTGGCGCCGCACGCGCACCTCGCCGTCGTGGCTGCCGGGCGGGAGCGAGAGATAGACGACGATGGGGTCCTCCTCGCCGCCGAGCACGTCCCAGCGCTCCTCGCCGACGGACACCGAGAGCGCGTCTCCCGGCGCGCTGCCCGTGATGATGAGCTGCGCGTTCACGTCGTCGAGAAGATCCTGCGCCCGCCCGAGGCAGCCGCCGGCCGCCGCGCAGAGCAGGCACAGCAGCGCCGGGGCGAAGGCCCGCGGCGGGGAAGACGGGCGCGCCGTGCGGGCGCTCATGGCGCGCCCTCCCCGGCTTCGAGCGCCACCAGCGTGAATCCGCCCGCGGCAGCCAGGGCGGCGAGCGCGGACACGCTCAGCACCGCCGCGCCCGTGAGCCACGCGTCCGCTTGCAAAGACAGCTCCGGATCGATGGTTCCAGAGCTTTGAAAGTGATCCTCGAGCGCCGCGAAGGTCAGCGCGTTGGCGGTGGCGAACGCCGCGGCGCCCGTCGCGAGCACGCCGAAGGTGGCGAAGGACGTCCCCGCCAGCGGCCACCAGGGGACACGCCAGGCGGGCTGGCCGCGCTCGGCGTAGGGCACCGCGAAGCGCGCGCCCTTCGCCGGCGGCGCGAGCTCGTTCTGCGCCAGGAACCCCGCCAGGAACGCGTCGCCATAGGCGTGCGCGAACAGGCCGGCGAAGACCTCCCGGCCGCGGGCGGCGCCCGGCCTGCGCGCGTCCCAGACGAGCGACGAGAGCGCGTAACCGCCCGCGTGGCGCGGCACGAGCACGGCCTCTTCGGCGCCCTTCTGCACGACGTAGAAGGGGTTGCCGACGAGCGCGAGCACGACCGGCTCGCCCTTCGCGCGGTGCAGCTCGGCGTAGGGCACGCCGCGCGCGTCGAGCACCCGGAGGTGCACGTCACGCGCGGTGTCGACGACCAGGAAGTGCTCGGCGCCGCTGCGCCCGAGGTCCGCGAGGGCGATGTGCGGCGCCTGTCGCGGCGCGCT
Organism: uncultured Myxococcales bacterium; assembly: GCA_964388085.1. Classification (GTDB taxonomy): domain Bacteria; phylum Myxococcota; class UBA727; order UBA727; family CAYLZW01; genus CAYLZW01. The sequence goes on along the minus strand of CAYLZW010000001.1, from coordinate 72,072 downwards.
GGCGTGCACGTCGAGGCGGGCGCGTGGATCTTCGAGCAGCGAGCTGGCGGAGGCGATGAAGCCGGCGGCCTCGCCGTATTCCACGCGGCCGTCACCGTCGACGTCCGCGGCGCCGGCGAGCGCGGAGCGCAAGAGGTACGAGAACACACCGCCGCCGACGTCGGCGCTCTCATGCACCTCGGCGGCGTCGCTGGTCGAGACGAACACGCCGGTGCGGTCCCAGGCGGCGTTGGCCTCGGGCGAGCCCCGGCCGCGGATGACGTCGAGGAGCTCGGGGGTCAGCTTCACCCGCGCGCCCTCGCCGTCGCCGCGCGCGACCATGTGGTAGGAGGCGCAGGCGTCGAGCACGATGTGGTTCACGTCGGCGGGGCTGGCGCGAACGATCTGGCTGTCGAGCTCCGAGCGCGTGAAGGGGCCGTCGGCCAGCACGACGAAGCCCTCGCCTCCGGCGCTCACGTCGCCGTGGCCCGCGAAGTAGAACACGAGCTCGGTCTCGAGCCCCTCCTCGCGGCGCTTTCGGATCAGCCAGGACGCCTCGCCGAGGACGCGCGCGAGCTCCTGGCGGCTCGGCTGCACCGCCTGGTCGACCACCGCGCCAAAGCTGCGCGCGCTCTCGCCGTCGAACGTGGTCAAGAGCCAGGCGCGCTCGCTGCCGGCATAGACTTGCAAGAAGAAGCGCGCGGCGTCGTCGTCGGCGAAGCTGAGCGTCGGCCGCTCGCCGCCCGCGGCGCCGTTGTAGCCGACCACGATCGCATAGCGGGCCACGTCGCCGGCGCGGTCCGCGCGCGCGGCGGGCGCCGCGCTGACGAGCAGGGAGAGCAGCAGCGCGCCCCTCAACGTCCCTCCGCCGGCGCCAGCACGAGATCGAGGCGCGCCTGCGCGCGGACGTTGAGCGGCACGCGCGCGAGCTTCTCGAGCACGAGCCCCTGACGGCGGGCGAGCACGAGCGCTCCCTCCACGTCGCGGGCGGAGAGCGGCGCGGCCGAGAACAACGCGTGCAGCGCCACGCGCTCGCCGTCGGAAGCGGCCCGCAGCGACGCGAGATCGCCCAGCACCACGTCGATACCGCGCGCCGGCACCGGCACCGAGCTCGCCCCGTCGTCGAAGGGTGCCAGCCAGCGCAGCGCGCCGTCGCCCGAGATGCCGACCACGAACACGTACAGCTCTCGCGCGCCGCGGTTCGTGGCCGAGAGCGCGAGCAGTCCGCCGGAGGGGCAGGAGAGCTCGGGCGCCGAGACGCGCGGCCCGACGCCCGCCTCGGCCTCCGAGAGCAGCGCGCGACCGCTTGGCGAGAGGCAGCGCGCGCGCACACCGATGGCGGCCTCCCGCGCGCTGCGCGGCGTCCACGCGGCGTCATCGGCGCGCGGCGCGGGAGCCTCCATCTGGACGAAAAGCAGCGCCGCGGCCGCGGCCCCCGCGAGCGCGAGGCCGACGCGCGGCCGGAGGAACGAGCGCGCGGGCTCGGCCCCGGCCGTCCCGCCGCGGTCGAACAGCGCGGAGCGCATGAGCTGCCTCTGCGACGTCGACAGCGACGGGTGACCGGCCGCCGCGCGCTCGACGCGGCGCAGCGTGTCGTAGTAGCGCGCGAGCCGCGCGTCGCGATCGAGCCGCCGGTACGCGGGCCGGACGAGGAACGCGGGCAGCCGCCCGCTCACGAGGCGCTCCACGAGCAGGCGGCCGAAGGGCCCGGGCTCGGCTTCGCTGGGGATGCGCTCGCTCATTCGGCCTCCACCTTGGCCTTACGGCTCAGAAGGCTGGTTCCGATCGCGACGCGGGCGTTTCTCAGAAACCCCTGCTGGCGCAAGAAGTCGAGCAGCCGCGTGCGCAAGCGACTGTCGCGGCGGCGGATCTGGATCTCCGTCATGCCGAGCGCGGAGGCGGTCTCGCGGTGGCTCTTCTGCGCGCTATAGCGCAAGCGGAAGATGCTCCGCTCGGGCTCGTCGAGCGACTCGGACCAGCCGGAGACGAGACGCGCGAGCTCGGTCTCCTCGAACGCCTCGCTCGGATCGCGCGCGCCGGAGTCGTCGGCGACGCGCTCGACGTCCGCGCCGTCGAGCAAGCTGCGCGCGCGTCGCTGCTCGCGCCGGCCCCGGTCGATGACGAGGTTGCGCGCGATGGTGGCGAGGTAGGCGCCGAACGGGCGCAGGCCGTCGTAGCCCTCGCGCGCCTTCGGGCCAAAGGCGCGTAGGAACGTGTCTTGGATGATCACCTCCACCTCGTGCTCGAGCAGGCCCTTGCCGAGCCGCGTCGGCAGTCCGTCCACGCGCACGACGACGCCCGCGCGCACGGTGCGGGCGACGTCATCGGCGTACAAGTCGAACACGCGCTCGAGCGCCCAGCGCTCTCCCCGGCGGTACGCGTCGAGCAGCGCACGATCGGACTCGAGGGTCGCCGGCGCGTCAGGCATCAGCCCTCGTGCACGTAGCAGCGTGAGTCGCCTTCGCCGTCCGGCGCGCCGCCCGGCTCCTCGTAGCCGAGGCGGTCGTGCGCGCGCGCGTCGACGCACAAGAGCGCGACGATGGTGAGCGACGGGAGGGCGAGGGGGTGGCTGCGCATGAGGTCCGCTCCGACCCCTTTTGCCACACCCCGCGCAGCGCGGGAATCAGCCGCCGTGGACGTAGCAGGCGTCCTCGTCGAAGCCGGCCGGCGCCGCCACCTCGTCGTCGAAGCCGACGTTGTCCCACGCTCGCGCGTCGACATAGGGCGTGTTCTCGAGGTAGTAGCGCTGCCCCGTGCGATCGTTGAACGAGCGGGAGAACTCCACGCGCTCGGCCGCCGAGTGGTAGAGCGCCTGCCCGAAGCCCACGGCCGCCTCCGCCATGGTGAGCGGCGTGCCCGGGAAGTCGTTGCACAGGCGCTGCTCGCCGTTGACGTACACGATGACGCGATCGTCGCGTACGTAGACGTCATAGCGCGCCTTCGGGGCGATCAGCATCTGATCGTCGAGGATCGGCGCCGTGAGCGTGCCGTCGGCGTCCATCTGCCGATACCAGCCGCGCGCGGAGAGCGCGCTCGGGTACTGCGCGGGGCTGACGTTGCGCACGCTGTCGCGCTCGCCGGCGTTCGGCACGTTCACCATGACGCGCAGGTCCGACTCGGGGCGGGTGTTGCTCGGCGGCAGCGGGTTCGCGAGCCCGTCGCGCGGGAACAGCTGCAGGCAGCTCCACTTCTCGAGCGACGGGTTCTTGCCGTCGTCCTGGTAGAAGAAGGGCGTCTGAATGATGTTGCCGAGCAGGCGCCCATCTTCGTCGAGCGTCGCGCCCGGGCTGCCCGCGCCGCACAGCGAGAGCCACCAATAGCGACGCGCGGTGGCGTTCGAGGCCACCTCGAAGGTGACGTGCACGTAGGCGTCGTCGCTCATGACGGCCACGCGCTTCGGGTACGCCACCGTCGAGCCGAACACGTCCTGCTCCCAGTCCGCGAGCAGCACGTGCAGTTGGCCGCGGTCGAGGAAGAACTGCGTGTGCTCCTGCGCGTAGGTGGTGAACGTGAAGTCGCTGTTCTCGTAGAGCTTGCCGGGGAAGGGCGCGCGGCCGTGCGGCGGCAGATCACCGACGAGCACGGGCTGGTCCTCGTCGTCGTCGAAGCCGGAGAAGAAGTCCTGCACCGGGGTCGGGCCTCCGAGCGGCGAGGCCTCCACGGTGGTGCGCGCGAGCACCCGCGCCGGCTCGTCGCTCGCGGGAGCGCCGAGCGCCGTGCCCTTCCGGTGGCCGTTCACGATGTGGCTGCCGTAGCGCGCGCGCACCTCGTCCTCGCTGAAGACCGAGAACGGCACCGTGTCGGCGGCGCTCAGCGCGGCGTTGGTCACCTCGATGTCCGCGTGCTCTCGGCCGATGACGCCGGGGAAGGGGCAGGTGGTGTCGAGCGCCTCGACGACGATCCGCACCGGGCCGGTGACGCCGGTGACCTCGATGGCGCGCACGGGCACGCGCTCCCCGCTGTCGGGCGCGTTGTGTTGCTCGTGCCCCGCGCAGTGCAGCGTGGCACCGAGCACGCGCTCGCTCCCGTTCGCGCCGAGCTCGAGCGTGACGTCGTCATGCAACACGAAGGCGCGGAAGTCGGCCGCTGCCGCGAACGAGGGCAGCTGAATGAGCGCGCTGTCCCGGTTCCTCGTCACCGTCACGCCGCTCAACACCGGCGCGCTCGTCCAGGGCAGCGCGGTGCCGTCGTCGAGCGCGGGCGCGGCCGGATCGGCCGGCGCCTCCGGCGCTTCCACCGGCTCGCCGACGCCGATGGGAGGGTCCACGTCGATGGGTACGTCCACGTCGTCGGGCACGTCCTCGTCGGCGCCGGGGCCGTCGTCCGCCCTGTCGTCGCCGTCCCCGCCGTTCCGCGCGACAGGCCGGCGGGAGACGTCGCCCCCCGCGCGCCCGTCGTTCTCGTCGTCGGGCGGCGCGGGGGCAGCGCCGTCGACCGGATCGCGGTCACCCGCCGGTGGGAACCCGTCCTCTGTCCCCCCACAGCCGACGACCAGGGCCACGGACATCACGGTCAGCACAGCGGCGGCGCCTCGCAAGGCATGATGAGCTCGCATCGACGGTCCTTCTTGAGAGAGCGTGCTTTGTGACAACCCGTCGCCCACGCGCCAACGTGACAAGTGCACTGGTCGACGGGCGACGGACGGGCGGGTATCCAAGCGGCATGCGAGAGCAGCCAGGGATCCTCCGATATGGGTTCGCCGTCGTCGTCACGGCGGGTGTCGTCGCGAGCGCTTGCGCGCCGGCCGAGGAGGTGCCGGACACCCCGCGGCCGGGCTCGTCGTGCGCCGAGGTGCCCGGCCTCGACGACGCCCTCTGCGCACAGGTGCGCGCGCTGGTGTTGCCGGCGCAGCTCGCGCCTTCGCGGGGCAACGCCTACGGAGACGACGAGGACGCCGCGGCGCTCGGCCTGCGCGTGTTCTTCGACGCGCGCTTCTCGTCGAACAGCGAGGTGCGCTGCGCGAGCTGTCACGAGCCGGAGGCCTTCTTCAGCGACGCGCGGCCGACGTCCGACAGCGGCCTCGGCGTGATGCACAGAAACAGCCCGACGACGATGAACGCCGCGGGCCAGCGCTGGAGCTTCTGGGACGGCCGCGCGGACTCCGTCTGGTCGCAGCCGCTCGCCGCCTTCGAGGCCGACGCCGAGATGGACTTCAGCCGCCTCGAGGTCGCGCACGTCATCGCGCGCCATTACCGAGAGCCCTACGAGGCCGTGTTCGGACCGCTGCCCGCGCTCGACGACGAGCAGCGCTTTCCGGCCGCGGGCGCTCCCGGCGACGCGGCCTACGACGCCATGAGCGCGGACGATCGCTTCGCCGTCGACGAGGTGTTCGCCAACGTCGGCAAGGCGCTCGAGGCCTATCTGCGCCGGCAGGCCGCGCGCGCCTCGCGCGTCGACGAGTATCTCGCGGGCGATGAGAACGCGCTGTCGGACAACGAGGTCTTCGGCCTGCGCGTATTCGCGACCTCCGGTTGCCTCGCCTGTCACTCCGGACCTCGCTTCAGCGACGAGCGCTTCCACAACATCGGCGTCTCCGACGTCGCCGGCAGCCCCGCTGACGAGGGGCGCGCCGCCGGCGCCCGCATGCTGGCGGAGAGCGTGTTCTCGCTCACAGGGCCACACGCCGACGATCCGCCCGACGACGCCATGCCCCCCGACGAGCTCCTCGCGCAGGCCGACGATCCGGCGATGCGGGGAGCGTTCCTGACGCCGTCTCTGCGCAACGTCGTGTACACGGCCCCCTACGGTCACAACGGCAGCTTCGAGACGCTCGAGGACGTGCTCGAGCATCACCTCGCCGGCGGCGGCGCTCCCGGCAGCTTCCTCGGCGAGGTGGATCCGCTGCTCGTGCCCATCTCGCTCAGCGACGAGGAGAAGCAGGCGCTCCTGGAGCTGCTCGCCGCGCTCGACGGCCAGGTGCCGCCGCCTCCCTGGGCGGATTGGCCCGACCGCTGAGTCGGCCGGCGCGTGCGCACCGAACGAAATTGCGCCAAAGGTGAGCCGGGCGCGACGCACGGGCACATGGGCCTGGTATCGTGCGCCAGGTGATGGACGACGCCTTCCCCGAGGTCGCCGGATACCGCTTCGAGGCCAAGCTGGCCGAGGGCGGCATGGGCGTCGTCTACCGCGCGGTCGACGACACGCTCGGGCGCACGGTCGCCATCAAGATGATCCGCGGCGCGCTGCTCGGCAAAGGTGACGAGGAGGAGGAGACCGTCGCCCGCTTTCTGCGCGAGGCGCGCGCGGCCGCCCAGATCCGCAGCAACCACGTCGCTCACGTGCTGCAGTTCGGCCGCACCGCCAGCGGCGATCTGTTCCTCGTGCTCGAGTACCTCGACGGCAAGACGCTCACGGACGTGTTGCGCAAGGAGAAGCGCGTCAGCCCGGAGCGCGCGGTGCACATCACGCGGCAGATCTGCCGCGGCATGGAGGCCGCGCACCAGCTCGGCATCGTGCACCGAGACCTGAAGCCCTCGAACGTGATGCTCGTCGACCAGGACGGCGATCCGGAGTTCGTCAAGATCCTCGACTTCGGCGTGGCGAAGGTGGTCGGCGAGCGGGAGTCGGGCGTCACGCGCGCGGGCATGCTCGTGGGCACCTACACCTGCATGGCGCCAGAGCAGGTGGTGAACGAGACCATCGACGCGCGCACCGACGTGTACGCGCTCGCGGTCATGCTGTTCCGCCTGCTCACGGGCAAGCCGCTGTTCGACGGCAACGACGTCACCGCCGTGCTCTACCACCACGTGCACACGCAGGCGCCGTCGCCGTCGAAGGTCGCGCCCGACGCCGGCATCCCGGCGGCCCTCGACGCCATCGTGCTGCGCTGCCTCGAGAAGCAGCCGAACCGCCGCGTGCGCAGCATGGCGGATCTCGACCGCGCGCTCGGCCTCAGCCTCGAGCTCGGCGCCCCGGTCGAGAAGGTGCTCGAGCAGGCGCCCACGAACGTCACGGGACCGGACGACGAGACGCGCACGAGCTACGCCAGCCGGGAGCCGACCGCCGAGGCCGAGGTCGAGGACGAGGAGGTGTTCGCCGAGAGCGGGCCCATCCGATCGACGCAGCTCGGGGACCCCATCGAGCCGTCACCGCAAGCGGCCACGCAGATCACGGACAGCGGCGCTCTGCTGCCGTCGTCGCTCATCGATCCCCCCACGCCGGGGACCAGCACGAGCTCGCGCGCGCCCGTCTCCGTCGGCCCGCGTACCGGCGAGCCGGTGATCTCGCTCATCGCCGACGAGGAGCGAGCGGCGCCCTCGCGCTCGCGTGCGCCCATCGCCGCGCTCGCGGGCGTCGTCCTGCTGCTCGGGGTCATCGGCGCCGTGGCCCTGGCGAGCGCGGGCGACGACGCTCCGGACGACGTGGTCGTCGTCGTGAAGCCGGGCATGGCCACGAGCGAAGAGTCGCCGATCGCTCGAGCGACGCCGGCCGGCGCTGTGGACCTTTCGGCCAACACCGCGCCAACCGGCGCCGCGCCCGCCCGACAGGACGCCGGTCCGGGTGACAGCGCATCGCTGGCCGCCGCCGACGAAGACGACGACCGCGACGACGACGACGGGCGAGCGGCCAGGGCGGCCGCCGGCACGGATGAGCCAGGCGCCGTGGAGAAGGACGACGGCACGTACAGGGTCCCCCGTCACGTGCGCGTGGACGCCTCCGGCGACAAGCCCGCCGCCGGCAAGGAGCGCGCGGGCGAGCGCAGCCGCGAACAGAAGCGACGGCGGGCCGCGCGCCGGAAGGTCGACGGGGAGAAGGGCCCGGCGAAATCGACGGACGCTGTCGCCTCTGACACGAAGGGCGCGCCGGCCGCGAAGAGCCGCTTCATCCGCGTCCGCACCGGAGACAGCGATGACTAACGCCCTGTTGGGCCTCGCGCTGCTGGCGCAGCTGGCCGCGCAGCCGTCCGCCGAGGACGTGTCGCGCGCCAAGGCGGCCGAGGCGCGCGCGTTCGTGGCCATCGAGGGCGAGCAGTGGTGCTCGGCGATGAACCACTTCCTCGAGGCGAACGCCGCCGCGCCGTCGGTGGATCTCATCTACAACGCCGCCCAGGCGGCGGACCTCGCCGACGACCGCGCGCAGGCGCTGAAGCTCTATGACGAGCTGGTCGGCGCGTACCCGGGCTCCGAGCGCCAAGCGCAGGTGAACGAGCGTGTGAAGGAGCTCAACGCGCTGGTCGAGAAAGAGGGCGGGGGAACGCCGTGTCCGGCGCCGGCCGAGAAGGCCGTCAGCGAGGGGCCCGTCGTAGAGCCCGCGCCGCCGGCAGAGGAGCCGCCCGCCACGGTGCCCGCCGCGGAGCCTGCCCTCGGCGTGCTGCCCTGGTCGGTGGTCGGCGGCGGTGCGCTGCTGATGGCGGGCGGCGCCGCCTTGAGCGGCGTCGGCGCGATGCCGTACTTCGGCTTCCTCGACGCGCGCGAGAAGATCCTCGCCGCCGAGCTCGCGGGCACGGACGCCGGCGCGCTGCAGAAGCAGCAGCGGGACGCGCGCGAGAGCTGGCAGTCCTGGGGAGAGCTGACGACGTGGGCCGGCGTCATCACCCTCGTCACCGGGGCGCTCGTCACGACGGGTGGGCTCGTCTGGGCGCTCGGCAGCGCCGCCCCCGACGAGGAAGCCGCTCCCGCACAGCCATGAGCGCCGTCCGCCTTCGGCTGCTGGAGCTCCTCGCCGGCGTCGCCCTCGTGCTGTCGTCGGGCGGGCTGTGCATGCTGCCCGACGACGCCTTGTACGGTCGAGCGTGCGAGAGCGACGCCGACTGCGGCGAGTACCGCTGCGCCTCGGGCCGATGCGCCTCCCTCGGCGAGGGCGATCATCCGCTCGACGGCGGCGGCCGGACGGACGCGGGACCCATCCTCGACGCGGGAACGGGCGTCGACGCGGGAACGGGCGCCGACGCGGGGGCAAGCCAAGATGACGCCGGACCGACAGCCGACGGAGGGCGTCCGGCCGACGCGGGAGCCAGCCCGCCGCTCGACGCCGGCGCCGACGCGGGGTCTTACGCCGGTGACGACGCCGGCGCCGGCGGCGTAGATGCCGGAGATGGCGGCGCCGCGGTAGACGCGGCCACTCCCGAGTGCACCTCGCCGAGCGACTGCGACGACGGGCTCGCGTGCAACGGCAGCGAGGTGTGCGCCTCGGGCACCTGCGTGGCCGGGACGCCCTTTTGCGCCAGCGGCATTTGTCTCACCGGGCCTTTGCGCTGCGCCGAGTGTACGAATGACGGGCACTGCGGCGACGGCGTGTGCGTGAACGAGACTTGCGTCGAGTGCCGCGACAGCTCGCAGTGCGACAACGGCGTGTTCTGCGACGGCGCCGAGACCTGCAACACGTCGACGAACACCTGCGGGAACGGCGCGAGCCCGTGCGCGGGCGCTGTCTGCGTGGAGTCGAACGACAGCTGCGTGCAGTGCACGGAGAACGAGCACTGCGGCAGCGGTGCGCCCTATTGTGACGACAACGAATGTGTCGAGTGCACGGCAAACAGCCACTGTTCCGACGGCGCCTATTGTAACGGAGCGGAGACCTGCTCGGCGCAGAACACCTGCGTGCCGGGCGACGATCCCTGTGCTGGGTTCGCTCCCTACTGCCGCGAGAGCGGCTTCCCCCGCTGTGTCGAGTGCACCTCCAACGGGCACTGCGGGTTCAACCAATACTGTGCGTCGCACGGCCAGTGCTGTCAGGACGGCACGATCTGTCAGATCGACTGACGGGAGCTCGAAGTGCGCCGCTCGAGCACCGGATCCGTCAATGATCCCGCATGTGTGCAGGTCTCCCACCGCGTGCACCGGCGCGAAAAATCAGGCGAATTCCGGCCGCGCGCGGCCGTGCGGAATGACCCCGCACCTGCTCGCACCACATCGGGCACTCGACCGATACTTCAAGAGCCTGTTCGCTACCGCATCCGGTCGCGCTAACCCTCGGCAACCACTCGAGAGAGGGACGAAAAGATGGTCGCTTTCAACCCCACCAGCTTCGCCATGACGCAGATCGCCTTCCGGTCGACGGTGTTCAACTCTTGCCACCAGAACCCGCTCGGCGCGCAGCAGGCCCTGCAGCAGCTCTCGGCGTTGTTCCAGGCGGACGCGCTCCTGCGCGGCGGCTCTTGTGGCGGTGGCAGCTCGCTCGAGAGCATGCGCGGCCTGCTCCCGGGACGTCCCTGCATCCCCTCGCCGGGCATCGAGCACTCCGGCGCCCCCGCGGGCCGCGGCCTCGAGAAGAACCCGGCCGGTTGGCCCGAGGGCGCGGTCAAGACGGCGGGCGGCTACACCATCGTCCCCGAGGGCAACACGAACTGGAGCGTGTACGCGCCCGACCAGAAGCCCGGCGACAAGCCGCACACGCGCGTCTGGGGGGACCCACACGTCACCGAGAAGGACGGCACGCGCTGGGACTTCACCAAGAGCTCCGACTTCGTGCTGCCCGACGGCACCCGCATCGCCGCGCAGACCTCGTCCGAGACCGGACAGTCGGTGACGACGGGCCTCGACATCTCGAACGGCGCCGACCACGTGCGCATCGACGGCGTCAACGGCAAGCCGAAGACGGGTGACATTCAGCAGGACGGCTATCAGTGGCGCGCGCAGCACCTCGCCGCGAACCCCTGCCGCGACAGCTACCACCTCGGTGGAACCGGCGACAACGTGAAGTGGTTCAAGGAGACGCACGGCGTCAACCAGGGCGAGGTCACCGGCGCGTACCTCGACAAGAAGACGAACCGCTACGAGCAGATCACGAACGGCGACAAGCACTACTGGGTCGATCCGAACCTGCGCCCGCCCATCGGCAGCGCGGCCTGGGGCAACCAGCTGCGCGGTGAGCTGGCCGACATGCTCGGCAAGTCGGGCCTGCCGCCGGAGCTCGCGGCCCTCGGCGGCGCGTTCCTCGGCGTCGATCACGCGGCCTCGCAGCTCGACCACCAGCTGCAGCACCTCTTCGGTGGCTTCTACGGCGGCTGCGCCGGTCACTTCGGCGGGATGCACATGGCCTTCGGCGCGGTGCAGAACCTCGGCAACGCGATGCTCGCGCAGGCGGACCTCGCCCTCGCGCTCGGCTTCGGCCGGTACGGCGGCATCCTCGCCTGAGCGACGTCGTCACGAAGGGCCCGATGAGGCTAGAGTGCGGCGGGGGTGAGAGCTCCCGCCGCTTCTCTTTGTGCCCGCTCACTGCAAAAGCCGCTCGGAGGACCGTCGTGGCGACGAAGAAGCTCGAAGACATCCTGCAAGGACCGCTGCCCACGGCCGAGGACATGAAGAAGGCCCAAGAAGAGGGCGTGCAGATCACGGGCTACGATCCGCGGCGCGTGGAGGCGTTCATCGCCGGCCAGATCACGCTCGGTGACCTCGAGGGCATCCCGAAAGACGCGCAACACGAGATGGCGCAGACCGGCTTTCGCTTCTTCACCGAGGGCAGGCTCCCGCAGGCGAAGCAGGTGTTCACGGGGCTGCTCGCGCTCGATCCCTTCGACGCCTATTTCCTGACGGCGCTCGGCGCCATCGCGCAGCAGGAGGGTGACCTCGACGCGGCGGAGCAACACTTCACGCGCGCGCTCTCCATCAACCCGTTCTCTCCATCCGCGCTCACGGGCCGTGGCGAGGTGCGCCTCATGCAAGGCAGCCTCGTCGACGCCGCCGCCGACCTCGCGAAGGCCATCGCCGAGGACCCCGAGGGCAAAGACCCTTCCACGCAGCGCGCGCGCGGGCTCGCCGCCAACGTGAAGTCGCTCATCGAGAACGCGCAAGCCGAGGCGAAGGCCCCGAAGGCCTGACGACAGGCTGGCTCAGCCGAGCGCGGAGCTGAGGCGCTTGTCGATGCTCTTGCCGAGGCGATCGGCGTCGACGCCGGCCGCCTTGGCGAGCATGCCGAGCTTGACGACGACGGTGACGTCCTGGTCGCTCACGTCGATGGAGCCGGTCACGCCGACGCCCTTGAGGTCGGCGTGGTTGCCCTTCCACTTCGACTTCACGCCGTACTTCGTGAGCATCTCCTCGAAGGACTGCATGCGCTGCTGTGCCTCGGCGGAAGAGAGCGAGTGGGCCTTGATTACCTTCACGTCTGCCATGTCCAGCTCCAGGGGACGGCCGTCCACGCGGCGCCCGAAGACGGGCACGCTAGCGCGCCGCACGCTGACCAGCACGCACCGTTCGCTACACGGGAGCATCGCTCCCATCGTGTAGGCGCGGAGGGCGTCATCGTGGCAGAGCTTGCGATCGCGAGCGTCAACGGAGCATCGCGCTGGTGCGGGCGGTATCCTGCGGGGATGGTCACTCGACTCGTGCTGCCTTTGCTCGCGCTCGCGGCGATGTTCGGTTGTCGTCTGTTCACGCTAGGCGTTCCCTGCAGCGACGACACGGCCTGCGGCGACGGGCTCGTCTGTCGCGGCACCGTCTGTGTCGAGGACGTGGACCCCTCCGTCGGCGAAGGCGAAGGCGAAGGCGAGGGGGAAGGCGAGGGGGAAGGAGAGGGCGAGGGGGAAGGAGAGGGCGAGGGCGAGGGCGAGGGCGAGGGCGAGGGCGAAGGCGAGGGCGAAGGCGAAGGCGAGGGTGAAGGAGAGGGTGAGCTCGACGGCGGGACCCTCGTGGACAGCGGCGCCCCGATCGACGCGGGGCCACCCGGGTGCCCGCTCCCGGATATGCCGCAGACCGTCTACGGCTCCGCCACCATTACGGACGGGTCCACGCTCGGCGGCGTTCACATCCTCAACGGCGAGCTGAAGATCGTGGCGACCGAGGGCGCCGATCCGATCGTGCTGCGGGACCTGCGACAGGTCCAAGCCCTCCGCGTCGTGCCCCCTCCCGCGGACGGTGGACCGGCCGGCGTGATCGAGCTCGAGCTCCCCTGCCTCGACACCATCAACGGCGTGCTCTTCATCGAGGGAGCGGTGTGGCCCGACGTCAGCCTGCCGTCCTTGCGCAGCGCGCGGAACATCACCATCGACGACGCGGCCTCGTTGCAGCTCGGCATGCTCCAAGAGGTGCACGGCACCCTGCACCTCGAGGACAGCGCGCTGACGAACCTCGACGCGCTCGCGAGCCTTCAGTCCGTGCAGGGCATCGAGCTCATCGGCAACCAGGCGCTCGTGGGGCTCGACGGTCTCACCAACATCCCAGCCCTCGCGCGCGGTCTCGTGCTCGTCAACAACAACGCGTTGCAGGAGCTTGGGCCGCTGCAGCAACTGTCGTCCATCGGCCCCGACGCCACCTTCAGGGTTCGAGAGAACGATCTCCTGCCGACGTGCCGGGTCGAGCAGCTACGCGAGCGGCTGTTCGCTGCCGGGCATCGGGGGGTGGTCGACATCTTCAACAACGACGACGACGACAGCGCGTGCTCGGACCCGGACGATCCTTGCGCGCCCATGGCCAGCGTCGCCGATTGCTCGGCGCCGCAGAACATCGTCATCGACGCCATCGGCGACCCGGCGGCGCTGAGCACGACGACCTGCGGCGCCGACGTCACCATCAACGGGCCGCCCGCGAGCGTATGCCTGCCGTCCCTCGTCGAGATTCGAGGCAGCCTCTCCATCAACCACGGCGGTGGCAGCGCCCTCACGTCGGTGGCGCTCCCGGCGCTGCGCACCGTCGCAGGCAACGTCGCGGTCAACGGCGACGCCAACAGCGCGCTCGCGACGCTCGACCTCCGCCGCCTCGAAAGTGTCGGCGGCAACATGACGGTCGACACGCTGCCGGAGGGGCCGCTCTACCTGCCGGCGCTGGCGAGCGTCGGGGTCAGCCTGAGATTGACCGGCATCGACGGCGAGGTCGTGGCGCTGCAGCAACTGCAGACGGTCGGTGACAGCGTCACCCTCCTGCGAAACGAGGCGGCGCCGACCTTCTACCTGCCGTTCCTGCGCGAGCTGGCTGGCGTCCTCGACGTCAGGGAGAACCCGGCGCTGACAAGTCTCTCGGGCGTGCACCGGCGGGTCGATCTCGGCGGGCTGTTGGTCTCGAACAATGCGTCGCTCGTGTCCCTCGCTGACCTCATCATCGGGAACGTGACGGGGAACGTCGAGGTGTCGGAGAACGCGCGCCTCGTCACGCTCCCCGCCCTCGAGACCGTGAACGCAGGGGGGATCCTGCCGCGCGCCGTCGTCACCCTCAACGTGTCGTCCAACGGCTGCCTGACCGACGAGCAGGCAGCCGGCTGGTGCGGCGCGCTGGATCCCGACCCGACGCCGGTGGTGTCGAATAACGGACTCGGCACGTCGTGTCCCGTGCCGGACCTGGACATTCCTTTCGGGGTGGCGGAGCCGCTGTCGCCCTACCTCGAGGCCACGCCGGCGACGGGCCCGGGCTGCGGCGCGACCCTCACGGCGGCGGGGCTCGAGATCGGCTGCACGAGCGGCGCCGGGACCGGCGTCGGCGCTGACGTCGTCAGCACCATGAGCTTCGATGGATCGGACGGCCTCGTCGTCACCGCTGTCGTCGGTCCGACCACCGGTGACTACTCGAACGCGTCGGCGGGGCGGTGGCTGGCCATCACCTTCCCGGGCGGGGCGCCGTCGACGAACTACTTTCAGCTCTGGGATCAGCCGGACACCGGCCCGGCGCTCTATCGCATGGCCAACGGCACCCAGCAGGCGGGCGGTAGCCTCGCGTACGGTGACGACGAGTTGGCGCTGTCGACGCACTTGCGCCTCACGCTGCAGCCCCCGATCGCGTGCGCGCACGTCTCCTCGAACGGTACGAGCTGGACGGAGGTGGGATGCATGACGGTCGCCGCCGGTCAGCACGACGTGACCAAGGCGCGGGTCGAGCTGGGGTTCTGGGCGTCGGGCGCCGTGCAGGACGACCTGTTCGCGACCTTCGAGCGCCTCACGATCGAGCCCCTGCCGTAGCGCTCGCGCTCGTTCGGAGGGTTCCTGCGCCGCCGCGGCAGGGACGCGATACTGTGCCGGACATGTCGCACGTGCCCGCGCTCGTCCTCACCCCCGCTGCTCGTGACGACGCCATCGCGCGCCTGACGGAGCACTACGCGAAGAACCACCTCGAGACCACGGACTTCGAGCGCCGGGTGGAACTCGCCGAGAACGCGCGCACCACCGCGCAGCTCGAGGAGGCGCTCGCCGGTCTGCCCTCTCTCGACGACGTCGCGCTGGTGCCGCGCGAACGCTCCGGTCAGCGCACGACGACGGTGCAGGCCCTGCTCTCGAGCACCACGCACCGCGGGCGCTGGCGTGTCCCCTCGCGCGTCGTCGTCAAGGCGACGCTCGGCAACGTCGAGCTCGATCTCGTCGAGGCCGACATCCCCGCCGACGTCGACATCGAGGTAAAGGCCCTGCTCGGCAGCGTGCGCATCGTCGTGCCGGACGGCGTCGCCGTCGAGATGTCAGGCCGCGCCGTGCTCGGCAGCTTCGACAACCTGACGCAGTCGGCCTCGTCGTCACGCGATCCGCGCCGCATCCGGGTGAGTGGGTCCTGTCTGCTCGGCAGCGTCGAGATCGTGGTGAAGCCGATGACCCGCGGGCTGTTGTCGACGGTGAAGGGGCTGTTGCAGGGGCGCTGATGGCGGGCTCGGACTGAAGATCCCCTAGAAAAGAAAACGCCCCGCAAGAGCGAGGCGTTGGTGCCCAGGGACGGAATCGAACCGCCGACACGGTGGGGTTCAGAGGCAGGTCAGTCCCCGGACTGAAAATCGCCGACGGAGCAAAAGAAAACGCCCCGCAGCAGCGAGGCGTTGGTGCCCAGGGACGGAATCGAACCGCCGACACGGGGATTTTCAGTCCCCTGCTCTACCAACTGAGCTACCTGGGCTCTCAGCGGGCGGAAATCTGCCCGCCGTGGCGGTCGTCGTCAACCGTGAACTTCAGAACATGGCGCCCACCAACAGGGTGCTGGTCAGCGCCGGGCCGTCTTCGCGGAGGCCGCCGCCGAGCTCCCAGGAGAGCGTGACGAGGCCCATGCGGAGGAGGCCGCCTGCGCCCGCGCTGACGCCGTAGGTCGGGTGCGCGCGCGCTTGGTGCTCGCGGAACGCGTAGACGTCGGCGAAGCGTCCGCCGGCGAGGGCGCCCGCGAACGCGTAGGGGACGAGCGCGAGCGGTCCGTCGCCGAGGCGCCAGGCGATCAGGCCGCGCGGCTCGAGCCCGAGCTCCCACGACAGCGAGCCCACGTCGGCGGTGCCGCGCACGCGCGGGAGGGTCTCGAGCAGCAGGCGCGCATCGACGCCGAGCAGCAGGCCGCTTCCGCCGGGGAGAGGAAACAGCGCGCCGCCGCGCAGCGCGAGCAGCGGCTGCAGCTCCACGCGGCCGGCGTTCACGGAGCTGCGGCCGCTCAGCGCGACGCCGCCGTCGACGACAAAGCGCGGCGCGCTCGGGGCGGGCGCGGCGGCCGTGCTCGCGCTCCCGAGCGAGGTCGTGAGCGCGAGCACGACGACGAGGGCGGTCTTCAGCCGCACGTCGGAACCCCGCCGTCGTCGAGCACGCGGGCGAAGCGCGCGCCGAGGCGCTCGCAGAAGGCGGCGCTCAGGGGCTCCGGCAGGCGCCGCGCGATGACCTCGAGGGCCATGTCGATGGAGAACGTCAGCGGACCCTCCGGGGGGGAGCGCTCGAGCAGGACGGGGCCGAGATCGTCGAGCGCGAGCTCGACCGCCGGGAGCACCTCGCTGCGGAACACGACGGCGTCGCCGCCGGCGGCCTCCCACAACGACGCCGCGACGAGGGTGCCGAGGCAGTAGTAGTTCATGCCGAGCCGGCCGAGGTTGTCGCCGGCGGCGCTCAGGGCGCAGGCCTCGTTGAGGCCGTCGGGCAGCGCGCCGTCCTCGAGGGCGGCGAAGGTGGCGGCGCTCGCGTAGCTGCCGTCGAGCGCGCGCAGGAAGGCGTGCTCGGGAGCGAAGTTGCGCAAGAAGTCCGGATCGCCGGTCTTGCCGACGGCGAACACATCGGCGAGCCCCTCGTCGAGGCCACGCAGCGCGTTGAAGGAGCGCAGCTCCTCGGGCGTGTAGAGCAGGGCGCCGACGTCGTCGAGCTCGCCGATGCCCGCCTGGTTCAGCGCCTCCTGCTTGTAGACCTGCGGGAAGGTCAGCCGCTTCCAGAGCGGGAACACGCCGCTCGCGAGCATCACGCGATGGAAGAAGACGCGGTGATGGAACTCGTGCACGGCGACGCCGACGTCCATGAACGGCGGCACGCCCTCCGTCTGGTTGATGACGGGCACGACGAGGAACATGTCGGCGCTCGGCGCGTAGGCGGCGTTGTCGCCGAGGACGACCGGCAGCGGCAAGGCCTTCGAGGACACCGGCGCGCCGTGTAGACCGACGTGCGCGTGCGAGTCCGTGGCGCCCGAGGGGCGGTCGAGCTCGTCCTTCAGGAACGCGAACGCCTGCTCGAGGTTGTGGAACACCGTCAGGTAATGGAGCGCGTCGAAGTCGCGCGCCACGTAACGGCCGCCCTCGAAGGCGAGGTCGGGCCGGACGTCGTCACCGCCGGCGCGGCTCTCGCGCCAGAGCTCCTCGGCGCTCCAGCCGTCGAGCTCGGCGGCGTCGAGCGTGGGGGTGCCATAGAAGCCTTCGCCGGCGCGGATGTCGAAGAGCGCGCCGCGGCCGGCGAAGAGGTCGGTCACGGAGTGGAGCGTCCTCGTGGCCAACGCGTAACCATCGGGATCGTCGTCGTCGCGCACCAGCACCTCGACGTCGACCGCACCGCCGACGGGCGCGCAGGCGAGGCCGTGCGCGAGCGGCAGGAGCAGCACGACGACGAGCAGCGAGGCGCGCATCAGTAGGACACCTGTGGCGAAGGCGACGGGGCCGGCGCGGACGGCGCGGCGGGCGACGGGGCGGGGGACGCTGGCGCCGCGGGCGGCAGCAGCGGATCGATGGGCAGCTCGATCTCCTCGGGGACGCGCAGCGCGAAGGGCAGCAGCACCAGCGGCGCCAGGCCGAGCAGCGCGCAGCCCGCCACGGCGGGGATGGTCAGCCAGCTCGCGTTGTCGGCCGTCGTCGAGATGGCGTTGACGCCGCTCTGCAGGAACACGTCGCCGAGGGGCGCGAGGCAGCCGACGCAGAGGATCGGGTTCGACGACAAGAGGCCCGCCAGCATGCACGCGGGCGTCGTCAGCGCGCTGACCGCGCACAGCGAAGACGTCAGCAGCGGATCGAGGCGCGTGCGCGCGAGCACGCCGCTCGCCTCCGCGCGGTCATCCTCGTCGACGTAGAGGAACCAGGCGGGATCGGCGTAGCTGACGGGGACCGAGACCTCCGCGCCGCCGGGCGTCGCCTCGCCGGCCAGCTCGTCGTCGATCCACAGCTCGGCGCGGCTCGGCGCGCGCGCCATGGTCGTGTAGCTGCAGCTCGAGGAGAGCGCCGTCAGGGTCACGAGCACCACGGCGACCGCCGGGCCCGCCGGGCGAAGGCGCTTCATGGTGCGCTTCGTCCCGGCGCCGGCTCCACGACGGGCGCGGGGGTGACGTCGTCCGCGAGATCCCAGGCGAGCAGCCAGCCGCCGGCGAGGGCGATGAGCAGGCCGAGGCGGCGGACGCGCTTGCCGAACACGCGCATATCCGTCGGCATGCCGTACTTGAGGTTCTTGCGCTTGCGCTTCTCCGCGATGCTCCCGGTCGGACGCAGCGTGTAGATGAGCCCGCGCGTCATCATGGCGGCGCCGAGCAGCAGCAGGCAGGCGGCGAAGGGGATCACGCGCCCTCGCCGTCACGACGCCGGTCGAGCGCCACCACGTAGGTCTCGATGCTGCCCACGCGCACGCCCTTGGGTCGACGCACCTTCACCGTCGTGAAGCCGGCCTTCAGCATGCCGAGGTAGGCGGAGAAGTCGGCGCCTTCGAACACCTTGACGGCGAAGCGCCCGCCGGGGCGCAGCACGCGCAGCGCGACCTCGAGCGCGCGCTCGGCGAGCGCCATGGAGCGAGCCTGGTCGACGGAGCGCACGCCCGTCGTGTTCGGCGCCATGTCCGAGAGCACGACGTCGAAGGGGCGCGGCAGCGGATCGTCCTCGGCGACGACGACGCCCTCGGGGAGCAGCTCCCGCACGTCGGTCTTGAACACGTCACCCTCGATGACCTTCACGTGGGGTCCGAAGGCGAGGCGCACGGGCAGGAGATCGATGGCGACGAGGCGGCCGCCCTTCTCGCGGACGCGGCGCTCGGCGAATTGCAGCCACGATCCGGGCGCGGCGCCGAGGTCGAGCACGTTGTCGCCCGGGCGGATGAGCTTGAAGTCCTGGTCGAGCTCCTCGAGCTTGTAGACCGAGCGCGCGAGCCAGCCCTCGGCCTTCGCTCGTCGGTAGTAGGTGTCGTGCCGGTCGTAGCGCGCGTTGCCCTTGCCGATGAAGCCCTTGCCCGAGCCCCGGCTCGAAGACCCGCGCTTTTTGCTCATCGCTTGCCCTCGCCGCCGCGCCGGAGCACCCGGTGCTCGACGTTCCCGGCCGGATCGCGCACGAAGAGCACGAGGTCAGCGTCGCCGGGAGGCAACGACTCCGAGAAGCTGCCGTCGTCGCCCGCGTGCAAGAGCTTGCCGTTTACATAGAGCTGGGCGCCGACGGCGGTGGTCCCGCGCACGACCCCCTTGTCGTTGTCGATGACGGCCTCGAGCGGGACGCTCTCGGGGCGCTCGAGCGTGCGCGGCGTCGTGTCCTTCTGCAGCGCCAGCAGGCGCCCGCCGTCGGCCCAGGCGTCACCCGACTTGGCGACGCCCTTCTCGACGAAAACGAAGAGGTGCCCCTGGCCGTTGGCCATGAGCCGATAGGAGCCGGGCGCCAGCTCCACCTTGCCCGCGGCGCCCTCGGCCGTGACGACGAGCGGATCGCCCTCGGGCAGCTCGAGGAGCACGAGGCCGCGCGCCAGGCTGAACGCTCCCGCCTCGCCGAGGATCGCGCGCGCGCCGTCGCTGAGCTCGATGTCCGCGCGCGGCGTTCGCACGACGACGCGGCTCAAGGCGCCCACACGCACCTCGTCACCCGCGTAGAGCGCGAGGCCGGGCCGCACCTCCTTGGAGCCCGTGCCCCCGGCCTGTCCGCCGCCGCCGTAGATCTCCACGTTGCCCGCCTTCGAGAGCACGACGGCGTCGCGGTCCTGAAAGGACCAGGGCGGCCCATGCGTCTTGACCGCCCAAGCGGGCAGGCCGAGGCCGACGCCGAGGAGCAACACACTCAGGAGGAGGCGCACCGGAACGCTCACCTCGGGAAAGGTCGTACAGCGGCCAGCAGGGGTCAACGCTCTCGTGCGCGCTGTCTGCACACAGGGCAACACGCAGCCCCTCGAGAAACTCCGTTGACCGTAGGGGGCGCCGACCCTACCTCGTAAGCACCCCGCAGCGCAGCGCGCGTGCACCCGAGCTGGCACGCCGCCGAGGACGAGAGCACCATGAACGTGACGAAGAACAAGGCCGTGGCCATCGACTACACGCTGACCATCGACGGCGGCATCGTCGTCGACGCCTCGGAGCAGGGTGAGCCGCTCTGGTACCTGCACGGCAAGGACAACATCATCCCCGGCCTCGAGCAGCAGCTCGAGGGCCTCGGCGTCGGCGACGAGAAGACCGTCGTGGTGGCCCCCGCCGACGGGTACGGCGAGTACCAGGCGGACCGCGTGCATCAGGTGCCGAAGGCCTCGTTCCCGCCGGACTCGAGCTTCGAGGTGGGCGACCGCGTCATGGCGCAGTCCCCCGACGGTGGCGGCCTCCCGGCGCGCATCGCCGGCGTGTCCGCCAAAGAGGTCACGCTCGACTTCAACCACGAGCTCGCCGGCAAGGAGCTGACCTTCAAGATCAAGGTCGCCGAGGTGCGCGACGCCACCAAGGACGAGCTCACGCACGGGCACGTGCACGGCCCCGGCGGCCACCACCACCACTGACGATTGGCCGCAAATCCTCGCGCGCTCCCTCGGATGGTGTGGGGTGGCGAACGAGAGGAGCGCCTGTGGCGACGAGAGCGAGCGGAAGCAAGACCCAGTCGGTGTACCGCTGTAACGAGTGCGGGAACGCCGAGCGCAAGTGGCTCGGCCGCTGCCCCGCGTGCAACAGCTGGAATTCCTTCGTCGAGGAGACGGTGGCGAAGGCGTCCCCGGCGGCGGCGCGCGCGCGAGGCAGAGGGCAGGGACCCCGGCCGGCCACGCGCGCGACCCCCATCACCGAGGTGCGCGGCGAGGAGGTGCCGCGCCGCCCGCTCGGCATCGGCGAGATCGATCGCGTGCTCGGCGGTGGCCTCGTGCGCGGCTCCCTCACCCTCATCGGCGGCGAGCCCGGCGTCGGCAAGAGCACGCTCCTGCTCACCGTGGCCAAGCAGCTCGCGGCCAGCGGCATCCGCACGCTGTATGTGTCCGCGGAGGAGTCCGTCGCGCAGACGCGCCTTCGGGCCGAGCGCCTCGGCGCGCTGCACGACCAGCTGTTCCTGCTCGCGGAGACCGACCTCGACCTCGTGCACGCCGAGATCGATCGCACGGCGCCCGAGGCGCTCATCATCGACTCCGTGCAGACGGTCTACGTGTCGGACCTCGAGGCCGCGCCCGGCTCCGTCAGCCAGGTGCGCGAGGTGACCGCGCGCATGATGCACCTCGCCAAGGTGCGCGGCATCTCCACCTTCCTCGTCGGACACGTGACGAAGGAGGGCGCCATCGCGGGGCCGAAGACGCTCGAGCACATGGTCGATACGGTGCTGGCGTTCGAGGGCACGCGCTCGGGGCCCTATCGCGTGCTGCGCGCGAGCAAGAACCGCTTCGGCTCCACCAACGAGAGCGCCGTGTTCGAGATGCGCGGGGAGGGCCTCTGCGAGGTCGAGAACCCCTCGGCGTTGTTTCTGGCCGAGCGGCCGGACGGCGCTCCCGGCTCGGTGGTGACGGCGGCCCTCGAAGGCACGCGGCCGCTCCTCGTCGAGGTGCAGGGGCTATGCGTACAGACGCCGTTCGGAAATCCGCGGCGCACGACGGTGGGCATCGACTCCACGCGCTGCGCGGTCATCGCCGCCGTGCTCGAGCGCCGCTGCGGCATGTCGCTCGCGGGGCACGACGTGTTCGTGAACGTCGCCGGCGGCATCACCTTGAGCGAGACCGCCGCTGATCTGCCGGTGGCGCTCGCGCTCGCCTCGAGCCTGAAGAACCGCCCGGTGCCGCACGATCTCGTCGCCTTCGGCGAGGTGGGCTTGAGCGGTGAGGTGCGCGCGGTGCAACGCGTGGAGGCGCGCCTGTCGGAGGCGCGCGAGCTCGGCTTTCGGCGCGCGCTGCTGGCCCGCACGAACGTCGATCGCCTCGAGGTGCCGGACGGCGTCGAGCTGTTCCCGGTCAAGAACCTCGACGAGGCGCTCGATATCTGCTTCGGCTGAGGGACGTTCGCTTTAGAGGACCGCTCGCCTCGGGCGCAACCTGCCAGGCGTCGCGGCGCCGCGGCGGAAAGCGCACCAACACGCGCTCGACAGGCTCGCCCGTCCCCAAAGCGACACAACCCTGTGCGCTGTGCCCCGTGCCCTGTGCCCTCACATTCGCGCGCGAATCAGCTCCTCGAAGCGCGCGGGCTCGGTGATCTGCACCGGGTTCGTGGCGAGGTCCGGGTCGGCCATGACGAGCTTCGTGAGCGCGGGCACGTCGTCGTCCACGACGCCCACCGCTCGCAGGCTCCGCGGTACGGACGCGACCTCGTGCACCACGCGCTCCACCGTCGCGATGGCGTGCTCCGCGAGCGCCGTCTCGTCGCCTTGACCGCCGAGCGCGAGGCCGAGCTGCGCATAGGGGACGCGCGCCTTCTCGAGGTTCAAGCGCATGACGGGGACGAGGAACAGCCCATTGGCGACGCCGTGCGGCACGCCCTTGAGGGCGCCGAGGCCATGCGCGAACGCGTGGCAGGCGCCGAGCATGTTCGTCGAGATGGCTTGCCCGGCGAGGCAGGCGGCGGTCAACATCCGTCCGCGCGCGGCGAGATCGCTCGGCTCCGCGAGGCAGCGGGCGAGGCCGTCTTCGGCGGTGATGAGGCGCGCGGCCTCGAGCGCGAGCGCGCTGCCAAAGGGGTTGCGCATGCGCGAGCCGAGCGCCTCGACCGCGTGCGTGAGCGCGTCCACGCCGGTGGCTGCCGTGACGCTGGCCGGCAGCCCCAGCACGAGCTCGGGATCGAGCACCGCCAGCGCCGGCACCAGGGAATTATCGATGAGGATGATCTTGCGGCCCGCCTGCCGATCGGCGACGACGACGAACTGGGTGGCCTCCGCGCCGGTGCCGGCCGTGGTGGGCACGGCGACGAGCGGCAGGAGCTTTTCGCGCACCGTGGCGACACCGTCGAGGTCCTGCAGCCGGCCGCCTTTGGCCAGCAGCGCGGCGACGGACTTGGCCGTGTCGATGACCGAGCCGCCACCGAGCGCCACGATGGCGTCGATGCCGGCCGTGCGCGCCTGCTCGGCGAGCGCGAAGATGTGCTCGGCGTCCCCGTCCGCCACCACGCGATCGTCGACGAGCGCGACCTTGTCGCCGAGGCCCGTCGTCACCCGCTCGAGCAGGCCCGCGTCCCGCACGCCGGCGTCGGACACGACGAGCACGCGCTCCGCCTTCCGCAGCGGCCGCTGCGTGGCGAGGCTCCCGGCGAGGCCAGGACCGAACGCCACCGCGCCCGGAGACGCATACTGGTAGGGGGGCACACGCTGCGACATGGGAGCCTCCGCTGCTGAGTCCTCGCGCTTAGCACGTCGAGCGCGGAAGGCGGACGGCTGTCCGGGTGGCGTGCGCAGGCTCTTCGGCTCCCGTCGACACGTCGTCAGAAGCGGCGCGTGAAGCCCGGACTGCCCGCGAGCGATCAATCGCGGCGGGGGTTTGACTCGCGCCCGTCTTGTTCGGCAGGGTTCGCCGCACGAGCGCTGCAACGCCTGCATGGCGTCGCGCCGCGCCGCACTCTCTCCATGTCCACGAGGTTGATGAAATGAAGCGATGTTCTCTGCCGCACGGCCTCCGCCTGTGCACCCTGCTGGTTCTGTCGATGGCGCTCGGCTGCGAAGGCCCCGCCGGCCAGAGCGGCCTCGTCCGCATGGACAGCGAAGCCCCGGGAGACAACTGCGCGACGGGGGGCACCGCCGTTCACGCGGGCGTCGACGCCGACGGGGACGGCGCGCTCTCCGACGAGGAGATCGGCGACACGCAGTACGTCTGCAACGGCGCCGCCGGCAGCGACGGCACCAACGGCAATGACGGCGCTAACGGCAATGACGGCACGGATGGCACCGACGGAAACGACGGCGCGGATGGCACGGATGGCGCCGAGGCGCTCGTGAGCGTCGCGGATGAGGCGCCGGGCGAGGCCTGTCCGGCGGGTGGCGTCGCGGTTCGCGCGGGCGTCGACGCCGACGGTGACGGCGCGCTCTCGGAAGCGGAGGCCGGCGAGCCCACGTATGTCTGCAATGGCACAGAGCCGCAGTGCACGGGCGTCGAGCCGCTCGTCGTCAATTCCGTGGAGCTCGAGCAGCCGTCCGATCCGGAGCTGCCCCCGGTCCACGTCTCGGGCGAGACCTACAACGTTCGCCTGAGCGTCAGCGGCGGTCGCGACCCGCTGTCGTTCGACTACCTCGGCACCGGAGCGACCCTCGGCGAAGGCGTCGCCGTCGACGGGGAGGCCGGCAGCTACGACTTCGCGTTCACGCCGAGCTGGGCCATCCTCGCCCGCCAGAACGCCATCGTCATCAACGACGGCTGCAGCGTGGCCGTCGCCACCTTCGAGGTCGGCCTCGTGCTGCCGAATCCTTCGATCACCGTCACGATGACGCCGCCGGCGCTCGATTGGGGCGGCGGCACCACCGAGGTGTGCTGGTCCGCGCGCGACCTGCTCGTCTGCACGGTGGAGGTCCCGAGCATCAGCCTCTTCTATCCGGCAGGCGCCGAAGGCTGCGTGAGCGTCGACGTCACCGAACAGACCATCGGCACCGTGAGCTGCGGCAACCTCGACTGGCAGGAGACCACGGAGTTCACCATCGAGGTCGGCCCGGCCATCACCGGCTTCCGCGTCGTCGAGCCCGCCGACTCGCTGCCGACCGGCGGCGGTGACGTCGTGCTCGCCTGGGACGCGTACTTCGTCAGCGCCTGCACGTTGTCCGTGTGGGCGTCCTCCGCGGCCGAGCCCGTGCTCAGCACCGTGCCGACGAGCTCCGCTGGCTACACGGTCGCCATCACGGAGGAGAACACCTTCGAGCTCAGCTGCACCGGCGTGGACGACGTCGGCGCGCCGCTCGAGGTGTCCTCGTCGCCCGTCTCCGTCTTCGTCGAGGTCCCCTGAGGCGTTGACGCGAGACGAGGGCTGCCGGTACCTCCGGGTATCGGCAGCTCACAGGCGGTCGAGGAAGCGCCCGAGCCGGAACCACTCGTCGAAGCCGAGCTCGAGGAAGCGCACGCCGACCTCGCCGCTCGAGACGCGCACGATCTTGCAGCGCACGACGAGGGCCGGCTGCTTGGCGTCGAGCAGCAGCTTACAGAGCAGGCGCTGTCCGACCGTAAATCGCGAGCCGACGCCGGAGAGCCGCGCGCCGTCCTTGCTGATGTCGAGGGCATAGCCGCGCGCCGATCCCTCGTCGTCCATGAGCCAACACTTGAGCGCCACATCCTTGCGCGTCGCCGTGCGCGGATCGTCGTCCCCCCCATAGGCGATGCGCGGCCGCGTCGGAGCCAGCGCCGGCGCGCCCTTGGGGATGCGCGGAAACGGCACGATCTCCGCGAGCTGCTCCGCGACGAATTGCCCATCATCAAAGGGCTCAGCGAGTCTGTCAGCGACGACGGCGACCATAGGGCTCCTCCTTGCGCCGGCGTGCTCCAGATGGCGACCGCTGGCGACAAAGGGAGCCTAGAGGCACCCAGATCGCGCTCCAAAAAAACGACCACAGAAATGGTCGTCCCAAACGAGCGCGGTTCAGTTCTGCTCGATGTCCGGCACGGGCAGCTTCACGAACGGCACTCCCTCGTCGAGCAGCCGCTCTTCCTGCTCCTCGTCCGCCTCCCCCCGGATGGGCTTATGGGGCTCTTCCCCGCGGTGCATCGCGATGGCCCGCTCGCTGAATTGCGGCCCCACGTCCTCGTGCGTCTGGCGAACGTGCTGGAGCACCTTGGCGAGCGCCTGCTGCACCTCGAGCGGCATCTTCGCCGGCGGCGAGGCGGTCGCCTGCGCCGGCCGCGGCAGGCGCGCCGACAGCGAACGTCCCTCGACATCACCGCGGGTCTTGCTCGTCGAGACGCGCGAAGCCGTCGGCACCGTCTTCGCGGACGCGTCGCAGAGCGGGCAGGTCACCTCACCGCTCTGCTCGAGCGCGCGCAGCTCGGCCGCCGAGTCATACCAGCCCTCGAACTTGTGCCCTTGCTCGCAGACCAGGTCGACGATGTACATCGCGGCCAATGTAGCGCCCTGCATCGCAACTGGCATCCGTTGCGATCAGCTCAGGGACACGTCAGCCGAGGCCGCGCTCGTCCAGGTCATCCTCGTCGAGGCCGAGGTAGTGACCCACCTCGTGCAGCAGGGTGCTCGCGATCAGCTCGCGCAGATCGTCCTCGTCCTTGGCGCTCAGCTCGATGTTCTTCCGGAACAGCGTGATCTGGTTCGGCAGGTGCGACCAGGGGTCCTCGCCCGAGGCCAACGACGGCGGCGTGCCCTCGTACAGCCCGAGCGAGCCGGGCGAGAGCGGCGGATCCGAGAGCTGCAGGCGGTCGAGCGGCGGCACGTCCTCGACCGCGATGGCGACGTTCTTCAGATAGTTGCGCACCTGCTCGGGCAGCTCCTCGAGGCTCTCCTCCATGATGCTGACGAAGTCGTCCTCGGGGATGCGCAGCGGGGTCGCGAAGCGCTCGCCGTCGAGGGCGACCGCGCGCTCGAGCGCCTTCTGGGCGCCCTTGTCGTCGCCGCGCACGGTCAGGATGCGGCCGCGCAGCCAGTAGGCGTCGCCCGAGCGCGGGTCGCGATCGAGCGCCTGCGCCACCGCCTTCTCGGCGTCCTCCAGGCGACAGAGATCGAACAGCGCCGCCCCGCGCGCGAGGCGGGCCTGGGCGTCGTCGGGAGCGAGCTCCACGCCCTTCTCGGCCGCCTGCAGGGCGCCGACGGGATCGTGGTCGGCCGCGCGGCAGTCGGAGAGCGTCAGCCACGCTTCGAGCCGCAGCTCGGCCAGGGCCTCGTCCTCCTCCTCGTCGTCGTTGGCGGCGTCCGTGCCCTCGGCCGCCTTGACGCCCGGGTGCTCGCCGGCCTCGAGGCGCTCCACCACGTCCTCGAGCAGCGGCCGGGCCGCGGGCACGTCGTCGTACACGTCGAGCAGCAAGGTGGCGTAGCGGAAGGTGAGCGCCAGGTCGTCCTGGTACTCCTTGAGCGCCTCCTCCACGGCGGCCACGGCCTCTTCCCCGGCGCCTTCGGCCTCGAAGACGTCGGCCTCGAGCAGCAGGACGTCTCTATCCTTGCTGTCGTTTTGTCGCGCGACATCGAGCAGGCGCCGCGCCTCCTCGACCTCGCCGTCGAACAGCGCCGCGTAGGCCTCGTCGAGGATGTCGTCGAGCTCGACCTGTTCCGTCATGGGAGCACCTCCACCGGGAGCCGGAAAGCAGAAGGGACCTTGTGCACCGGCGTTCGTCGCGCGCCAAGCCCGAACCCGGGCGCGCGGCTCGTTCGCTGCTCGCGGCTCCGAAAAAGATGACGCCCGCGTCGCCAGACAACGACGCGGGCGCCAGCACCAGGAGGACAGATCGCGATCACGCGGCCATCCACGCACAAGCATAGCGGCGGGGCCTCGAGGTTCGCCCGCGCGCGGCTGGGCGCCCGTCACCTGTCTCCCCGCCCCCTGTGGCCCGGCGCTCGCCAAAACGGCGGGATCTCGCAAAGAATGGGGGTCCCGGGCCGGTTATCAGCCGATAACCTGTCCGAACGTGTGTGCCTTACACGCACAACAGCGCAGAACGGAGCACAAGATCATGGCTGCTGTCTCGGGCGTCGCTCGACCGAATTTCGAGGCCATCAACCGCGTCCTGGCGGAGATCGGCAAGTCCATCGAGCCCGGCAGCGCCCAGGGCATCGCGGTCACGGGCGGCGAAGCGCAGCAGATCGTCGATCACCTCGGCAAGATGCAGCCGGCCGACCGCAAGCTGGTCGAGGCCGAGATCATCGCGCTGCTCCAGAACGACGTCTTTCAGACCTCGCCCGAGGGACGGAAGAAGTTCGCCGAGCACTTCGGCTTGCAGGCGCGCGACCTCGAGCCGCGCCAGGCGGCCGAGCTCGTCGGGCTGAACTCGTCGCGCAGCGCCTTTCAGATGGGCGTCGAGACCATGGCGAAGACGCCGCGGCTCGATCGCAAGACCATGAAGGCGCTCACCACGCGCGCGGACACGCTGCTCGACATGCCGAACCGGCAGTTCCTCGCGGGCGTCATCCGAAACGCCAGCCGCGACGGCACCGTCAAGCTCGACACCGACGCGCGCAAGACCTTCCGCGACTGGATGGGCGGGCTCGATCAGAAGGGCGGCGTGTCCGACTGGACCACGAACCTCGACGCCAAGGGCACCGGCAACGTCGACTATCTCTCGCAGCTCATCGCCAGCGGCGCCTGCTTCGAGGACATCCTCGCGGCCTTCATGATCCACATCGCCGGCCAGATGCAGCAGGAGCAGATCGACAAGCTCGCCGAGATCCAGCGCGCCGAGCAGGAGGCCCAAAAGCCCCAGAGCGCGAAGTCGAACATGAACGACTTCATGAAGCAGAACGGCCTCGCGGGCGACGCCAAGCCCGCGGAGGCCGGCAGCGCCGCGCCCAGCGACGCGGCCGCGAGCCTCGATCCGAGCTACATGAAGGAGACCAAGCGTCACCTCGACGCGCTCGTTCAGTCGGTGCATCACCACATGAACGACGACGACAAGTTCATCAACGCGAGCGAGGCCGGCACCATCGCCGAGAAGCTCGCGCGCCTCGAGCCGCCCGTCTCGAAGCTCATCGCGGGCTCGCTCGTGAACGCGCTGCGCCGCACGCCGGGCGTGTACCTCGAGAGCGACACCTTCAAGCCCATCGTGGACTGGGCCAAGACCCAGCTCGGCGACGACATCGACCTGTCGGCGCTGCCGCGCATCAACGCCGCCGATCCGAGCGATCCCTTCGCCCAGAAGCTGCGCCAGAGCGACAAGCTCGAGGACAAGATCGCGAGCTTCATGGTCGACTCGCTGCTCGCCTCCGACAAGGATCTCGGCGCCAAGCTCGGCGAGCTGAAGCAGCTCTCGACGTCGATGGCGCACTACCCCGAGGCGGCCAAGGCCTACCAGCAGGTCGCTCCCCAGCAGGCCGCCGCCGAGGCTCCCGACGCGGCCGCAGCGGCCCTCTCGCAGGCCGCCGCCGCTGATCCTGCCGCGGCGCCAGCAGCAGCAGCAGCGACGACGGGCGCCGCCGAGGCGAGCGCGCCGATGAAGTCCCGTCAGGTGTTGTTCGAGGAGCTCAAGAACCAGAACAACGAGCTCGCGGCCGTCATGCAGGCGATCAGCAACATCCTGAACTCCATGCACCAGAACGCGATGAACTCGATTCGTTCGATCCGGTAGTCGACGCTGATCGAGCTCGCGGCGCCGCGAACGATTGCACGCGAAGCCGCAGAGCCGCGAAGGAAGCGCAAAGGAAACACCTTCATGGTTTCCCCTTTGCGCCCTTGCGCCTCCGCGGCTTTGCGGGAAATTTTTCCCGTTCGAGCGTCGTCAATCGAAAGGCGTCGGGGTCTTTTCAGCACCGATGCCGTCGTCGTCACCGCCGCTCTCGTCCATGAGGCGCATGGCCTCGAGCAGCAGGTATGTCGTCGAGCCCTCGACGTTGCGCTCGTTCGGGCCTTCGCCGTAGCGGATGCGGAAGAAGCCCTCGGTGTGGTGTGCGAGCGAGTAGAAGGCCTGCTCGCCGCGGAGCTCGCCGCACTCGGCGTAGACCACGCGGCCGTCCTCGAAGCCGACCATGCCGCGCTGGCCGTCGGTGGGGACGAGCTCGACGCGCGCGGTCTTTCGCCCCATCTCGAGGCTCTGCACGATCTCGGTCACCGCCATCTGGCGGAGGGTGCCCATGACGCCGGTGGGCTCGGCGTACAGCGGCGCGTTGTCCCGCGTGTCACCGGGGGCGCCGCCGTCGTCTTCGGCCATCTCGTCGAGCGGAGCGCTGTTCTCCCAGAAGTCGAAGGTCGGCGGCGGGGGCGGCTCCGGAGGCGGCGGCTTGGCCGGCTCCGGCACCGGGCGCGTCGCGGCGGCAGGGGGCGGCTCCTTCGGCGCGGGTCGCTTCGCGGCGGCGAGCCCGGCGGTGGAGGTCGCGGCCGGCGGTGTGGTGGGCGCGTGCGCGTGCAGTCCGCGTTTGTTGAGCGCGCGGCGCAGCTTCGCCATGACGACGTTGAGGCTGGTCGGCCGCTCGAAGAAGTCGTCGGCGCCGAGATCGAGGATGTGCGCCATGGCGGCCTCATCGGCCTCGCCCGTCACGAACAGCGGCGTCTCGGCGTGCTCCTCGTGGCCGCGCGCGTGTAGCAGCAGCTCGAAGGCCTCTTCGACGTCGAGCGCCAGGATGAGGGCCGCGGGCGGGTGGGCGTCGAGCAGCATCTTCGCGGTGGGCACGTCGTCGGCGTGCGCGATGTGAAAGCCCTCGTCGGCGAGGCGAGCGCCGAAGCGCGCGGTCTCCTCCTCGTCCTGCATGCAGAGGAGGATGCTCGGCGTGCCCTCTCCCGTCGTCAGGCGCGCGTGCAGGGCGCGGTAGGCCTTGAGCGTGGCGTCCGTGAGCGCGGCGCGCGCGGCGACGTGCACGCGCACCTCGCCGGCGCCGACGAGCCGCGTCACCTCGCGCACCCCGTCGTCGTCGAAGGGATCGACCACGGCCAGGGTCAAGCGGCCGTCCTCGAGGACGAGGGGCAACATGCGGCGCGAGAGCGCGTAGGTCTGCGGGAGCCGGCGACAGAGCTCGGGCTCCGGCAGGTGCGCGAACAGCCCTTGATCGCTGAGGCGTGGCTTCACCGCTTCGGCCGCGAGCGCGTCGGCCACCAGCGCGTCCGTCGTGGCGCCGCTGTTGACGAGGATCTCCGACACCTTGCCGCCGCGGCTCCCCTGCGCGAGCAGCGCCTCTTCCACCTGCTGCGGCGTGACTACGCCGCGCGCGAGCAGCGCCGCGACCGCCGGATCCTGCGGCGTGACGGCGTCGCCCGCGACCCTCTCGCTGTCGGCGGTGTCCCGGCCGGCGGCGTCGCTGTCGGTGAACGGGCTGTCCGCGAAGGCGCTGTCCGCGAAGGCGCTGTCGTTGTCGTCGTCCGCGCGGGCCGCCGCCGCCTCCGGGGGATCCGCGAGCAGGCCGAGCTGCGCGCGCAGCGGGGCGTCGAACTTCACCAGCGCGGAGATCTCGCGAGGCACCTCGAGCACGCTCGGCAGCTCGCTGCCCGGGGACGCGGGGGGCAGGTCCGCGGGGGGCGGCTCCGGCGCGGACGGAACGGGTGGCCGAGCGGGATTCGACTGCGTCCGCGCCGTCGCGCTGACGAGCGTCGAGACCTCCGGCCGCGTGCTGTCGCTTTCGAACGTGTCGGCGCTCGGGGGCCGCGAGACCGCCTCGCGCGGCGACACGGGCGTTGGGTTGACCTCGAACGCGGCCGGCTCGTCCGACGGGAGCAAGCCGACGAGGTGCCCCGGCAGCGTCTTCTCGACGAAGGGATCGAGCGGCTCATCGTCGTCGCCGGGCGCGAGCCCGACGGGCCCGTCGGCGCCCTGATGGGGAACGCCGCGCGGGATCTCCGCCTCCGTACGCTCGTCGTCGGGAGCGACCCAGGGCACCGAGGGCGCGCGCACCGGCGGCACCGTGCCGAGGCTGCCGAGCTCGTCGAGGGGCGTGGCCGCGCGGTGCGGGAACCCATCCACGTCGACGGCGCCGGGCGGTGCGGCGCGCCGGGCGGCGAGCGGGTGGTGCGACGGGGCCGTCGGGCGCGCGGCGAAGGCGTCGAGCTCGTCGGACGCCGCGGCGGGCGTCACCGGCGGCGGGCGCGCGGGGGAGGGCGGGCGCTCGCTGGTGCGCGGCGGTGGACGCTGCGGCGGGGGGCGCTGCGGCGGGGGGCGCTGCGGCGGCGGGCGCTGCGGCGGCGGACGCTGCGCCGCCCGTTCGGGGGCGGGCGAGGCTTGGCGCGCTGCCGTCGGCGCGACCCCGGCCGGGCCAGGCCGCCCGCCGAGAGGCTCGTCCGGGAGCGCGTCGATCTCGTCGATGAGCGCGGCTGGCCGCTCGGTGGGCGCGGTCTCCCGGAAGGGATCGAGGGCGTCCACGTCGAGCGGCGGGAGCTCGCCATGGGCTCGGCTCTGCGGCTCCGAGATCACCGGCTCCAGCGTCGGCAGGGCGTCGGCCGCCGACATCGACTGTGCGTTCTTGTGGTGCTGGATCGCGCGCGCGGCGGCGTCCTCGAGGACGCGCGGCTCGAGGCGCGGCAGCTTCAGCACCTCGGCCACCTCGTCGAGGCGCTCGGCGAACTCGAGCGGCGGCATCTGATCGGAGGCGGGCCCGATGCCGAGCGTACGGCGCACCACGCGATCGAGCGCGCCCGGCAGCGACGGACGCTGGCCGCCGGTGCGCGTCAGCGGCATGAGGTCATAGAGCAGGGCGCCGAGGCCGGCGCAGTCCCAGATCGGCTCCGGCGGACGATCGGGCGACAGGCCGCGCGGCGTGGGCAGCCCCGTCAGCCACACCTCGCCCGCGGGGCCGAGGCGGACGTGGCGCGTACACACGTCGCCATGCGCCAGCAGCGCGCGCTGCCCGTCGTGGGCGGCGGCGTGCAGGGCGGCCACCCCGCGCGCCGCTTCGCGCACGATGAACAGCACCGCCTCGAGCTTCACGACGACGCGACGCTGGCGTACGGACTCGATGAAGCCGTCGAGGTCGATGCCCTCGAGGAAGGGCGAGACCGTGAACACCACGCCGTCGACGTCACCGTGGCCGAGGTGCGGCGCCAGGTTGTCGTGCTGCACGGCCATGAGCGCTTCACAGCGGTAGAGCAAGACGGGGGCATAGCTCGGGTCGACGCGCCGGTAGCGCTTCAAGAAAAAGGGCCCGCCCTGCACGTCGTGCGTAGCCCCGAAGCAGTCGGCCACCTCCGACTCGGCGAGCTCATCGAGAAGGGTGAAGTCACCGAAGCGTGCCATCGGACCTTGCGACTCAGCCTCTGTTGCGCGCGCGAACCGGACGCGAGCGGCGCACGTGTCCGACCGCGCGGATACCAGTCCCACCTATAGCGCGATTGTAGGGGCGCTGTCGGGATCGCGGAGCCTCGGCGCGGTAATGCCTGCACGCCCTCCAGCGGATCCGCGCTCCACCGCGCGCGCTCGCACAGGGCCGCGTGTACGCCGCCGACGCCGCGACAAATCCGGTGGACCCTCGTCCTGAGGCGGTTAGTCTACGCCGCCGTCAGGGGCCGCCCGTCGCGGCCCTGCGAGGTCCCATGAGGCGCTGCCTGCTCAGAAGAACCGCTCTCCCGCTCCTGCTCGCCGTCGTCCTGCTCGGCGGCGGCTGCGCGCGTGAGATCGTGGGCTCGGCGCCTCCGCTCGACCGCCCGCACTTCCCGACCGGCCTGGCGCTGCACCCCGAGCGGCCGCTGCTCGTCGTGGTGTCGAGCAACTTCGACCTCGCCTTCAACCGCGGCGCCCTCCTGCTGGCCGACCTCGACGAGGTGGACGCCGCGATCACGGCCGCGGGCGACGACCTGGCCCGCGTGGTGAATCCCTACGCGGCCGCGGCGCTCATCCCTTCGTTCGGCAACGAGCCGGTCTTCGTCGACGACGGCCGCAGCATCCTGCTGCCGAGCCGCGACGAGAACCGCGTCAGCGAGATCCCGCTCGTGGGCGGCGACGACATCGGCTTCGACTGCGCGCCGTCGCCGGAACCGAGCGTGGACGCGCCCTCGTGCGGGGAGCCGACCGACTCGCTGCAGGTGGGCGGCAACGACCCCTTCAAGCTCGCCGTCGTCGAGCAGACCGAGTCGCGCGTGACGGCCATCGTCACGCTGCAGAGCTCGCCCGAGGTGGTCTATCTGGCGCTCGATCTCGAGGCGGCCAGCGATCGCATGACGGTGCTCACGGGGCCGAGCTTCTCGCTCGAGGACTACACGCTCTCCGGCGACGCGCTCGGCGTCTGGGGGATCGCGCTGCGGCCCGCCCAGGGCGGCGTGGCGCAGACGGCCTTCATGACCGTACGCCGCACGACGACCGACCTGCCGACCGACGCCGTGGATCTCGTGTGGTTCAACGCCGCCCAGGGCGGCGGCGTCAACCCGGCGAACGTCCTCGAGCTCACCGACGAGATCGGCTCCATCGACGCGCGCGACATCAGCTTGCACCCGAGCGGGGAGGCGCTGTTCGTGCTGCTGCGCGATCCCGACGCCCTCGCGCGCGTGGACCTCTTCCCCGCCGGCGGATCGCTCGAGGCGCGCCTCGCTGGCGTCGTCAACACCTGCTACGACCCCATCGAGGTGGAGGCCGTCAACCTGACGACGCCGGCCGGTGACCAAGCCACGCGGGTGGTGGTCACCTGCTTCGACAATGACACCGTGCTCTCCTACGACGCGCTCACCCTCGTCGAGACAGAGGCGCTGCGCGGCTTCGGCGACGGCCCCTACGGCCTCGCGGTGGACGCGGCGCACGTGCCGCCGCGCGCCTACGTCAGCTTCTTCAACGACGACCAGGTCGGCGTCATCGACCTCATCGGCGACGACGGCGAGATCCGGCTCGTGCCGCGCGCGCTCCTCGGGGAGCGCCGGCAAGCGGTGGAGGCGGTCCAGTGATGACGACGACCATGGGCACCATGACGACGGCGCGCCGCTTCTGCCTACCGCTGCTGCTCGCCCTGTTCGCGGGCTGCGACATCGCCGGCTGCGATCAGGAGCCGCCGGTGCCGTCGGGCGAGCTCGATCGCCTCGGCGACATCGTGCTGGTGCGCCCGCCGGACGCCGCGGCCGGGCGCTCCTTCGTCGTCGTGACGAACCCGGAGATCCAGCAGCTGCGCGTGTTCGACGTGCTCGAGCGCCGCTTCGTGCCGGCGCCGAACGTGTTCTTCCCGCTCTCGGCCCGGACCGGACCGGCGACGCGGCGCCTCGCGGTGTCCCCCGTCGACCAGCGCTTCGTGTTCGCGCTCGACGGCGCCCTCGACCTCTTGCAGGCGGTGGCCATGGTGCCCACCGTGGAGATCGACGAGGACAGCGTCGCGCCCGCGTTCACCACCGCCGGCGTCTTCGAGACGGGGCGCGCACCCGCGGACGTCGCCGTCTGGTCGAGCGGGCTCGAAGGCGAGCTGCCGCTGGCGTTCGTGACCTTGCCGCAGCAGTCGGCCCTGCAGGTGCTCGCCTTGGACCTCGACGCCGGCACGACCTCCGCGGAGCTCCTCGTGGACCTCGGGGAGGGCTCGCGCCCGAACCGCGTGGCGGTCGACCCGACGGGGGACGCCGTCGTCGTCACGGACGCGGCGCTCGACTCGGTCGCCATCGTGCGCGTCCGCCCGGAAGGAGGCGCAGGGCCGCTCGCGGCGCTCGATCGCCGCATCGACGTCGGCGGCCCGACAAACGAGGTCACCATCGGCCGCGTGGACCCGGGCGGCGGCCTCGCCCCGCTGGCGCTCGTGGCGCTCCGCGACCGGCCGGTGATCGCGGCGCTGCGCATGTTCCGCTTCGGCCGCGAGGACCGATACGAGCTGCTCGGCAGCGCCGAGATCCCGAGCCCGGTCGCGGCGCTGTACGTCCCCGACCAGCTGCGGGAGCGGCCGAGCGCTTGCTGCCCGGAGCTCAAGGACGGCGAGGAGACGCAAGACCCGCCCACGTTCGCCTGGGCCGCGGTGACGACGACCAACGGCTGGCTCTACTACGTCCGCCTCGACGCGGCGGACGGCGGCCTCGTGCGCCTCATCGACCTGGGCCAGCCGCTGGCCGAGGCGCCGGAGGAGAGCTTGCGCTGGGAGCCCGCCGCCGGTGGCGAGGCGCGCCAGCCGGACGTCGACGTCGTCGCCATCGACAACTTCGGCGATCCGCCGTTCGTCCCGCTCCTGCGCGAAGACGCGCTCGCGGCCGAGATCACGCTGACCTTCGAGGCCACGCCGCCCGGGGCAGGCAACCGCCGGGCGCAGCTCGTGGACAGCGGCGACGGCTTCGCCCTCGAGGTGGTGCCCGCGAGCGTCCCCTTCGAGCAGCTCGACGTGCAGGCCGGCGACGAGATCGTCGTCGATACGAGCGATCGCGGCGGCAGCTGCCCCGCGAGCATCTCCATGACCGTGGCCAGCATCAGCGCCGACACGGTGGCGGTGAGCGGCGTCGACTCCGGAGACGCCGCCTGCCTCAGCCAGGGAGGGGAGCTGCGCTTCACGCTCTTCGCCGTCGGCGACTTCCTCGTGCGCACGCTCGACGACGGCTATCAGGGGCGGCTGCCCGTGCGGCCGGCGACCAGCTCCCTCGACGTGCCGTTCTTCCGCATCTCGGTGACGGAGAGCGCCGCGGGCGCTCCGCTGCGCGGCAGCGTGATCAGCATTCAGGCCACCCAGGGCATCGAGCCCGTGGCCATGTTCCTCGCGCGGCCGAGCACGTTCCGCGGTGGAGGCATCGGCTTTGACGCGCTGCTGCCGCAGGCGATGGTGGGCGGCCCCGTGCGCATCCGCGACGTCGAGGGCGGGACCTTCGACAGCACCCGCATGTTCCTCGCGACCGGCACCGGCGGCCTGCTGCTGTTCGAGGAGGCGACGATCAGCGTGGAGGCGGTGTCGTTGTTCGATTGAGCTGGTGGCAGGGGCCGGAATTGATTCGTGCCTGAGCGGGCCGCGTCAGCCGCGATCCGTCCAGGCACGTCCTGCTCCTGGAGCCCTTGTGTACTCTGCGGGCTCCGGGCGCCAGAGCCTCAGATGAGGCCCTTCTGGCGCTTCAGGTGCGCGACCACGCGCGGGTACTCGATCTCCCACTCGGGCGTACCTTCACGCAGGTTCTTCAGGCGGTTGCGCGCCTCGCGGTCGAGGTCCTCGTCCACGGCGGTGTACTTGTCGATGACCTCGCGCATGAACTTCCGCAGGTCCTGGTCGGGTGCGTACACCTCGGCGATGTTGCGCGACGCGAACAGCGCCTCGAGCATCTGGTTCAGGATGAAGTCCATGCCGTCATCGCCGAGCCGGAAGCCGCGGGCCTCGGCGAGGCTCTTCTTCACCTGCGCGAAGCGATCGTGCGACAGGCCGCGGCGGGCCATCGTCTCCTTGGCCTCGGTGACGATGCGCTCTTCCTCGTTCATGTACTCGACCATGACCGCCGCCAGATCGAGCTCGGCCTCGTCCATCCGGCCGTCCTCGACCTCGACGTCCCCCTTCGAGTGAAGGGTGCGGATCACTTCGCGTGCGATCTTGGGGATGATCTTCCGGTACAGACGCATTGCTTCCTCGCTCCGGGGCAGGGTCAAAAGACCCGCTCGCCCCCCCTGTCCCCTCACCGCGCGCCACCGCGTACACCTGTACGCTAAACCCCCCGTTCTCCGGAGGCGTCGCGAGGTGCGGCTGCATCTGGGTGGGGAGGTCGTGGCCCGAGACGGGGCCCTTCAAGAGACGTCTCGAATGGTATGCGGACCCGGCGTCAAGTCAACGCAAAACGACCGAATTAGAGGCACCGGATCGCGATTTTCAGCCCGATCCTCCCTTTGCAAGTACTTGAATCGAAACTGGATTCAGGAATTCGTCGATCGATCGCGACGCGGGTGCGCGCATGTGTGCAGACGCAGGCAACGGCGCGGCGGGCGGCTCGATAATCGGTGCATGCGGCTCGGCTCCACCGCCCTTCGTCAGCCCTCTTCGCGTCGCTCCGAGACAGCTCGGCCCGCGAGCGAGACGCTCTCGAGCGAAGGCGCGCGAACGTCGACCCGAACTGGAACACAGCCGTCGCCGAGCGCCGAGGTTGGGACAGGATGCGCCGCGCACCCGGCGTCTCCAGGGCCGCAGATGTCCGTGACGCGACAGGTGCTGTCTCGGTGGCAGCGGCAGACGACCGCCTCCGTGGGCGACGCCGAGGTCGCGCAGGCCGCGGACGCCATGTTTCTGTACCACCACGATCGGGGCTTCTTCGGCCGCCGCTTCGAGGGCCTGCGCGTGGAGCGCGGGCTCGGAGACGCAGGCGACCTCGAGGTGACGCTGGCGCCGAACCGCAAGGCCGGCAAGGTCTCGGGCGACGGCTGCCCCTTCTGTAAGAGCCACTTCCCGGAGCAGCGCTCGCTCGCGTGGCGCGGCTGGCAGCTGCTGGTGAACGCCTATCCGTACGCGGACGCGCACAGCCGGCACACCGTCATCGCCGCGCTCGGGCACCGGGCGCAGAGCTTCGACGCGGACATCCTGCGCGATATGGCGCAGCTGCAGCGGCTGCTCGGCGAGCACCGCGGGCGGCCGGTGACGATGCACTACAACGGTACCGCCGGGAACAGCGAGCGCCACCTGCACTGGCACGCCACGCACGAGCGCTTGCCGGTGGAGCGCTGGCTCGACGAGGGGACGGCGGAGCGGACGACGCTGCGCCGCGGCGCCGAGGGGACGGTCGCGAGCTGGAGCCGGGGTGACTTCGCCGGCCTGCTGCTCGAGGGCAGCGCCGCGTTCGTGGGGCGCTGGGCCGCGCGCATCGTGAAGGGCCTCTGTGACGATCCCCTGACGGGCGGACGCTACAACATGCTGCTGTTGCCCTCCGAGACCGGCGACGTTCGCCTCGTGCTGGTGCCGCGGCGCGTGCTGCCGGCGGGGCAAGAGACGCCGAAGATGGGCGGCGCCTGGGCCGTCGGCGGCCGCGAGGTCCGCTACGAGCAGGAGCTGCCGGAGGGCGCCGCCGAGGACCTGCAAGCGGCCGCGCGTGTCCACGTCGTGCGCCCCGAAGAGCTCTCGTGGCTGCGGCCGCTCCTGCAGCGGCCCGAGAGCGGCGCCCTGTTCGCGCGCTTCGCGGCCTGAGGCCGCCCCCGCTCCTTCCCCTCCTTCACAGCCTCCGCTGCAGAGCGAGCACTGGCCGGCTCGCGGATTTGCTTCGCGCGCACCCTCGACCATGCCAGGGTTCGCGGCGAAGGGAGCCTGGACGTTGCTGTTCGAGCTCGTGGTCATCCTGGTGCTCGTGGTCGCGAACGGCGTTCTCGCAGGAGCCGAGATCGCCATTGTCGCGCTGCGTCGTACCCGGCTGCAGAAGCTCGTCGAGGAGAACAAGGGAGGCGCGCGGGCGGTCGCTGATCTCCGCGCCAAGCCCGAGAGCTTCCTCGCCACGGTGCAGGTCGGCATCACCGTCATTGGCGCCACGGCCGGCGCCTTTGGCGGCGCGACGCTGGCGAAAGAGCTCTCGCCCTGGCTCGCGCGCGTCCGCTGGCTCGAGCCGTGGGCGGACGGCGTCGCGCTCGTGCTCGTCGTGGGGATCGTGTCCTATCTGTCGCTCGTCGTCGGCGAGCTGGTGCCGAAGTCGCTCGCCCTGCGCGCCGCGGAGCCCTACGCGCTGTTCATCGGACGTCCGCTCAAGGGCCTGTCGGCGGCGGCGCGGCCGGCGGTGTGGTTTCTGACCGCGAGCTCGAACATCGTGCTGCGCCTGTTCGGCGACCGCACCTCGTTCACCGAGAGCCGCATGTCCTCCGACGAGCTGCAGCAGATCCTCGAGGAGGCGGGCAAGGCGGGCTCGCTCGACCCGCGCGTCGGTGACATCGCCTCGCGCGCGCTCGACTTCGGCGAGCTGCTCGCCGCCGACGTCATGGTGCCGCGCAACAAGGTCACCGCCGTCGACGTGAACACGCCGCTCGCGGAGGTGCGCCGCCTCATCGCCGAGGACGGCCACGCGCGCCTGCCGGTCTACGACGGCAACATCGACGACATCGTCGGCATGCTCATGGTGCGCGACATCTTCGCCCGCGCCGCCGACGTTCCGCCGCCGGTGCTGCGCGAGCTCGTGCGCCCGCCCGTGTTCGTACCCGACGCCATGCGCGCGGTGGACGTGCTGCAAGACCTCCAGGGCCGGCGCACGCACCTCGCCATCGTCGTCGACGAGCGCGGCGGCGTCGCCGGCATCGTCACCATGGAGGACCTCATCGAGGAGCTGGTGGGCGAGATCTTCAGCGAGGACGAGGCCGAGCCGGCGCCGCCCATCCGCAAGCTCGAGGACGGCACCGTGCTGGTGCTCGGCACGACCCCCGTGCGCGACGTGAACCGCGAGCTCGACCTCGACCTGGCCGAGAGCGACACCTGGAACACCATCGCCGGGCTCTGCATCGTGCTCGCCGGCCACATCCCCGTGAAGGGCGAGCGCTTGCAGGCAGGGCAGGGCGTCGGCATCGAGATCATCGACGCCACCCAGCGGCGCGTGCGCCTCGTGAAGCTGACGCTGCCGGAGCCTCCCCGCGAGGACGGCGAGCGCGACGACGGCCCGCCCGGCGACACGGAGTAGCGACGAGAGGTACCCGCGCCCGCTACGCGCGACGTCGCGTGCGACGCACAGCGCCGAGCGCCAAGAGCCCGATGGCCAGCAAGCCGCCGGCCGGCGCGCTGCCCGAGGCCTGCGAGCAACCGCCGCGGACCGAGGGGGGCAGCTCCGGCGGCGAGCTGCTGATCTGCACGGCACCCGCTCCTTCGTCGTCCGCTTGCTCGTCGCTGCCGCTCGGGCCGTCGAGGGCGGCGTCTCGAGGCGGCGGGGCGCCGCAGCTCGCTCCGCCCGCGCCTCGGGCACAGGTCTCCTCCGCAGCGCACGTCGTCTCGCTGTACGCCCCCTGCGTACATTCGCCCACGGTCCGCTCGTCGACGCAGAAGCGGCCGGTCTCGCCTCCGTCGAGGTTCGTCCAGCAAGAGGGGTGAACGCAGTGCGCGGCGCCGCCCTCCTCGGAGCACCTGGCGCCGTACGCCGCGCAGTCTCCCTCGGTGTACACGCCGAGCTCACAGATGCCCATGGCGGTGTCATCGAGACAGAAGCGGCCGTCCTCGGCGCCGTCGAGATGGGTCCAGCAGGAGTAATGAACACAGTGCGCGCGTCCCCCCGCGGTGCTGCATTGTGCTCCGAAGGCGCCACAGTCCCCTTCGCTATAGGTTCCGCTGTCACAGCTCGAGATGAGGTCACCATCGCAGGCGCCGCTCCAGTCGGCGTCTCCCTGACAGCGCTCGTCGACCACGCCGCAGATGCCGCCGCCCGGGCCTCCGCCCCACCACTCCCAATGCCAGTCTTCACTCGGCACCGTGCGGGCAAAGCCGAACGCGTCGCCGTGCGCATTCAGCCAATTGAGCACGCCCCCCGTCGCGGTGTTGAGGTCGAGCGCGTGCCCGCTCTGGTGATTGGAGTAGCCCGGTGTCGCGGCCAGATTACAGTTGTTGCAATTGCAGTTGATGTAGCAGCTGTAGAAGTACTGCTGCTCCTCGTAGGTGCGAAAGCCGCTGTTGATGGTGATGTAGACGCCGTCGTCGGCGGCGGCCTGCTGCATGACCCAGAACGCGTTCGCGGTGTCGCGCTCGACGGGGTCGCCGTCCAGGGACACCACGGTGATGGGGAAGGCGTTGCCGTTCGAGTAGCCGGTGTCCTGGCGTGGCGTGCAGTCCACGACGGCCTGCTCGACGATGCCGCGCGCGACATCGATGGGGATGGCCGGCGGCGCGTCCTCGTGGTCGTGCCATTCCACCAGCGCGTCCGGACCGCAGGCCGTGGCCAAAAAGAGCGCCGCGGTCGTCGTCAGCCATGCCCGTCGCGCGTTCATGCGGTCTCCCTGGAGCGGGGCGAGCATAGGCGGCCGCCCTCGGGAGGGCGTCCGACAGCGGGCGGAGGGGAGCTGCGATCGCCAGCGGATTGACGACACGGCGAGGATCTGCCGCGCGGTGGCTTCAACGCCCAGCGGCCTCCAGCGCGTCAGCGCGAGGTGCGCTCGCGACGGGCGTTGTCCCGGCGTGTGGCTCCATCGGCTGCAGCGTCGGGGAGGCGGCCATCTCCTCGGTGGCTCGCTCGAGGGCGCGCCCGATGGCGCCGAGCGGGATGTCGTTGTCGTCGTCCCCGAACGGCTGCTCGATCTCGACGCCGATCTCGTCGATGCCGAACAGCGCGAGCGCGAGCGCGGCCGCGGCGACGGGCGTCCACCACAGCATGCCGTGCGCCATGGCGAAGGGCGCCGTGAAGCAGAACAGCGCGAGGAAGAGCTTGATGTGATGCGCATAGGCAAAGGGGATCGGCGTCGAGCGGATGCGCTCACAGCCGCCGAGCACCTCGAGCAGCGCGCTCATGTTGGCGTCGACGCGGTTCATGCGCAGCTCGCTGACCTGTCGATCGTCGTCGTGCACGAGGCTCGTCAGCCGCGCGTTGAGCCAGATGACGACCACGGGCGCGCGGTGCTGGTTGTCGGTCAGCGCGGTGCGCTCGCCGGGCGTGAGGAAACGCTCGAGCGCCGCGAGATCGTCCTCGCCCCGGAGGCGCTGTGACCAGAGGTAATAGAACGCCAGCACGAGCCGGCGCACCTCGGCGCCGTCGCGGGCGGCGTCCTTCCCGTACACAACCGCTTGGCGCACGAGATCGCGCGCGACGGTCACGAGGCGCCCGACGAGCTTACGGCCCTCCCAGAAGCGGTCGTAGGAGGTGTTGGTACGAAACACGAGCAGCAGGCCGAGCGCGACGCCGATGAGCCCGTGCGCGGTCGCCGCGAGGTGGAACTCGAGCCAGCGATCGGCG
The DNA here is from genome assembly GCA_964388085.1 of uncultured Myxococcales bacterium. Taxonomy (GTDB): domain Bacteria; phylum Myxococcota; class UBA727; order UBA727; family CAYLZW01; genus CAYLZW01. The sequence continues at coordinate 29,565 of CAYLZW010000001.1, read as the reverse complement.
GCGACGGCGAGAACGCCGACGACAGCGGCGAGCAGCGCCCGGCCGATGAGGCGCGGCAGCACCGAGCCGCGTACGCGGAAGAGGATGCGGAGCCAGTCCCTGGCGTCGTAGTCGTTCATGCGCGCGAAGCTCTCCTTCTTGGTCGGGCGCTGCGCGAGCGCTCGCCGCGCAGCGGGGACGATCCTACGACGGATGGCGCCGGGACGTGGACGCCTCGAGCGACACCGCCGCTGCCGCCGGCAACGGCGCGGACGAGCTCCGCGCCGCTGCCGATGGGGAGGTCAGCGCTTCGGCGGGTCGATCGCGCCCGACTTCCAATGCTCGACGAACCTCGCCACCTCCTTGCCGGCCGTCTCGCGCGCGCCGAGGCCGACGGAGAGCGCGAACGCGACGGCCAGCCCGCCGAGCGAGAGGCCGAAGGCCAGCGTGATGATCTCGTCCCCGAGGCCCATCTCGCGCAGCGCGATGCTGCCGCCGAAGACGACGACCGCGCCGCGCGCCATGACGCCGAGGAAGCGCGCGTTCCGGACGCCGCTGTCGGTGACGAGCCTCGCGGCGAAGCCCCCGAGCCAGAGCGCGAGGCCGAAGATGACGACGGCGAGCAGCACCTGGCCGGCGAACACGGTGAAGGCCGCGAGCAGGCCGCGCACGGCGTCGAATTCGAACAGGCCCGCGGCCTCGATGCTGGCGAGCAAGAGCAGCGCGGCGAGCACCAGCGCGCCCGCGATCTGGGACGGGCGCTTCGCGGGCTCCTTGCCGTCGGCGATGAGCCCGAGGTGCGCGGGCAGACGGTCGAAGCCGACGCCCGCCAAGAGATCCTCGACGAGGCGCGCGAGCAGGCGGCCGACGCCGAGGGTCAAGGCCAGCAACACGCCCACCGCCACGAAGCGCGGCACCGCGCCCAGGAAGCGGCTCAGCATCTCGCTCGCGGGCGCGGTGACGGCGGCGATGTCGAGCGTCTCGAGCGCCGCGACCACGACGGGCAGCAGCACGAGCGCGAACAGCAACAAGCCGAGCAGGTCGGAGAGCTGTCGCTCCTGGAAGCCGCCTTGAAAGCCGAGCCGGCCGGGCAAGCGATCGAGCCCCGCGCTCTGCAGCAGCTGTACGACGAGGCGGCGGACCACGCGCGCGACCAGCCAGCCGCCGAGGAGGATCGCGCCGGCGCCGAGGAGGTTCGGGATGTAGCCGAGCACCTCGTCGGCGAGCTCGCGCACGGGGAGCAGCAGCCCCTCGAGGCCGAGCACCCCGAGGATGGCAGGGAGGAACAGGACCAGCATGACCCAGTAGACGAGCTCACTGGCGGCGTGCGAGAGGCGCGGCTCCATCTGCGTCGCTTCCCCGTCGGAGTCGGCCAGGCGCTGATCGATCCGCAGCGCGTCGAGACCCTTGTGCGTCGCCGCGCGCGCGAGCTTCGCAAGCGCCCAGCCGACGAGCCCGAGGACGGCGGCCGCGAGGAGCTTCGGCACGAAGACCAGCACGCTGGTCAGCAGCTCATTGAGCGGTCCGGTGACCGCCGTGAGCTGCAGCGCGGTGAAGAACGCCACCAGATCGACGAGCATCACCGTCCAGAAGACGAAGCGCGCGGCCACCTCCTCGGACGCCTTGGCGACCTTGGAATTGCTGCTGACGGCGCCCGCGATCCGATTGTCGAGCTCCGTTCGCAGCAAGAGCGCCCGCGTGGCGCGAGACAACAGCGTCGCGACGACGAGCCCGACGAGGAGGATGGCGACCGCCCCCACGAGGTTCGGCAAGAATGAGGCGGCCTGCTCGACCATCCCCTCGAATGTCTTCTGCGTGTTGGCCCAAAATTGCTCCATCTCGACTCCCCTGCCTGTTGACGGTGACTGGAACGCGCGCGACCCGGATGTGCGCACGCAGAGGGCCCGCCGGCGAGATCGAGGTGGATCCCGCGCTCGCGTGGCCGCGAGGCACCGTAACAGAAGCTCGCCGCGGGTGTGGGGAGCCGAAGCGACGACGGCGGTAGCGATCGCGCGCGGTGCGCAACGAATGCGTTGGCGTCGCGCCTCGATCGCGAGCCCGCCGACGCAAGCTCGCCCGCTCCGTGCGCTCTGGCGCTTCCTGCTCCGTGGCTGGAGGTCTCAGGCAGGAACGCGCTTCACGTCGATGTCGGGATCAATCAAATAGCCATCGTCGCGCGTGAGCAGACATTCATCGAAGCCGAGCAGCCGCAGCTGACGAATGGCGGCGTAGACGCGATCGACCGCGGACGCGTGCGACATCTTCTCCTCGGGCCAGCCGGCGTCGATGAGCGCGTCGACGCTGACGCCGTTGCCCGGCTGGGCCTCGCGTGCCTCCACGAGCGCGAGCAGCAGCCGGCGGGTCGGTCCGCGCCGGGAGAGGTCCACGCGGGTGCCCTCCGTCGTCGTGGCGAAGCGCGCCTCCGGGCCGACCTCGAGGCCGCGCCGCTGCAATTCCGGGCCCGCCGGGGTCGTGTCCGTGTGTCCCTCGAGCGCGCGCTGGAGCCAGCGGCGCGCGAGGCGAGGGTGAACGCCGCGCACCTCGCGCGTCTCGTGGAGCAGCGCGCGCGCCCTTCGCTCTACCTTGGCGCGAGCGCTCTTGCTCTCTCGGCCTGCGCCCGCCAGCTCCTGGGAGAGCGCGAGCAGGGCGCGCGTGACGCGGGTCCCGGGAGGGCCCTTCTCGGTGTCGACGGACGCGAGCAAGGACTCGCTGCGCGCGATGTCCCCGCGGCGCGCGACCAGCACCGCTCGGTACGAGCGCGGATGAAAGCGAGCGGCGATGGCGTCGTCCTCCGCCGAGCACGCCTCCGCCTGGGTGAGCTCCAAGATGGCGTCGTCGAGCGCTCCTTCGGCTTCGAGCGCGAGCCCGAGGCTTGCGTGCGCGAAGCCGGCCACGCGTCGGTCGGCCTCTCGCTCGGCGATCGAGAGGGCCTCCTGGGCGCACGAACGCCCCTCGGCGGGGCGCTCGGCCTCGATGTGGGCGAGCGCCGCCGACAACAGCGACATGCACTGGCTCATGGGATCGCCGATGGCGCGCTGCAGCTCGAGCGCGCGCGCCGCCGTGGCGCACGCCTCGTCGAGCCGGCCGAGCTCGAGGCGCAGCGCCGCGAGGTTCCCGAGGGTGACGCCTTGGTTGCGGAGGTCCCCGCTGCGCTCGAGCAGCGCGAGCGCTTCGCTGCCGACGACCTCGGCCTCGTCGAGGCGCTCCTCGACGATGCGCAGCGCGAAGCGACGCATGAGCGCCACCGCGCGGACCTCCGGCGCGTGGGCGCTCGCGGCCAGGGCACGGGCGATGGCGTCGTCGGCCGCCTTCAGATCTCCTCGCTGCCCGTACAGCGCCCCCCGCGCGCTCCAGACCGCGGCGAGCAAGGCGTCGGACGCGGAGGCGCCCTCGAGCGCGTTGGTGGCGGCGTCGAGGTCGTCCTCCGCCTCGCTATGCTCGCCGCGCGCGCGTCGCAGCTCGGCGCGCTCGAGGTGCGCGCGGGCGCGCAGCTCCGGCTCCGCCGCGCGCTCGGCGTCGGCCACGGCGTCGTCGAGGAACGTCATCCGCAGCGCCACGGGTACGCGCGGCGCGAGCAGGCGGGCGAGCAGCAGCGCCAGCTCCGCCGCCTCTCGCGGCGCGCCGGCGCGCGCGTAACGATGCGCGGCGACCAAATTGTCGGTCTCGTCGGCGATGGCGAACGCGTCCGTCGTGCCTCGCGGCGGCCGTGCGAAGTAGCGCGCGTGCCGCAGCTCTACGGCTCCCCGCTCGCCGAGGTCATCGAGCCGCTCGCTCGCGAAGGCGCGCACCGTCTCGAGCAACGCGAAGCGCGGGCGTTCACCGCGCACGATCGTGACCAGCGACTTGCGCTTGAGCGCGTGCAGCGCGTCGAGCACCTCGCCGGCCGTCTCGAGCACCGCCTCCGCGGCGTCGAGCGTGAAGCCGCCGCGAAAGACCGACGTCTGCGCCAACGCCGCGCGCTCGTCGTCGCCCAGCAGGTCCCATGACCAGGCGATGGTGGCCGACAGCGCGCGGTGTCGCTCGGGGCCGCGCACGAAGGCGCTCTTCAGGAGCTTGAGCTGCTGGCCAAGGCGCTCTCTCAGCTGCTCGAGCGAGAGCACCTCGAGCCGCGCCGCCGCCAGCTCGATCGCGAGGGGCAGGCGGTCGAGCTGCTCGACGATGTCGCGCAGGCGCGGCGGGTCGACGTCGGCGAGCGTGAGGTCGGGCCGCGCCGCGCGCGCGCGCTGCTCGAACAGCTCCATGGCGGCGCCGATGGGCAGCACCTCGAGCGGCATCACCTCCTCGGCCACGACGCCGAGCGGCTCGCGTGAGGTCACGAGCAGGCGGAGCTCCGGCGCGGCGAGGAGCCAACCGTGCACCAGCTCGGCGAGGTCGTGCAGCACCTGCTCGGCGTTGTCGATGACGACGAGGCAGGGGCCGCGGGCGGCGAGCGCGACGCCGATGCGGGCGGCGGCCTCACGGGCGGTGCGCACGCCCTCGACGGAGAGCGAGAGCGCGGCGCCGACGCGGCCGATGACGCCGTTGCCCGAGGCGGACTCGCTGACGTCGACGAACAGCCCTTCACGCAGCGCCCCGGTCGACGTGAGCGTGCGCAGCACCGCCTGCGCCAGGGTGGTCTTGCCGACGCCACCGGGGCCCACCAGCGTGATCAACCCCGCGCGCGACGTCAGACGAGCGCCTAGCTTCTCCTGCTCGTGCCCACGTCCAACGACGGGTTCGGGCGTCGGCATCCAGTACCCCTCGACGCTCAGTCGGCGCTGCCGAGCGTGCGCAGCAGCAGGTCCTCGGTGAGCGCGAGGAAGTCACGCTCGGTCAGCACGCCCACGAGGCGGCCGCCCTTGACGACCGGGAGGCAGCCTACGTTGTTGCCCTTCATGAGCTTCAGCGCGTCGAGCAGCGAGGTCTCCGGCGCCACCGTCAGCGGGTCTCTGCGCATGATGGAGCCGACGCTGACGGACTGTCCGAGCGCGTTGGCGCCGCGCGCGACCAGTCGCAGCAGGTCCCGGTGCGTGAGCAGGCCGACGAGCTTGCCGTGATCGTCCTCGACGGGAATGTGCCGCACGCGCTCCCAGTCCATCATCGAGGCCGCGAGATCGACGAGGTCGTGCTCCTGCACGGTGAACACCTCGCGCATCATGAGCTGCCCGACGGTGCGGAAGAGCTGCCCTTCGCCGGGCTCCTCGAGCGTCTTGGCGAGCGGCCACTCGTGGCCGGGCAGGCCGCTCGTCTGGTGCCGGTGCATGGCGCTCGTGAGCGCGTACAGCCGCCGCTCCCGCTGGGCCTCCTTGGGCATCTCGCCGAGCGAGCTCATCATCCACTGGGCGCCGGTCTGCTCCTTCTTGACGCGCGCCTCGATGACGTCGAGGTAGCGGCTGGCGTCGTCCTCCTGGATGCCGCTCGCCTTGAGGCCCGCGCGCGCCAGCGGCAGCATCTCTCTCAGGATGAGCTCGCTCGCGGGGTAGCGCTTCTCGTCGATCCAATGGAACTGCGCCTTCAGGCCGTAGCGCGCGGCCGAGAAGAAGTTCGAGCGCGCGTCGTCGAAGCCCATGCGCTCCTTGACGTTGGCGAGCTCCTCGACGAAGCCGCTCATGAGGCCGAAGAAGAAGGCCGCGTTGGCCACCTCGTCGAGGACGGTGGGCCCGGCGGGCAGCACGCGGTTCTCGACGCGCAGGTGCGGCAGGTCGCCGGTGATGCCGTAGCAGGCGCGGTTCCAGCGGTAGACGGTGCCGTTGTGCAGCCGCAGCGCGCGCAGCTCCGGCACCTTGCCTTGCTCTACGAGCTCGAGCGCGGGCGTCTCGTCGCTCGGGTCGCTGATGAGGATGCGGAAGCGCGCGAGGTCCTCGCGAAAGATCTCGATGACCGAGTCGTCCACCCAGCGCTCGCCGAAGCTGACGCGCGGGCGGTTGCCGCGGGCGAGCTTCGCGCTCGAGCGCTCGTCGACGGACTGCTGAAACAGGCCGACGCGCGTCTCCGACCAGAGCCGATGTCCGAGCAGGATGGGCGAGTTGACGGCGGCCGCCAGCACCGGCGCCGCGACCACCTGCGCGATGTTGTAGAGCTTGGCGAACTCGGCCGGCGCACATTGAAAGTGCACCTGGAAGCTCGTGTTGCAGGCCTCGAGCATGACGTTGTCGTGCGTGATGTCGAGCTCGTCGATGCCCTTCATCAGGATGCGGAAGGCGCCGCCGCGCATCTGCGTCATGATGTCGTTGAGCGCGTGGTAGCGCACGCGCGGCGTCATGTTGCCGAGATGCAGATCGTCTTGCCGCAGCGTCGGCAGGATGCCGCAGAGGAGCACGTCGGCGTCGTGCGCGCGGGCGGCGTCGCGCGCCTTCCGCACGGCCTGGCTGAGATCCTGTTCGAGCTGCGACAGGCAGCGGTCTTTGAACACGAGCGGTTGGCAGTTGTACTCGAGGTTGAAGCGTGCCAGCTCGGTGGTGAAGCCCGGGTCGTCGAGCGTCGTCAGCACCTCGTCGACGACGGGCGCCGGCCGACAGTGCCGATCGATGAGGAAGATCTCCTGCTCGGCGCCCACGCGGCGGACGCCCGTCTCGAAGCGATCGCCCTGCAGCATGCGCTCGAGCGCCTCGAGATCGTCGAGCACGCGCCTCGTGAACGCGCGCTGCGCGCCCTCGTCGTCGGTCCCTATGACGGACTGCTGCCCCACGTGCCCTCCGCGCTCTACTCGGACTACTCAGCGTACATCGTGATGTCGGTGGCCGCGGCGAAGCACATGCGCTTGCACGCGTCCCAGTCGGGGTGGCGCACCATGACGTAGCCGTCGCTGACCAGCGTCTGCTTCCAGTCGCGTCGATGGGTGCCCGGCCGGAGCAGGTTGTCCTCGAGGACGAAGCCGCGGCAGCGCCGCTTCCAGGCCTCGAGCCCGGTGATGGCCGTGATGCGGCCCTGGCCCTTGGCTCGCTTGAACACGATGCCGCAGTTGTACTTGCGCTCGGTCGGCCCCTCGAACGCGTGCCAGCACACGACGCGTGCCCACTCGCGGAACAGATCGACGTCGCTCGTGTAATTCATCTGGTCGACGAGGCGGGCGCCGCCCGGCCGGCAGCCGATCTCGCCGAACACGACCTCGCCCTTCGGCGTGAAGAACCACTCCATGTGCGTGAAGCCGTCGCCCATGTTGAGCGCCTTCAGCACCTTTCGGCCGAGCGCGATGCCCTGCTGGATCTTCGGCTGCGACAGGTCGCGCACGGTGATGATGACAGGGCTTATCCACTCCTCGCTGCGCGCCTCGAGCGGCTTCGGCAGGTACTGCGCCACGTTCTCGTACACGGGCTCGCCGCCGACGCAGAGCGTGTCGTAGGTGAACTCCTCGCCCTCGACGTACTCCTCGACGCTGGTCTCCCGCACGCGGGCGGTCAGCGCGATGGCGCGCTCGAGCTGCTCTTCGTCGCGGCACGAGTAGGTGTCCGCGCTGCCGGCGCCGGCGATGGGCTTGATGATGAGCGGGAAGCCGATCTTCTCGGCCGCCTCGCGCGTGCGCTTGGCGGTGTCTTCCGTCGTCGTGCGCGTCACGCGCTCGGAGCGGGGTACGCGCAGGCCGGCCGCCGCCACGCGGTCCTTCATGAGCTTCTTGTCGCGAAAGCCGTTCACGACGTCCGTGCTCATGCCCGGCACCCCCCAGCGCTCACGCATGCGCGCGGCGAGGAGGACGAGCGGCTCCCAATTGCTCAGCACGCGATCGACCGGCTTGCCGCGCAGCCACGCGCTCGTTCGCTCGAGCACGTCGTCCTCGTCGAGGATGCGCGGCACCTGCAGGTAGCCCGTCAGGCACTGCCTGACCCGCTCGGGCAGCGCGCCGGCGGGCTGGTCACCGACGCCGTACACCTCGACCCCGACCTGGGCGAGGCCGCGGGTGAATTGCTGCATCTCGGCTGGGTAGGAGGGGGCGAGAAAGAGCACGCGCATGCACAAGACGCTACATGCCCGCCGAGCGGCGGGATACCGTCTCGTCGTCATGCGACCGGTGATTTTCGCCGCCCCCTTCCCGCTCGAGACCACCCTGCGCTTCGCCCGCGCGGCGGCCAGCCTTGACGGCGTGCGGCTGCTCGGCGTCCTGCAAGAGTTGCCGCGAGGAGCCGACCGGCGCCTGTTCGCCGACGTCGCCCACGTGGATGACGGGCTGTCGGGCGCGGAGCTCATCGAGGCCGTCGAGCTCTTGCGCGCGAAGCACGGCGCGCCGCACCGCATCATCGGCGTGCTCGAGCCGCTGCAGGTCCAGCTGGCCGAGGCGAGGGCGCGCTTCGGCGTGCCCGGCACCGACCCCGACACCGCCGATCGATTTCGAGACAAAGCGCGCATGAAGGACCGGCTGCGCGCGGCCGGCCTCCCCGTCGCCCGGCACCGGCTGCTCGCCTCCGCCAGCGACGCGGCCGCCTTCGAGGGGGAGGTGGGCTTCCCCATGGTGCTGAAGCCGCCGGCCGGCATGGGCGCCAAGGCGACCGTTCGCGTGCGGGCGTCGGAAGAGCTGCTGGCGGCCGTCCGCGGCATGGGGGCGACGGCGGCCCACCCCGTGCTCGCCGAAGAGTTCCTGCAGGGGCACGAGGGGAGCTGCGACACGCTGCTCATCGACGGCGAGCCGCGCCTCGTATCGGTCTCGCACTACCGGCCGGGACCGCTCGAGGTGCTCGAGAACCCGTGGATCCAGTGGTGCTGCGTGCTGCCGAAGGACGCCGCGGGCGCCGGCTTCGACGACGTCAAGGCGCTGTCCGCGCGCGCCATCGCCGCGCTCGGCCTCAAAGACGGCTTCACGCACATGGAGTGGTTCCGCCGCCCGGACGGCACGCTCGCCATCGGCGAGATCGCGCAGCGGCCGCCCGGCGCCCACATCACGCGCATGATCGGCCTCGCCTACGACATGGACCCGTACCTCGCCTGGGCGCGCGCGGTCGTCGACGGCGCCTTCGACGGGCCCTTCGAGCGGCGCTTCAGCGTCGGCTGCGCTTACTTGCGGGGCATGGGCCGCGGGCGGGTGGCGTCGGTCGGCGGCGTGCGCGAGGTGAACCAGGCCATCGGGCAGCACGTGGTGGAGGCGAAGCTGCCGGTGCCGGGGGCGCCCAAGAGCGACAGCTACGAGGGGGACGGTTATGTGATCGTCAAAGCGACAGAGACCGACGTGGTCTCGCGCGCGCTGCAGGCGATCATCGAGAACGTGAGAGTACAATACGCATGAAGGTCCTGTTCGCCTCCTCCGAGGTGGCCCCGTTCGCGAAGACCGGTGGGCTCGGTGACGTCGGCGCGGCGCTGCCGAAGGCGCTGGCCCACGAGGGGCACGACGTCAGGGTGGTGCTGCCCTGCTACCGGCGCGTGCTCGAGGGCGGCTACGACATCGAGCCGCTGTTCCCTGCCATGAGCGTGCCGCTCGGTCATCGCACCTACACATTCGAAACCCTGAAGGCGACGCTGCCGGGCAGCGAGGTGCCGGTTTACCTGGTGCACTGCCCGGCGCTCTACGCCCGCGCCTCGATCTATTCGCAGGACGGCGACGAGCACATCCGCTTCGCGCTGCTCAACTGGGCGACGATGAAGATCGCCCAGCAGCTCGGCTTCGCGCCCGACATCGTGCACGCCAACGACTGGCAGACGTCGCTGTTGCCGCTCATGGTGCGGCGCGTGTTCGCCTGGGACCGCCTGTTCGCGAACGCGCGCACGGTGCTGACGCTGCACAACATCGGTCATCAGGGCACCTTCGGCTCGCACGCGCTCGGTGACGTCGGGCTCGCCGGCGACACCGACGCCTTCCACCAGGACGACCTGCGCCAGGGGCGCCTCTCGTTTCTGCTCACGGGGATCCTCTACGCGAACGCCATTACGACCGTCAGCCCGACCTACGCGCGCGAGATCCAGACGCCCGCGCACGGCGTCGGGCTCGACGCCTACCTGCGCTCCCGCCGCGACGTGCTCTCGGGTGTCTTGAACGGCATCGACGACGCCGAGTGGAGCCCGAAGAACGACCGCCACATCCCGGCGCTGTATGACGCCTCTGATCTCGCCGGCAAGGAAGAGAACAAGAAGGCGCTGCTCGAGGTCATGCGCTTGCCCTATCGGCCGCGCGTGCCGGTCATCGGCGTCGTCTCCCGCCTGGTCTGGCAGAAGGGCTTCGACCTCTGCTTCGAGGCGCTGCCGGCGCTGCTCGCGCAACGCGACGTGCAGCTCGTCGTGCTCGGCGGCGGCGAGCCGAAGTACGAGCAATTCTTCCATTCGCTGGCCGAGCGCGCGCCGCACCGCGTCAGCTTCAAGAACGGCTACAGCGAGCCGCTCTCGCACCTCATCGAGGCCGGCAGCGACATGTTCCTCATGCCCTCGCGCTACGAGCCCTGCGGTCTGAACCAGCTCTACAGCCTCGCCTATGGGACGCCGCCCATCGTGCACAAGACCGGCGGGCTCGCCGACACCGTGCGCCTTTGGAACCCAAAGAGCGGCGAGGGCAACGGCTTCGTGTTCGATCACTTCGACGTGAAGGGGCTCAAATGGGCGCTCGGCGCGGCGGTGGACAGCTACCGCGACGAGGACGGTTGGCGACGCTTGATACACAACGGCATGCGCGAGCAGCACGGCTGGCAGCACCGCGTCGGCGAGTACGAGCGGATTTATCAGGGCCTGCTGCCGTGAGCCGCACGCGCTGAGCGCGGCTGTCGAGGGAAGCCGCCGTCGTCGTCGCCCCCTCCTTCGGGTTTCCGCTCGTTCACGGACCCGCCCGCCTGCTCCACAATGGAGCGCTTCGTGCCAAGAAGCGGAACACCTCGCCGCGGCCGGCCCCAGGCGCGGCCGGGGGGCGCGCTCGCGGACGGTACACCCGATGCATTCGCTAGCAGGGAGCCGCCCTCCTTTACCCGCACGCGGCTCGAGAGGGAGAAGCCATGTCCCGCCTGCCGCGCAGCGTCGTCCCCTACTTCCGTACGCAGGACTTCACCGACGAGACCGTCCCCGAGCGCTTGCTCCACGACCACGTCACCCGGCGCGGGGCGTGGGCGCGCCTCGCGGTCACCGACGGCTACCTGCGCTACGTCGAGCTCGACAACGAGGAGCCGCCCATCATCGTCGAGGCCGGGCAGCACGTCGTGATCGCGCCGAACGTCCATCACCGCGTCGAGCTGTTCGGACCCGTGCGCTTCCACCTCGTGTTCTTGCGCGACGAAGCCAAGTTCCCCTCGGTGGAGAGCTTCCTCGCGCGCAAGGCGGCGCAGCGTCCGTCGGCAGCGTGAGCGCCCTAGGGCCGACAGCCGTAGCGGGGGGAGCCCTCGTCGTCGATGCGCACGGCCGCGAGCACGGCGTCGTGGTCCGAGAGGTGACCGCCCGCGCGCGGCGACGAGAACAGCCGCGCGCGCTTGTCGGTCGGCGCGGCGCCGCACACGTAGACGCTGTCGATCTCGGCGGGGAAGAGCGCGCCCTGGATCATGCCGAGGCGGACGCCACCGACGGTGGGTCCGACGCCGCAGCTCGCGTCGTCGAGCGACACGCTGCCCGGGAAGGGCCCGCCGCCGCTGTCACACGTCTCTTCATTCAAGTCGCCCGCGACGATGAGCGGCCGTGAGCTCGCGCGCTCCTCGAGGTAGCGCGCGACGAGCCGCTTCTGCGCGTGGCGCGCGCCGGGGTCGGTGCCGAGGTGAACGTTCACGATGTCCACGGGCCCGCGCGGCGTCGTGAGCGTGAGGGCCATCATCCCCTTGAGCGGCCTTCGGCGTTCGCTGAGCGCGCCGCAGTCGAGCGCGGCCTCGGGCTGCATGCGCCACTCCCCGCCGGCGTCCTGGACGAACGCGAACGACGCCGCGCGACCGAGGGGCGCGTGGTCCGAGAGCAGCACGAGCCCCGTGGGGTTGAAGCCCTCGCCCCCGCCGCAGGCGCCGTCGAACGAATGACGGCGTGCCTGCCGCAGCACGCCCGTCGTGGAGATGAACGCCTCCTGCAAGAGCACGACGTCGACGTCGGCGAGGCTCGAGCGCAGCTCGTCCTTGATGACGCCGAAGCGCGCGGGCCGCTGCCAGTCCTCGAGCAGCGGGAAGCCGAACACGTTGTAGGTCAGCACCGCGAGCTCATCGCCGCCGGGCGCCAGGGCCGGCATGCCTTCGAGGCGAGGAAGCGCGCTGCAGCCGGGGAACGCGCTCACGAGCAGGGCGGCGAGGGACAGGCTGAGATAGGGGGGTGCGTTCGCGGCAGCGGATCGCGTCGTGCGTCGTCGCGTCAAGTCGGCTCCTCTTGGAGGGGAGACGCTTCGTCACAACGCGCGCGCGGCGCCGCAAGCGATTCATTTTGCCTGCGAGCCCATCGCACCGCAGCCCCTGAACCCCTCGGAGGGCCGTAGTTGTCAGGGGAGCGGCGGGCACGGCGGGTCGAGCGTGACCACCGAGCTCTGTCCGCTCACGAGCAAGGTGTCGGCGTGCGACACGGCGGACACCGGCTCGTCGGGCAGCTCGACGACGCCGAGGTCGATCGGCGCCGCGCCCGAGACATCCCAGAACGCGAGATCGGTCGATCCCCGCCGCGCGAGGACGAGGGTGCGGCCGTCGAACGCCAGCGGCTCGAACGCCTCGCTGGTGAAAAAGCGCATGGTCTCGATCTCGCTGCCGTCCGGGAGGTGGCGCAGCACGATGACGGCCTTCGTGTCGCGTTCGGTGAGGACGACGGCGTCGCCGGAGATGGCGACCCGGACGCGCCGGAGCTCGGACACCGCGTCGGGCAGCTGCAGGATCGCGCGCCCCGACAAGAAGGGCGCCGTCGGCGTCGTGGCGTCGAAGAACAACAGCTCCACGCGCTGGGGGGAGGCCACCGTCGGCGCGCTCACGACGATGATGTGTCCAGCCTCATCGACGGCGAGGGCCGGGCTTCCGTCGCCCGTGTCCTCGAGGCTCCAGAGCAACTGCGTCTCCGACAAGGGCGGAAACGTCGCTTGCGTGGCCGCTGGCTGTGCGAGCGCGTCGAAGATGCGCAGCGACTGGGCAAGGAGGGCAACGAGCAGGCGCGAGCTCGTCGCCACGAACCCCGAGACCTGCCACGTCAGCGTGCGCTGCGGGAACGGCGGCACGATGGGCAGCGTCAGGTCGTAGATCCAAAGCTGCGAGTCCAAGCGCACGGTAGCTCCGCCGTGGGGGAGCACCGCGCTGGTGCCTTTGCGGACGAGCGGTCGGGAGCTTGTGAATTCCGCCTCGAACGGCCGCGCCAGGACGGAACCCTGCAGCACGATCGGGGCGCCGCCCGCCGACACGTCGAGGCGGTGGAAGCTCGTCTTCGCAGCCGCCAGCACCTCGTCGCCGAGCGACACCAGCGCGCCGGGCGAGCCGAGGCGCGGGTGGGGCAAAAAGTAAAGGCCGCTGTCGTCGAGGGAGGCGACGATTGACCCCGCGCCGTGGCCGAAGCTCGCTGCATCGCCCGCGAACAGCGCCAGGCCATCGCGAGCGTCGAGGCGGTCGACGCTGGTCGTGCTCCACGGCAGGCTGCCGGAGAGCAGCACGGGGTCGTCCGGAATGCTCACGTCGTAGGCGACCGCCGGCCCCGCGCGCCCGACCACGAGGATGCCGTCGTCGAGCGCGATGCGCTTGGCGTCCGCGTCGAGGGTGACCCGGGCGAGCTCCTCGAGCGCCGCGTCGTACAGCACCGCTTGGACGATCGGCGGGGACGGCGCGTCGTCTCGCCAGAGCGCCGCCAACACGCCGCCGTCGCTGTCGAGGCCGTCGCCCAAGGTGTCGCCGAGGTCCTCCCCGATCGCCTGCACCGCGCCGCCGGCGGACACGAAGTGCAGGCCCCGCTCGTCGGTCACGGCCACGCCGCCCGCGAAGGCTTCGAGGCCCACCACGGACACGGCGGCCCCCTCGACCTCGGTGGGCAGCGCGCCGAGCCGCTCGCGGGTGAAGTCGCTCGGGTTCAAGAGCGTGAGCACGTTCTCGGCTCCGCGCACGACGACGCGGCCGTCGGGCATGGCCGCCATCACGCCGCCAAGCTCATTCGTTGGCTCCCCCACCGCCGCCACGGTCACGCTCCCGTCGACGCCGACCTCGAGGCGCCGCGGCGACCACGGAAACGCCTCGAGCTCGCTGTCGAAGACGCGTACGACGCTCAGCACGACGCCGGGTGAGGCTTCGACGGCGGCCGCCGGCATCGGCTCGGCCGGCAGGTCGGTCTGGGCGAGCACGACGAGCCCGCTTTCGCCCACCTCCACGACGGTGGCGACGACACCGCTGTAGGGACTCTCGGCATCGACGAAGCCGTTCACGGCCAAGGTCGTGTGCGGGTCGAGGAAGAGCACCCGACCGCCCGCGAGCAACACGGCCTTGCCGTTCTCGCTGCCGAACAGCCGCAGCTCGCCCGCGATCTCCGAAGGCCGCTCGACGCGCGTGCCATTGCACTCGCCGCCGTGGCACTCATCGGCGACCGTACAGAAGTCTCCGTCGCTACACGGCGTGCCGTCGGGCACGTCGAAGACGGTGCACGTCCCCTGGTAGCAGAGCGCCGCCGAGGCGCACATGGTCACGTCGCCGCACAGCGTCCCGTCGGGCAGCTCCTCGCGGACACAGCCGTCCACGGCGTCACAGCGCTCGGCGGTGCACGGGTTACCGTCGTCCTCGCAGCGCTCGTCGTGCGTGAGGAGCACGCAGCCCGCGCTGGCGTCGCAGAGCCCTTGCGTGCAGTCGTGGGGCGAGGGGCAGATGAGCGCGCTGCCGACACACACGCCCTCGAAGCAGACGTCGTCCTCGGTGCACGCGTTGTCGTCGTCGCAGGGGCCAGGCAGGTCTTCGATGACGCACGCGCCGGTGTCTGGATCGAAGGTGCGCCGCTCGCAGGTGGTGCTCGCCCCGCAGTCGAGCGGTGCCAGGCCGCTCGTGTCGAGCTCCATGCGCGTGGGCGCGTTGTCGGCGTTGCTCTCGACGACGACGACGACGCTGGCGGGGCCCTCCGCGCTGGGCGTGAACGAGACCAGCACCTCGAGCGCGGCGCCGGGCACGAGGTGGGTCGCGCCCGCGTCCTCGATGCGGAACCCTTCGGCGCTCGCGTCCTCGAGGGAGACGTCCGTGATCACGACGTCGCCCGTGCCGGTGGAGTGATAGCGCATCGTCGCTGCCTTCGTGGCGCCGACGTACACGCCCGGCAGCGTGACGCGCGCGGCGTCGGGCGAGAGCAACGGGACCAGTTGCTGAAAGCCCCCCTCGTCGCACTCGCACGCCGAGAACGCCACGAGAGCGAGGAGCAGCGCGAGCCGTCGCGCGCGGGGAGGGAGCATCCGGCGCAGTGTAGCGGGCACGAGCGGGCGCCGCACCCGACACGCGCGCAACACGGCTACGTTGTCTAGCGAGACAGCGGCGGCGGCACGTCGGCGACGCCGGCGGCGCGGCGCCGAAACAGCGCCACGCGCGCGAGCAGCAGCGTCGTCACGGGCACCGTAATCGAGAGCAGGATGACGATGAGCCAGGGGTGCAGCAGCACCCGCGACGAGCCCAGCGAGAAATAGAGGACACACGCCAGCGTCGTGCACCAGCTGCCGAGCGTGTACGCGAGCGCCGGCGGGTGCATGCGCAGGAAAAATTGCCGCAGGGACACGAAGCCGAGCGCCGACACGACGACGAGCAGGCCGCTCATCACGAGCAGCAGCGCGACCACGGCCTCGACCCAGGGAAGCTGTGTGCTCATTCGATGACCTCGCCGCGCAAGATGAATTTGGCCATCGCCGATGAGCTCACGAAGCTGAACAGCGCGATCAAGAGCGCCCCCTCGAAGTAGGCGTCATTGCCGTGCTCGATACCGAGCACGAGCAGGACGAGCAGCCCGTGGAAGTAGAGCAGGTCGAGGGCGAGCACGCGGTCTTGCGCGCGCGGGCCCCGTATCAGCCGCCGGAGGACCAGCAGGGACGCCAAGGCATAGCAGGCGAGCGCGAAGTCGATGGCGCCGGCCAGCAGCGGGCTCATTCGAAGATCTCCCGGAGCGGCTGCTCATAACGGGCCTTGAAGTAGGTGACGAAGCGCTCCTCGTCGGGGGCGTCCCATACGTGGAGGATGAGCGCGCTGCGGTTCAGCGCGATCTCGGACCACACGGTCCCCGGGACCACCGTCGTCACCATGGCGAGCACCGCGAGCCCATAAGGGTCTCGCAGGTCGAGCGGGATCTGCACGAAGCGGTACGCCGGCCGTCGCCAGCGCCACGCCAGCACGCCGAACGCGACCTCGAAGTTCGAGCGCACGACGTCGTAACCCACCGTGAGGACGAAGCGCGCGATGACCATCGGTCGCCGAACGCGCATCGCGTCCGGCCGAAAGCCTGCCACACTATGCGGCACCAGCACGCCGAGGAGGAGCCCGAGGAGGACGTGCCCTGCGCTGAGCGAGCGCGCGAGCAGCAGCCACAGCACCAGCAAGAGCGCGGAGAGGAGCGGCGTCGGGAGCAGCCTGCGCAGCAGCGGCATCACGGCGTCCCCTCGTCGACCGGCGCGGGCCGGGTGGGTCCTGGCACGGGCAGGGTAGAGGAGACGGCCTCGATGTAGCTCGCCGGCGCGTGCAGCGCGTCGGCTGCCATGGCCGTGAGGCCGAGGACGCGCTCGGCGCGGACGGTCAGCCAGCCGCAGGTCACCAGCAGCGCGAGGATGGGCGCGATCTCCACGAGCTTCAGCCGCGCGGGCAAGGTCTTTGCGCCGGACCAGAAGTGGCGAATGCCCGCTCGCGCTAGCGCCAGGGTGGTCGCGAAGCCGGACAAGAGCAGCAGCGCGAACAGCCACCACGCGCGCGGCTCGACGACGGATCCGGGCCCCATCCCGCCGGGGCTCAGCAGGCCCGTGAGCAGCTCGAGCTTCGCCACGAAGCCGGACAGGGGCGGCAGACCGGCCACGACCAAGGCGCTGGCCAGGAACGCGAGGCCGAGGACCGCCAGGGGCACGGGGATGACGCGGCCGACGATCGCCTCCTCCTCGTCGTCGAGGTTCGTGTCCTCGTCGGGCTCGACGTCGGGCTCCGGCATCGGCTGGCGCTCGCCGTCGCTGCCCCGCTCGAGCAGCTCCACGAGGAGAAAGAGCGCGCTGGCGCCCACGGTCGCGCTCAGGAGGTAATAGAGCGCCGCCGAGGTCAGAGAGTCGGCGCCAAAGCCCACCGCGGCGAGCAGCGTCCCCGACGACACGAGGATCGAGAAGGCGCCGATCCGCCCGAGGCGAAAGGCGCTCAGGAGCCCGAGGGTGCCGAAGGCGACGGTGACGACGCCGGCCCAATAGAGCAGGTCCGCGCCGAAGCCCGCGGAGCTGCCGGCGCCGGCGGAGAACAGCAACGTCGACAGGCGCAGCAGCACGTACACGCCGACCTTCGTCATCAGCGCGAACAGCGCTGCGACGGGGGCGCTCGCGGCCGAATAGGCCGGCACCAGCCAGAAGTTGAGCGGCCAGGCGGCGGCCTTGGTGAGGAACGCGACCGCGAGGATGGCGACGCCGATGTGGAGATACGTCCTGTCGGACTCCCCGAGGTGCTGCACCTTCGCGGCGACGTCCGCCATGGAGAGCGTGCCCATGACGCCGTACAGGATGGCGAGCCCGATGAGGAAGAGCGACGAGGCGACCAGGTTCACCGCGATGTAATGGAGGCCGGAGCGCACGCGCGCCCAGCCCGACCCATGCAATTGCAGGCCATAGGAGGCCGCGAGCATCACCTCGAAGAACACGAAGAGGTTGAAGAGGTCCCCCGTGAGGAAGGCGCCATTGACGCCCATGAGCTGGAGCTGAAAGAGCGAATAGAAATGGACGCCCGCGCGGCCCCAGCCGGCGGTGGCGTACACCAGCGCGGCCAAGCCGACGACGCTGGTCAGCACCAGGAAGAGCGCCGAGAGCCGATCGGCCACGAGCACGATGCCGAAGGGCGCCTCCCAATTGGCCGCCAGGTACACCTGGGTCGCGCCTGCCACGCCGTCGCCGTCCACCTCGCGAAATATTGTCAGCGCGACCAGCAGCCCGGCGAAGGTGGCCGCCACGTTGAGCGTCGCCTGCAGCCGCCGCCGCCGCCCGAGCAGCAGGTTCACGACCACCAGCAGCAGCGGCAGCACCACGGGCGCGACCATGAGGTGGGGCAGGTGATCGTTCACGGACGATCCCTCGTGCCGTCCACGTGATCAGTCCCGCTGAGGCCGCGCGAAGCCATCAGCACCACGAGAAACAACGCCGTGGTGGCGAAGCTGATGACGATGGCGGTGAGCACGAGCGCTTGCGGCATGGGGTCTGTGTAGTGCTCGAGATCGGGCGGCAGTCCAGGCGTAATCAGCGGTGGTTTGTCGATGAAGAGGCTGCCCATGCTGAAGATGAACAGGTTCACGCCATAGGAGAGCAGGGCGAGGCCGATGATGACTTGAAAGGTGCGCGGGCGCAGCACGAGCCACACGCCGGATCCGCCGAGCACGCCGATGACCAAGGCCAGAACGAGCTCCATCAGTCGGCCCCCGTCGGCTTCGCCGCTGGCGCGCTCTGCGTCGCCTGACGGTGCGCGCGCACGGACTGGTGCGCCAGGGCGGTCAGGATCAAGAGCGTGGCCCCGACGACTACGGCGAACACGCCGACATCGAAGACCGCGGCGCTCGGCAGGTGTACCTCTCCCAAGAGCGGCAGCGAGACGTGCGCGGTGTGCGTGGTCAGAAAGGGAAAGCCGAAGAGCAGCGCGCCGAGCCCGCTCAGCGCGGCGCAGACGAGGCCAGCCGCGATCCAGCGCTGCGGACGAATGTCCGTATGAGATTCGACCCACTGCGTGCCGGCGACCAGATATTGCGTAAGGTAGGCGACGGACACGACGAGCCCGGCGACGAACCCGCCCCCCGGCTCATTATGGCCGCGCAGCAACAAATGAATGGCGAC
Organism: uncultured Myxococcales bacterium; assembly: GCA_964388085.1. Taxonomy (GTDB): domain Bacteria; phylum Myxococcota; class UBA727; order UBA727; family CAYLZW01; genus CAYLZW01. Next base: position 10,769 of record CAYLZW010000001.1, on the reverse strand, counting down.
GAGGAACGACACCGGTAACAGCCAGCTCGCGATGACGCTCGGGACCATCATGTAGCCGCGATCGGTCTCCTTGGCCGTGCGCGGGTTCACGAGGTCGGTGGCGACGTCCGGCGGCAGCACCCGCTGCTGCTGCGGCGCTTCGATGCTGTCGAGGGCCGGGCGGAAGCGGCGCAAGAGCGCATACACGGTGAGCGCCACGGCGCCGAGGACGCTGATCTCGCCGAGTGTGTCGAAGGCGCGGAAGTCGACCAGCATGACATTGACGACGTTGGCCCCGCCGCCTTCGGGCAGCGCGCGCTCGAGGAAGAACGGCGAGATGCTGTGCGGCGCGGGCCGCGTCAGCATGGCGTAGGAGAGCGCCGCCAAGCCGCCGCCGCTCGCCAGCGCCAGGACGAGATCGCGAGCGCGCCGGGCGCGATCCCGGACGCGCAGCGCGCGCAGCGCCCGCTTGCGGCGAGGTGGCAGCCAGCGAAGCCCGAGCAGGTACAACATCGTCGTCACCACTTCGACGATGAGCTGGGTCAACGCGAGATCGGTGGCCGAGAACCACATGTAGGTGAGGCAGGTGACGAGGCCGGCGCCCGCCATCAGGGTGAGCGCCATGAGGCGATGGTACTTTGCGGTCAAGGCCGCTCCGAGCGCGCAGACCATGCCAATCAACCAGAGCAACACGAAGGCGGGCGAGGCGGGCAGGCGCGTCCGCTCGCCCCACTCGAATGGGGCGCCACGGGAGGCGAGCAGCGCGAGCAGCAGCGCGACCGCGATGACGGCGAAGAGCTGCGGCTGCACGCGGCGCGTGCCGACGACGCGAAGGATGGCGCGCGCGCTCTTGGTAGCGATGACGAGGACGCTCTCGAACAGCCGGCTGCCGTCGAGGCGACGCAGCGAGAGGAGCGGGCGCTGAAAGGCGCCCTGCCCATCCTTTCGTCGCAGCAGGACATAGCCCCCGGCGCCAGCGCTGATGGCGACGAGGCTCATGAAGAACGGCGCCTGGAAGCCGTGCCACACCGCGAGGCTGTACGCGGGGAGCGTCCCACCGACGACCGGACGGGCCGCGGCCGCCAGCGCGGGGCCAATGGCGAGGTTCGGCGCGACGCCGACGACGAGGCAGATGAGCACGAGCAGCTCGATGGGGACGCGCATCCAGCGTGGTGGCTCGTGCGGGGCGCGGGGCAGGTCCGAGGCCGCGGGGCCGAAGAAGACGTCGACGCCAAAGCGCAGGGAATAAACGACCGCGAACGCGCTCGCGAGCGTGGCGAGCACCGGCAGAGCGACCTCGGCCCAGGGGTGCGACGAGAGGTGCATGGTCTCGGCGAGAAACATCTCTTTCGAGAGGAAGCCGTTGAGCAGCGGCACGCCCGCCATGGCGGCGCTGGCGACGAGCGCGAGCACGCCGGTGAAGGGCAGCGCGCGCAGCAGCCCGCTCAGGCGCCGAATGTCACGCGTGCCCGACTCATGGTCGATGATGCCGGTGGCCATGAACAGCGAGGCCTTGAAGGTCGCGTGGTTCATGATGTGAAACACACCGGCGACCGCGGCCAGGGGGCTGTTGAGCCCGAACAGCAAGGTGATGAGCCCGAGGTGGCTGATGGTCGAGTACGCGAGCAGCCGCTTCAGGTCATATTGGAACATCGCGAGGAAGGCGCCGAGGAGCAGCGTCGCCATCCCCACGCCGCCGACGAGATAGAGCCACGTCTCGGTGCCCGCCAGCACCGGCCACAGGCGACCGAGCAGGAACACGCCCGCCTTCACCATCGTGGCCGAGTGCAAATAGGCGGAGGCTGGCGTGGGCGCCGCCATCGCCTGCGGCAGCCAGAAATGAAATGGGAACTGAGCGCTCTTGGTAAATGCGCCCAATAGGACGAGCACCAGCGCGAGCGGATACAGCGAGTGGTCGCGGATGACGTCGCCCGCCGCCAGCACCCGGTCGAGGTCGTAGCTGCCGACGACGTGGCCGATGATGATGACGCCGCCCAAGAGCGCGAGGCCGCCCGCGCCCGTGACGAGCAGCGCCATTCGCGCCCCCCGCCGTGCGTCCGAGCGGTGATACCAGTAGCCGATGAGCAAGAACGACGCGAGGCTCGTGAGCTCCCAGAAGAAGACCAGCTGGACGAGGTTTCCCGAGAGGACGACGCCGAGCATCGCGCCCTGGAAGGCGAGGAAGGCCGCGTAAAAGCGCGTCACCGGATCTTCGGGCGACATGTAGTAGCGCGCATAGAGCGAGACGAGCGCGCCGATGACGGTGATGAGCACCGCGAACATCCAGGCGAAGCCGTCCATGCGCAGGACGAGGTCGAGACCCGCCGAGGGTACCCATGGGATCTCCTGCCGGACGACGCCCCCGGCGCTCACCCGAGGGAGCTGCCAGAGCACGCCCACCGCGGCCACGCTCGACACGACGCCCGCCCAGGTCGCGGCGGCGGTGCGCGACGTGGTCGGCAAAAAGAGCGTGACGACGCTGCCGGCGAAGGGCAGCAGCAACAGGAGCGCGAGAGGCATGCGGCGCGCAGCATACACACACGACGAGGGCACCGTCCTCCGTCGCGGCGGGAAACCGGCTCTCGATCCGCAGGTCGTCGGCGCTCGGCCCGGCTCGCTCAGCGGGGCGCGGGCGCCGCCGCCTCGCACACCGCCTCGATTGTGTACTCGTGTCGATCGGGCAGCTTGCCGTGCGCCGCGAGCTCATCGAGGAACGCGTGCGAGAAGCTCGTGCAACCGCGCTCTCGGTAGCGCCGGCGCAGCTCGGCGACGTACGGCTCCTGCTCGACGCCGCAATAGTCGCGCAGCGCGCGCTTCACGCCCTTGCCGACGCGCGGGTCGAAGGACGACGTGTAGTAGGACTCGTCCCAGCAGGGGTTCACGTAGTCCGCCAGGTCCAGCGGCTCGCGCAGCCGCCAGCCGTCGTCTTGCTTCACGAGCAGCGGCTGCTCTCCGTCGCAGAGGGCGCGATAGAAGACGAAGCCCTGCCAGTTGGCCTCGAGATCCGCGTACGAGAACACGCCGGAGATGGCATTGCCCTGGATGTAGGTCTCCGAGCGGATGCCGTCGACGATCGCGCTCTGTCGCGCGGCGTTCTGCGAGCGCCCCTCGGCGAGCCCGTCGTGAAAGGCGACGTAATATTGGTGACCGTCGATGAAGAAGTGCCCGAGCTTGTCGAAGCTCAAGTGCACACCGGCGATGGACATGGTCGGGTCGGGCGGCACGAGGAAGCCGAGGCGCCACCAGAACCCGTCCCGGTAGATGCTGCGCGGCCGGTGCTGCTCGACGTACTCCGTGTTCGAGCGCGGCGTGTAGTCGAGCCCGTTGCCGTCCATGGCGCCGACGAAGAACCACATCCCCGTGCGCAAGAGGGGGTGCGCCATCTCGGCCGTGACCTCCGCGCAGCTCAGCTCCTGCCATCCCCACGAGTGGTTTACGTCGTGGAGCGCCCCGTTCAGCAAGCGGTTCAGCGCGCGGTTGAGCGCCGCCGTGGAGTCGCGCGGCGGGTGCAGCCAGGCGTAGTACGGATCGGTCTCGGCGGCACGCGCGCTCGTCGCGAGCAGCAGCCCAGCGACGAGGGGGGCGACCAGCCGAGTGACAACAGCCGACATGGGATCGGTCTAGGGACCCCGACGAGCCGGCAGCACAGGGAAAGTTTGCGCAAGCGCCGTCGCCGTCGGCCGTTGTCGCCTCGAATGAGGGGAGCGAGCCGGTTCACATCCACGTCGAGACAGCGGGAAGCACGGCCGAGAGCGTCATCGGCTTGTTCAAGACCGAGGTCATCGAGCAGCGAAAAGCATGGCCCACATTCGAGTCCGTCGAGGTCGCGACGTTCGAGTGGGTCGATCGGTTCAATAACCGCCGCCTCCTCGCTCCCCTGGGCTATGTGCCACCAGCGGAGTATGAGGCGGCCTTCTACGAGAGTCAGACCATGCAGAGGGCAGCGGCCTGACTCAGACAAACGAGCCTCCGGCGAACCCGGGGCGGTTCACCTTCGACGGCGACCGGTAGCCGGCAGCCCGAAAACCGGGGACGAGACCCAAGGATGCCCCTGGCGTCCGCCGGTAGTCTCGTTAGCCTAGTGCTCCTCGGAGCATCCCATGTCGGTCGACGTCATCTTCCTGGAGCCCTGCTTCCCCCGCAACCAGCGGGAGTTCGTCCGCGCGCTGCACGCCGCGGGCGCTCGCGTCACCGGCATCGGGGAGCGGCCCAAAGCGGCGCTCGACGACGAGCTGCGGCACTGGCTGTTTCACTACGAGCAGGTCGGCAACGTCACGAACCCGGCCGAGGTCGAGCCGGTGGTGCGCTCGCTGCAGAAGAAGGTGACGGTGCACCGCCTCGAGGCCGTCGTCGAGGCGCACGTCATGTGCGCGGCCAAGGTGCGGGAGGCGTGCGGCATCCCGGGGACGAGCGTGCAGACGACGTTCCTGTGTCGCGACAAGCCGTCCATGAAGGACGCGCTGCGCAAGGCGGGCGTGCCGTGCGCGCAGTCCATCGGCTCCGGCGACGTCGCCGAGATCAAGGACTTCGCCAAGCGGGTCGGCTACCCCGTCATCGTCAAGCCGCGCGACGCCGCGGGCGCGGCGGCCACCTATCGCTGTGACGACGAGGGCGAGCTCGTCACGGCGCTGGTCGAGTGCGGCGTGCCGCAGGGCAAGAGCGTCGCCGTCGAGGAGTTCATCGAGGGGCACGAGGGCTTCTGGGACACCATCACCATCGGCGGCGAGGTCGCGCACGAGTTCGTCTGCCACTACTACCCGGGCGTGCTCGAGGCCATGCGCACGCGCTGGATCAGCCCGCAGTTCATCGCCACCAACCGCGTCGACTCCGCGCCCGGCTACGACGAGGTGAAGGCGCTCGGCCGCCAGGTGCTCGCCGCGCTCGACATCCAGAACGGCGCCACGCACATGGAGTGGTTCTTCGGACCGAAGGGCCTCAAGTTCAGCGAGATCGGCTGCCGTCCGCCGGGCGTCGGGGCGTGGGACCTCTACTGCGCCGCCAACGACTTCGACATCTACCGGGACTGGGCCGAGGCCGTCGTGTGGGGCGTGACCAAGCAGTCGCTCTCGCGGCGCTACGCGGCCGGCATCGTCGCGCTTCGTCCGGAGCGGGACGGGCGCATCATGGGCTACGAGGGCGTCGGTGAGATCGAGCGTGCCTTTTCGCCCTGGATCATCGACGCCTGCTTGCCTCCCGCGGGCACGCCGACGCAACCTGTCGGCGCGGGCTACATGGCGAACGCGTGGATCCGGATGAAGCACCCTGATTACGACGAGCTGCGCCGCATGCTCGACGTCACGGGGCGCACCGTGAAGGTCCGCGCCGCCTGAAGCGCGCCGCTCGAGACGCCCGCGTGAGGACAGCTCCGTTGTCGAACCCCGCTCGTACCGCCGCCCCTCCCTCCGCCGCCCCACGGGCGACGCGCGCCCAGAAGGCGCGCTCCATCGTGCTGCTCGGCGCCCAGCGCTTCGACGCGACGCTCGGCAACGTCGTCGAGGAGCTCGAGGTCGAGGGCCCCATGGCGCTCATCACGGCCGGCTGGCAGGACCGCGAGGAGGACGACGCCGCGCTGCGCCAGCACCTCGACTGCGAGTCCGTCAACCTGCGGCTCTACCAGCGCGCCGAGCAGGTCTTCGCCGAGGACGAAGAGCTGTCACGGGCGCATCGCGAGAAGCAGACGAACCTGCGCCACAAGCAGGACTTCTATCGCATCCGCCTCGAGCACGAGCTCGCCGCCAACCACGTCATCCGCCAGCGGCACGCGCCGCCCGACGTGCTCGCGGAGGAGGAGGGCGCCTCGCTGGCCGCCATCCGCGCGCTCGACGCGTACCACCTGGCGCAGTGCGCGCGCGTCCACGCCGACTTCGACGCCGCGCTGACGCCCCTCGAGCGGCCCTCGGTGCGCGCCCACCGCGACGAGCTGCGCGAGCTCCTCGGACAGTGTCGGGCCCTGTGCATCGCGGGCGGCCACGTCGTGTCGATGCTGAACCGGCTGCGCTTGTTCGGGCTCAAGGACCTCATCGGGCAGCACACCATCTTCGCCTGGTCGGCCGGCGCCATGACCATCAGCGAGCGCGTGGTGCTCTTTCACGACTCGCCGCCGCAGGGCCCGGGCGCCTCCGAGGTCCTCGACGAGGGGCTCGGCATCGTGCCCGGCGTCGTCGTGCTGCCGCATCCCGAGACGCGCCTGCGCCTGTACGATCCGGAGCGCGTCAGCGTGCTCGCGGGCCGCGCCGCGCCGGCCGTGTGCCTCGCGTTCCCCGAGGGCGCGCACGTCACCTACGACGAGAACCAAGCGCCGGGGGGGCGCTGGCAGCGGCCGAACCAGGTGCTGCACCTCGCCGCGGACGGCCGCTGTGAGCCGCTGCGCCAGGAAGGCCTCGTGGTCCTCGACGAGCAGAGCGGCGCGCGCGCTCGCCTGACGGAGCGGCCGTCATGACCACCGTCATCCGCGAGCTCATCAAGGGGGCGCCCGACATCGACGTCGACGCCTGGATGAAGGGGCGCGAGTTCCCCATCGTCGAGGGTAAGAACGCGACCTTCGTGTGGCGCGGCGAGGCCGACGAGGTGAAGCTGCGGCACTTCATCTTCGGGCTCGAGACCGCGCAGCCGCTCCGGCGCATCGAGGGCACCAACGTCTGGTACATCGACGTCGAGATCCCGCCGCGCTCGCGCGTCGAGTACAAGCTCGAGGTGCGCCGCGGCGAGCACAACGAGTGGATCCGCGACCCGCTGAACCCGCACAGCGCGCGCGACCCCTTCGGCGCCAACTCGGTGTTGCAAGGCGAGGGCTACGAGCTGCCCGAGTGGGCGCGCCCGAACCGCATGTCGCGGCCCGGCACGCTCGAGCCCTTCTCGATGCACAGCCAGGCCTTCGGCGGCACGCGCGGGGGCCACCTGTATCTACCGGCGCGCTTCCGGCGCACGCGGCAGTACCCGCTGCTCGTCGTGCACGACGGCTCCGACTACCTGAACTACGCCGGCATGAAGACCGTGCTCGACAACCTCATCGAGCGCGTCGAGATCCCGGCGCTGGTGGCCTGCTTCATCGACTCGCCCGATCGCTTGAAGGAGTACGCCAACGACGAGCGCCACGCGCGCTTCGTCACCGAGGAGCTGGCGCCGCACCTCGAGGCCCGCCTGCCGCTCTTCGGCACGCCGCGCGGTCGCTGCCTCATGGGCGCGAGCTTCGGTGGCGTCGCTGCGCTGTCGACGGCGCATCGCTATCCGGACTTCTGGGGGCGCCTGCTCCTGCAGTCGGGATCGTTCGCGTTCACCGACATCGGCAACAACAACCACCGCGGGCCGCTCTTCGATCCCGTGGTCAAGTTCATGAACGCGTTTCGCGACGAGCCTTCGGCCGTGAGCGAGAAGGTGTTCGTCAGCTGCGGCGTGTACGAGTCGCTCATCTACGAGAACCGCTCGTTGGTGCCGCTGCTCGACGAGACCGGCATGCAGGTGCGCTTCGTCGAGGCGCGCGACGGGCACAACTGGGAGAACTGGCGCGATCGATCGCGCGAGGGCCTGTCGTGGCTCTTCCCCGGTCCGTTGATGATGATTTACGAGTGAGGGTAGCACCGTGGCTGAGATCGTTCGGAACATCGGCTTGTCGCTCGGCGCGGACATCTGCTGGCCCGCGGCCTACGAACACATCATGCGCCGCCTCGATCTGCGCATCCCGGCGGATGGCGGGAGCGGGGACGTGCTGCGCTTCAACGTCGAGCGGGTGTTCATCGAGCCCTTCGATCTCGAGCGCGACTGCAAGTACGACGTCGTCATCGACCGCCTGACGCACTGGTTCCACACCTCGCGCGAGTGGATCAAGAAGGCCGTGGTCATGAACGACCTCTACGTCTTCAATAACCCCTGGTCGCTGCAGTCCATGGAGAAGCACACCGCCTACACGGCGATGATGCAGCTCGGCATGCCGGTGCCGAAGACCTGGATGCTGCCGCCGAAGGACTACAACACCGACAACCCGGACCTGAAGCCGACGCTGTCGCAGTACGCCAAGCTGTTCGACATCGGCCGCCTCGGTGAGCTGGTCGGCTACCCGCTGTTCGTGAAGCCCTACGACGGTGGCGGCTGGCGCTCGGTGCGCAAGTGTGACGACGAGAAGGCGCTGCGCCAGGCCTACGAGGACAGCGGCGCGAACGTCATGCACGTGCAGGCGGCCGTGCATCCCTACGACGCCTTCGTGCGCAGCATCGGCTTCGGCCCGCAGGTGCGCCACGTCAGCTACGACCCCGACAAGCCGCTGCACGACCGCTACCGGAAGGACGCGCCCGAGCTGAGCGCCGCCGACAAGGACCACCTGCGCAAGGTGACGCTCACCATCAACTCGTTCTTCGGCTGGGAGTTCAACAGCTGCGAGTCGCTGCGCAAGGACGGCGTCTGGCACCCCATGGACTTCGCCAACGCCTGCCCGGACTCGCAGGTGACCAGCCTGCACCATCACTTCCCCTGGCTCGTGATGGCGTACATCCGCTGGAGCGTGTTCTGCGCGGCCACCAAGCGGCCCATGCGTCGGTGCGTCAACTGGGACCCGTACTACGAGATCGCCCGGAGCGAGCGCACCTACGCCGAGAAGCTCGACGCCTACGCGGCCCTCGCCGACGAGAAGTTCGAGACCGCGCGCTTCGAGGAGTTCTGCCACAAGCACCTGCCGCACCTCGAGGAGGTCGCCAGCGAGTTCTTCGGCAGCGGCGAGGCCAAGGACGTCATCCGCGAGAAGGTCGCCGCGCTCTACCCGGCCCACGAGGTCGAGCCGTTTACGGAGCTGTTCTTCTCGCGCATTCAGGAGTGGCGCGCGGACCGGGCCACGGCGGCCAGCACGTCCGCGCCCCCACCCGCCCGCGTTCGGGAGCGAGAAGACGCATGAGCTCGTTCGAGAAGTCTCGTTGGTATTCCCCGCGCATGCAGCGCGAGTCCACCCTCGTGCGCTGGGGCGACTTCGGCCAGCCCATCCTGGTGTTCCCGACGGCGGGCGGCGACGCGGAGGAGATCTACCGCTTTCACCTCGTCGATGTGCTCGAGCCTCTGCTCGCGGCCGGTCGCATCAAGGTCTATTCGTGCGACAGCGTCGCCGGCCGCGCCATGCTCGAGCAGGAGGGCAGCCCACAGCACCGCATGTGGCTCATCAACCAGTTCCACCAGTACGTGAAGCACGAGGTGGTGCCGGCCATCCGCAAGGACTGTCAGCAGGACGACATCCCGCTCTGGGCCACGGGCTCGTCCATCGGCGCCTTCCACGCCGTCGCGGTCACCTGTCGCTTCCCCGACATCTTCCACCGCGCGCTCGGTATGAGCGGCACCTGGAACCTGCTGCGCTTCCTCGGCAGCGACCATTACAACGAGGAATATTTCGTCTCCTCACCGCTCCAGTTCGTGCCCACGCTCGATGGCATTCACCTCGACGAGCTGCGAAAGCGCTTCATCCTGCTCGCCTCGGGCGCCGGCCGCGCCGAGAACATGGGCGAGAGCTGGGCCATGGCGCACGTGCTCGGCAGCAAGGGCATCCCGAACCGCGTGGACCCGTGGGGCGTCGAGTACCCGCACGACTGGACCACGTGGCGGAAGATGCTGCCCCAGTACCTCGAGGAGTGGACGCGGCAGCCCGCGAAGGTCTGAGCGCACGCGCTAATCGAGCTCGCAAGCCCCCAGGTAGGAAGCGCAAGGGCCGGCGACGGCGTTGGATGTGCACGTGTCCGGTGTGGTCGAGCCCGCGCAGGCGTCCAGGATGCAATAGAGGAAGGCCTCGCTCTTCTGCTGGGCGTCGCGGTCTGCTTGCTCACTGCACGCGCGCACACAGGCGCCGTCCCCGAGGGAGCACGCCTGCTCGCAGTCGAGGAGATCGCCGCAGCTGCCGGTCCCCGTCGTTGGATAACGACATTCCGCTGCCTCATCGGCGCAGTTGTCGGCGACGCACAACAGGTCCGGGTTGTCGCCGCAGCCGAGGGCGCACTCCGCCATCGCGCCATAGGCGGGGAAGTCGGCGTCCGAGACGATCTGAACGCAGGTGTGGTGGCAGTCGGAGATGGTCCCCCAGGTGACCGCGTACCCTTCGGCGATGGCATAGCTGGCGAGCGCCTCGATCGCGGCAGGTCCGACCTGAGAGATGGCGTCGAGCTCCGAGATGGAGTCGATGCGCTGATCGTCGCTGGTCCCCAGCACGCCGTCGGCGCCATTGCGGTAAGCGATGATGTTCTGCGCGGCCGTGCTGACGAGCCCCGCGCCGTCGTCGAGGACGGCGAAGGTTGTGCGCGGATCGTTGACGAGGGAGATCACGCCGACGCCCGCGGTCGAATCATCCGACACCTCACTCAGCGACGGGGGCCGCAGGCCTTGGCTGAGGCAGTTGTCGAAGCAATCCATGGTGCCGAAGCAGTCGCGCTGATCAACGCAGCTGCCATTGAAACACACCTGTCCACTCGTGCACCCGCTGCAGGGGGCGGCGATGGCCGGGCACCACAGTGGCGGTAGTCCCGAAGCTGCCGGCGAGGTCGGCAGCGCGTCTGCCGCACAATCGAAAAAGCCCGAGGAGCTCCAGCCGCAGAACTCATTCGCGGCACAGGCCTGCGAGCGAACCGTGCCGCCCTCGCACCAGACCACTTCGCTGCCGTCCTGGCTGCAGCAGCCTTCGAGGGTCAGGTCACCGCAGGCTGCCTCGCCTTCGCCCTCGCCCTCGCCCTCGCCCTCGCCCTCGCCCTCACCCTCGCCTTCGCCCTCACCTTCGCCCTCACCCTCACCCTCACCCTCACCCTCACCCTCACCCTCACCCTCACCCTCAC